>DGVV01000028.1 GCA_002395085.1 Ruminococcus sp. UBA4275 | reverse complement strand
TAGCTCATCTGGTAGAGCGCCACCTTGCCAAGGTGGAGGTAGCGGGTTCGAGCCCCGTAATCCGCTTTCAATCACGGCGCGATAGCCAAGTGGTAAGGCAATGGTCTGCAACACCGTGATCACCAGTTCAAATCTGGTTCGCGCCTCCACGAAGAAGCACTCGCATTGCGGGTGCTTTTTATTGTATCTTCCGACAGAACAAATCAGCCGCCGGTATGCACGATGCGTACCGGCGGCTTTGTTCGTTTACTGCACCTTGCAGGCAGTCAGTGCTGCCTTCGTCGGGCAAAGCATCTGCGTAAGGCGGGCGTAGAGTTCCGGATTTCCCACCACAACCAGCGCAATGTTCTGCCGCGCGCGGGTCAGACCCTGATACAGCATTTTCAGCAGATTGTATTCGTAATCCAGCGGCTGATCCGCATAGAAATAGCCGTCCTCGCGAATGTGGAAATTGCGGTCAAGATACATGACAACATCGTCAAACTCCTGCCCGATTGCCGAATGCACGGTATTGACCAGCGAAGCATTTTTCAGCATCGGATGCCGGAATGAAAAGTTTCGGATCACCTGCCGCGGGGCATTGTTCGGGGTATTCTCCGTGACCGCCAGATCAATGCTGGTAAATTCCAGTGGTTTCCAGCTATGGTAGGGCGTATAGTAGATATAGGAATAGCCGCGCATGATGTAATACTTGATCTGTTCCGCGCCGTTTTCAATGTCCTCCGCATAGGTGATGCTGACGTGTTCAGCAATCTCCCGCGCATCAGCAGCGCTGAACCGGTTGATATTGGTTGTCAGTGCGGTAATGAAGCCCTCCAGCGCCGCATTGACGCGGATATTCCCCTTGAGCTGGATGCCGCAATTCTGCGGAACCATATCCCCGATCAGCCGGTGAATCTGCCGTCTTGCCTCCAGCGCACTCAGGCACTGTTCCTTGTCAAAGGAGAAGATGCAGCTGCAATCCTCCTCCGTTTCCAGATGTTCCATGATGATGTCAAGCGTTTTTTGCCAGCTATAATCCTCTGTGCTTTTCCAGATGCGCTGTGCCTCATCAATCAGAATGAAGCGGTAAGCCGCCAGCACATCCGCATTGTTCGCATACAGCGGCAGCTTGATGGTCAGATTCTCAATCTTTTCCCCGATGCGTTCCAGACCCGCAGGCAGTTCGCTGCCGCAGTGCAGCAGCAGCACAGATTCACCGCGTTCCGCGAGTTCGCGTGCAATGTCATACAGCACCAGCGATTTGCCCGTGCCGGCACCGCCGGTAATGCTGAAATAGCGGTCGCCGCGTGCAATGCCGTCCATGATGATCTTTTTCTTATCACGCTGATCTTTCGTGAGGATATATTCGCGGTTCAGGAAGCGTTCCGGCGAATTGTGCGGCGAAACCAGATACATCGAAGGCTCGAACAGCGCATCCGGATTCTCCACCGCCGGCAGCGTGCATCCGCGTATGGCATCTGCAAGCATTTTCCAAGTTGCCGGAATCAGAAGGTCATTTTCTCCGAGGGTATAGACCTCCATCGTATCGGTGACAACCGTAAAAAGCTGCGTCGGCTGATCAAGATGTGCCAGCAGATAGCGATGCAGAATCAACTGTTCCCGAATGCGTTCCGGACCGGTGCTGCCGTCCTTCTCCGCCGGAATCTGACTTTTCAGTTCAATATTGAGGCAGCGGTCTGCGGTTATTTTGAGCAGATCAAATTCCGTATCAATCGTGGTAAATTTCGAGGAGATGCAGAATCCCTCCGCCTGCATCATGGTGATATGCTCCTCCTGAAGGCGCGCGGCAACCTTCTGAATGGAACGGTATTCCTCCTCTTTGCCGTCGCCGGTATAGTTGCTGCACGCGCGGATCAGCAGATCATAAGAACGGAAATCCGGAATGGACGCAACTGTATAAAGATTCAGAGCTTTTCTCATGGCGCTCAGCCCCCTATGTTTGTTTTTTGTTACATTATAGCACAATACGCTGAAAATATCAATGGGAAATGTGCGAAATCATCCGCGTTGACAGATTTCTGCGGAAGCACCCGCCTGCTTCCGTCAGATTGCGTCCGGTTCACAGTCATATTTTTTATATTTATCATATTGACAATTGCATTCCGATATGCTAAAATGAAGTTGAAACCGCAGACCCGTACCCATTTTTCCTGTAAAAAAGGAGTGAGAAGCATGAAAAAAATTGTCGCTGCTTTGCTGGGAACAATCCTGTCCCTGCAAACCGCATCCGCTGCCGCGCCCCGTGCATTCTCCGCAGGTGACACCCGGCGCGTATCCATTTTCACGGTCACACCTGAAGAAACCGTCCTCACGGAGGGCAAATCCTGCAAGCTGACGGTAGATCTCGCGCCGGAATATGCAGCACTCGCAGACGATGCCGTGGTGCAGTTTTATTCCTCACAGAGCAGAACCATCGTCTCCCCTGACGGCACTGTGACCGCCTATCGCTGCGGCAAGGAGTACATTCAGGTGTATGTTACCGTGCCGGACGAAACCTCCGATACAGGCTATCGCCTTGAAACGCAGACGGTGAACATTGCGGTGCAGCCCGATGAAACGCTCCCCGCGCAGATTCGCGCAGAGATTGACCGTCTGGACGGCGAATCCCGGTACTCCGAATTTCCGCGCAGAACAATGGAGCTGCTGGAGATCCTGCCGCAGCCGGCACAGCGCATCACGGAGGAACAGCTCACGGCAATTTTGCAGGAGAATCCCGATCCCGGCGAAGCGGACACCCTGATCGAAGCGATCCACGGCGCACCCGATTACGTCTGGCACGGCGATCCCGGCGACCGCGAATACTGGCTGAATGATACCGGCAGCAGCACACTCGTCCTCACCGGCGATACCATGCTGACCCGCGTCAGTCTGGCGCAGGACGGGACGGTGGAGGAGGTCAAAGCGCTGTATCCGCCGGATTTCGCGGCATCTTTCGGTACGGTACACCCGACTGACGGGCATACCAGCGAAACCTACACATTCTACAATCAGATTCCGGAAAAGGGCTTCGTGGAATTTCAGGGACTTGCGCTGAATGTTCCGGCAGAACCGCTCCGTGCCGGCGAGGTGCGGCAGATCATCGCGCGCATCGCAGACATCTATCAGCCGGACTGGGCGATCCAGTCGAAAGGCAATGACATTGCCATTGTCACGCTGGACGGTCATCTCTTTGCGCAGAAAGCGGGCAGAACCACCGTCTATCTCCGTGCAAAGCTGGATCCGGAAAAGGTCACGCTGGAGCCGGAGGACGACGGCGTGCGGACACTGGAAGTGCCCCTCACGGTCACAGATGCGGATGTTTCCGCCCTGACCGATGCGCAGAAGGCGGAACTGGAAGCGCTGGAAGAAAAGGAAACTGCCGCAGCAGCACGAATCCCGCGTAAAAAAGCTGTTTTGAAAGGCTTTTTGGATGCAGATACGCCGCGGATCACATTGGATGAGGTTAATCAGATCATCGAAGAATCGTATTCATTTGAAGAAATTTTCCGGAAGCTAACCGATACACATCCATATCCCGATTATTGGGGCGGAAGCGGTGTTACCTCTGTTTACTATTTTCTTGACGAAAAAGGCACAGAGCGGATTCGCATAAGTCTTATCTGTGGAAGCCACCCGTTTCCGCATGATATTGTATATGAGCGGTTGAATCAGAGCGGAATCGCAGAGAAAGTATGCTACCTCTATCCGGAATCACGGATAAATGAAATCATTGACATTGATCCGAACCCAGTTTTGAAGGATTGGCTTTACTGCTTCCTGAACGGCATTCCGCGCGGCATTCTGGAAGGCGACATCAACAGCGACGGCAAAATCAGCACCGCCGATGCGGTTCTGCTGCAAAAGTATCTGCTGGCTGACCCGACCACACAGAACATCAGCGGAGATACCGCAGACATCAATCAGGACGGCAAACTCACCGCGATTGATCTCACGCTGCTGAAGCAGAAATTGCTTGCGTAACACTTTATGATATTTTGTTTCTCTTAGCAGATTTGTAAGGCGATTTTCTGTGGAAACTGCTAATTTTTCACGAATTCGCAAAAAACACTTGCTTTTTTCTCCGTTATCTGTTACAATAGATACTGCCCACAAGTCTGAAAAGGAGGTGCCTGCAATGGCAAAATGCGAAGTCTGCGGCAAGGGCGTCACGTTTGGTATCAAGGTTTCTCACTCTCACCGTCGTACCAACCGTACCTGGAAGCCCAATGTCCAGCGTGTCAAGGCAATTGTGAAGGGTTCTCCCTGCCACATTTATGTTTGCTCCCGCTGCCTGCGTTCCGGCAAGGTTGAGCGTGCAAACGGCTGATTCATGCGATAGACGAAGAACAACTCGGAGTATCCGCCGTGCGGGTACTCCGTTTGTTGTATAGCGCTTGAAAGGTGTCAGCGGGATGCAGCATCCCGCCTGCGCGCCGTCACCAAATCTGAAGGGGGAACGCCATGAAACTCGATTATCAGACCGCCGCCCTTGAGGCAATCCTCTTTGCGGCAGGCGAGCCGCTGGACGCTGCGCGTCTTGCAGAAGCACTCGGCACGGATGCCGCAGATATATCCGCGCGCGCCGATGCCCTCGCCGCCCATTACGATGAAGCCGGCTCTGCGATGCAGCTTCTGCGGCTCGGCGACAGCTGGCAGCTCACGACCCGTGCGGAATACGCAGAGCCGGTGCGCGCCGCACTGGAGGTCAAGCGCAATACGCCGCTCTCCAATGCCGCTATGGAAACACTGACCATTATCGCCTACAACCAGCCCGTGACAAAAGGTTTCGTGGAGCGTGTGCGCGGCGTGGACAGCAGCTCTGTTGTGAATACACTGGTAGACCGCGGTCTGCTGGAGGAAGCCGGCAGAATCGAAGTGCCGGGGCGTCCTGTCACCTACCGCACCACAGCGCAGTTTCTGCGCAGTTTCGGGCTGACATCGCTTGCTGATCTGCCGCCGCTCCCGACCTCCTCTGAGCCGGATCTGTTCGATGTCGCACCGGATGAGGCTGAGGATGCTGCCGCAGAGACCGATTTCGAGGAAGAAGCCATCGGAGAAGACAATCTCGAAACAGTCGAGGATGAACTGCCGGAGGATCTGTAAACAGCAAAAGGGGGATGTCCGCAAAGGCATCCCCTTTCATACATTTCAGCGTTTCAGAAAGCCAAAGAGACCGGTTTTTTCCTCATCGGGCTGTTCGCCGTCGCGCATTTTGCAATCCTGCACACATTCGAGCGAGAGCAGCTCTGCCAAGCATTCCTCCGCACTTTCCGCGCGATAGTCCAGCATCCGCACGGAACGGCTCAGCAGCAGGCGCAGTTCCTCATTCGTGCTGAGATCAGCTTCATCGGTAAAGAGCAGAACCGTCTGGCGTTCCTGTTCTGCGGCAAAGCGAAGCTGCGGCGTGCATTTGCCGTCTACGAGCCAGTTCTGCGAAATGATAATCAGTGCAGTCCGGCAGGCAGCGAGCCTTGCAGCATCCGTTTTCTTCTGAATGTTGCAGCCGCGGCTGTTCGACCAGACGCGCAGATGCTCTGCATCGAGCCGTGCAATGATCTGTTCTGCAATTTCGCGGTCATCGGGATCATAGCACACCGCGATGAAATCCGCATTTCCCTGATATGTAGCCATGTGAAAGCTCCTTTCGTTTAGGGATTCCTGTCCCCTATATCATACCACGGAAACCGCCTGAATGTCAAGCCTCAAGGAGGATCAGAAAATGTTTGAATCCGAAAAAGTCCGCCCGCAGGACAGTGCGCTGTACGAAGCAATTGCCGACCGACCATACTATAAAGGCAGCGCTGCATGGGCAGCGGATCGGGAAGCAGACATCTATATCGTCTGTCTCGGCAAGCACGGCACAGAAACGCCGGTGGTATACCGGATGCAGTTTCAGTCGCATTTGCTGACATTTCTGCTGCCGGAGCCTGATCTGAACCATCCTGTTTCGCGCCTGTATGTGATGCTCCCCCCTGCACTTTCAGACCGCCGTTCAGCGATCACGGAAGCAATCCGGCGTGCATTTCGGGAAGCACCTGCATTGTCAGCATACGGCTCTTTGCCGAGAGATGTGGACGGACACATATTCGATTTTGAGAGTTTTCCGTATGAATCGCAGCAGCAGTGGATATAGCAGAGAAGCGGTATCGCTGCGCGATGATT
>DGVV01000097.1 GCA_002395085.1 Ruminococcus sp. UBA4275 | reverse complement strand
AGCGCCCCATTATAATCATCGCGCAGCGATACCTTTATCGACAAGCTGAGCCCTGCAAACTTTATGCTTGCAGGGCTTCTTTTGTGATCGGCTGTATGGTGTTGTTATCGCGTATCGCGATGGCGCAGCGTGAGAATTCCGGCGGCAGAGGTCACCAGCAGATAGCAGACTGCCACAATGATCTCCCGCAGATGTGTTCCCGTATCTTCCAGAGCCAAGAGGCATCCGGAGGCGATATATTGCGAGAGGTTAAATTCATGAAACGGTGTGAACCGGTTGATCAGCATATTGATCAGGATGCACAGCAGCGAGATCAGTCCTGTGCAGCAGATCACATCGCAGACAATCGGAAGCGATGTGCCGCGTGAAAGGATTGTCAGCAGAGTGATCAGGCTCAGAAATGCTGCTGTCAGCAGAAATGCGACCCAGAAAGCGCCGAACTGTGCCGCAGTAAAGCTGATATAGCCGCGGAATATCAGCAGTGATACCAGCACAAGCTGTACGTAAATCAGCAGATACATTGCCAATGCCATTACGGCGGAGATGACCAGCCGCGCTCCGATCAATGCCGCAGGGGAACTGAGCAGCGGCATGATATTTTTGATGTAACCGTTTTTTTCATCTGCGTGAAAGAAAATCGCAAGCCCGATGCCGCAGAGCATCATCGGAAAGCCGGAGCTTGCTGCCGAAAGCAGTGATTCTGCGGCGGAGAATGGCGTAGAATCGGGGGTGGTGATGATAAAACGGGAAAGGGACGGCAGCAGGACAATCATAAAGGAAAAACTCAGGCAGACCCAGATGCTGATGCTGCGTACAAACCGGTATAAATACATGGAAATCAGTCGTTTCATTTTTCTGCACCTCCGGTCAGTTCGAGATAATAGTCTTCCAGTTCTGAGCGGATGATGCGCGATTCGATGATGCCGCAGCCGCCCTGAATCAGCATCCGGTTGATTTCTATGGAGCGGTCTGCTGCATTCCGGATCTGTACGGTGTCCGCGCCGGTAACGCTGGCAGAAAAGGCGGTTTCCGCGAGCATGGAACAGACTTTTGCGGTATCGTCCGTGCGGATTTCCAGCGTATTCGAGGTGCTTGCGGATAGCTCCGCAGCGGGGATCTCCTTCATGAGCCTGCCTTTATGTATGATGCCGAACACATCTGCGAGCTTTTCCAGTTCTCCGAGAATGTGGCTGGAGATCATAATGGTCAGATTGCGTTCCTGTGCGAGGCTGCGCAGCATATCGCGCACCTGCACGATGCCCTGCGGGTCAAGACCGTTGATCGGTTCATCCAGAACCAGAATTTCCGGATCTCCGACAAGCGCCAGTGCAATACCGAGGCGCTGCCGCATACCGAGGGAATAATCAGACGGATTTTTGTTTGCAGCATTTGCCAGCCCGACTGTTTCCAGCAGCGGCATGACGGTCTTTTTGGGGTCTGAACCCGTGAGAATGCAGCGGCAGCGCAGATTTTGGGCGGCTGTCATATTATAGTACAGTCCCGGATCTTCAATCAGGCTGCCGATGCGGTCATAGCCGCTGTTCTGCAAGCCGAGAATGCGGATTGTGCCGGAGGTCGGATGTGTCAGCCCGCAGATCATCTTCATGCAGGTGGTTTTGCCCGCACCGTTTCTGCCGATAAAACCGTAGATTGTACCGCGCGGAATATGCAGGGAAATGCTGTCCGCAGCAAGCTGTGCGCCGTATTGCTTTGTCAGCTTTTCAGTTTCAAGTACGTATTCCATGTTGACTCCTGTTGATTCTTTTGGGATGCATTTACGTGGATTGATACGGAGGATACAAATTACAATTTCGATTATTATACCATTTCTGACCTGATTTGTCAATCGACTGCGCAGCTGCGCGGCAATTCTTCATAGATTCTTCATTTGACTTTGACGGAGATGTGTGCTATAATGGGAATGTTTACAAATTCATCGCAATATAATCCGAATTTGTAGCAGCAGCGATTCACCATTCTTTTTTTCAACATTCCGGAACAGGAGGAAACATTATGAACCAGTATCTCAAGAGGACTGTTGCAGGCATCTCGGCACTGATGCTTGCAGCGCTGCCCGGCATGACCGCATTCGCTGCGGATACAGCGGGCGAATTCCGCGAGGCGCAGATGCCTGTGCTGCTGTATGCTCCCGATCAGGTATCCTCGATCGACTGCCGCTTCTACGGGGATCTGCCGAGCATTCCGTATGTGAAGCTCTCCGATTACTATTCGCTGTGGGCAGGCAAGGAGCTGAAGATCAAGGATCTCGGTGACGGTGCTTACAGCGTTGAAGTTCCGTACGGTACGAAGGGCGTCTTTGATACCGAAAAGGATCAGATCTCTGCGGAGGATCGCTTCAGCTTTTTCGCGCCGGAGGAGAATTACACGGGCGAAAACTATATGACAAAGCTCTTCATCAATTTTCAGAAAAATGAGGATGCGGATGAGGAGGAAATCTCTAAAGAGGTGACCCTTGATCTCGCAAGCTATGAAATCGATCTGCGCAGCGGCGACGGGGATGTCTGGTGTCCGCTGCCCACCCTCTGCGATCTGTTCTACGACGCTACGCGCAACGGCAATTATCTGGAAGATACGCTGATGTTCGGCAAGGATCTTTCCTCTGATTTCCCGGTGTACCTGATGACAACGGCGCCGCAGTATGCGGATGAACTGGTTGAGAAATATCAGAACGGCAGACCGGCGGATCTCGCAAAGTACAATTACAATGAGCTTTGCCTGACTTTCGATTTCTACTACGGCTTCCCCGGCAGACTCGCATACACAGATCTGCTGCGTGAAAAGGGTCTCGACGGAATGCTCTCAGAGCTGAATGACACGACCCGCGCACTCAAGGAGATGCTGCTCTCGACCGATTATGCTGAGTATGTCGCGGGCTACGACTGCGTCAATATGTATCTCTGGGACGGCGGCCATACGGTGTTCTCTCCGGTGGCGGAGAATAATAAGGATTTCCTGAATCAGGTCGTTGCAGTTTCGCAGGAGAAGGCGCTTTCCTATGAGGACAATGCCGGTCTGATCGAGGATCAGACTTCTACGTATTACAGCGTGGAGGGCGTTACGGCTGCAAGAGCGGCAATGGTCGAAGATGCGGATACGGCTGAGACGTTTGCAAAAGGCATCGAATACTACGAAAAGGGCGATACGGCTGTCTTTTACTTCGATCAGTTCATGATCAGCGGCGATGCCTGGGACGCATATTACAATGGGGACGGCGAACTGCCGGAGGATCTGCTGACATGGTTCTACAAGTGCGTCCTGCGCGCTGACCAGAATCCGGAGATCAAGAATTTTGTGCTGGATCTCGGTACGAATACCGGCGGTCTGACGCTGATCGCGCAGTACATGATGGGCATTATGACCGATCTGACTGCGACCAAGGCTGCGAATAATATTGTCGGTATCGTTTCGGATTCCAGATACAAGGTCGATAAGAATTTCGATAAGGCATTCGATGCACTGGATGACGAGTTCAAGACGGATCTGCGCTTCGGTATCATCACCTCGCACCGTTCCTTCTCCTGCGGCAACTGGCTGCCCTCCCTCGCAAAGGATAACGGCATCATGCTGATGGGCGAGGCAAGCGGCGGCGGGTCCTGCTTTGTCGAGGTTCACATTTCGCCGGACGGTATGCTCTATACGCTTTCAATCGGAAACTGCCTTGTCGGCGCAGACGGCAGCAACATCGACAACGGCATCACGCCGCACTATGAGACTGTGAAGTATCTGGAAGACGGTCAGAAGGATTTCTCTGAGACCTACAATTTTGCAAATATCAGCAAGCGTTTCGATGAGTTCTACGGCACAGAGCCGATTGTGACGACCACGACGGCGGAATCCACTACCACCACGACGGTCACCACAACCACCACGGCGGATACTGCTCCGGAGACCACGGCACAGACCTCTGAGACCACGTCCACCGAGACGACCACGGTCACGGAAAAACAGTATTTTGCACCGGTCAGCGAGCTGGGTGATATGGCAGCGAAGGATTACGAGTCCAAGAAGGGCAAAGCTCCCGCAAAGACTGTCACCACGGAGAATGAAGACGGCACTGTCACGGTTTCGCTTCAGGATGAGGCAGGCAAGGTTCTCGATACCTACACGATTGATCCTGTGACCGGTACGGGCAAAGACAGCAAGGGCGGCGAGGTCAATCTCCCGCAGACCGGCAACAACGTTCTCTCCGGTGTGGCTGCACTTGCAGGCGCGCTGGTGCTGATGGGCGCAGGTGCTGCGGCAGTTGCCGGTTCGGGCGTTTTCCGCAAAAAGGATTCAGAGTAAACGCCTGAACATCTGATCCGCAGACCAATATCAAACAAAAGAGTCTCCCTTTTCGCGAAGGGAGA
>DGVV01000169.1 GCA_002395085.1 Ruminococcus sp. UBA4275 | reverse complement strand
CCCACTATAAGAAAAGTAATGTAAATGCGTTGAAATTCTAGGTTCACAAAATAGGGGATTCTTAAGGGCTAGTAGCCCTTAAGCGGGAGTTTGAGGGCAGAGCCCTCAATATAAATCCGTCGGAGACACTTTATCTACAAGCTGAGCGGAGAACCCCTCAAAAGGTTCTCCGCTGTTTTGCTGCGTATCCGGCTGATTCTGTTTCAGATCTTCGCGCGGTCTGCAACGATCTCTGCAAGCTCTCCGACATTCTTCATACCGGAGACTTCCTTCATCTTGAAGCGCATTCCGAAGCGGCTCTCGATCTCCGAGATCAGATTGAAATGCTCAACGCTGTCCCAGCCGTCCACATCTGCGGCAGTGAGATCATCGCTCAGCTCGATGCTGTCATCATCGAACACCTCACGGAATACCGGCGTGAGCGCCTCCATTGCTTCTGCCTTTGTCATAGTTTTGTCCTCCTTATTTATATTCAAAATCAGTCGGGCTGAAAACTACCTGAATTGTTATCAGCCCATTTATTTATTGTACACGAATCTTCTCGATCGCATCCGCATTGGCACTGTTCGCGCTGAAGGAATTCATTGTAAACAGCACATCCGTGATGTTATGCTCCTGCATAAAGCGCACGGCATTCAGATCGAAATAGCGCATATCAATGACATAAATCTCCTCAAACGACGAGGTGAGCCACGGGATAAGCGCATTGCCGTAGCTGTCCTTGATGACCGCAAGGCGTCTGTTGTTCTTTGTCTCGGTCTCCACATGGACGATGTGGTCATCGCCGGCAATATAGACCATGTACCAGCTCACCGGCATCGTGTTTTCGATGTCCATGAACAGGCTGCCCTCATGGGGATTGCCGTAGCTGCGGTTATAATAGGTGGTCTTGAACTGCGCGTGCGGCACATACCAGAAGAATTCCTCAGGATTATTCTTGAGGATAATATCATTGGAGAAGGTGTACAGCGTACCGACATAGCCCTCCTTCGCGTGCCGGTCGTAATCGCTCATCGGCGCGAACGGCACTCTCGCTGCGGCAGAGAATTTCTCGGCGGCATAGAAAGAACCCAGCGACGACCAGTGATGATCTGTGCGCATGAAAATCGGCTCATCCTTGTGCTTTTCGAGTGCGGAATAGGCATCGACCGGAATCACGCCTTCGAGATGGTTGTTGATATAGTCGATGTTCGCCTTCTCACTCGTGATGAGGTTCTGATATTCCGGCGGTGTATAGAAGGAACAGTTCGTCGGGATGACCATATTGTACATCTTCACATCGGGCAGGTCAGCCTGAAAACGGTTGAGGATATTGGCATAGTTTTCGCCCATTGACTCCCAGCCGCCGAACAGCATAATGCCGCGCTTATTGGAGATGAGGATACCGCCGCTCATCTCAGCGCCCTGCACCGGTTCCTCCTCCGGCGCATCCTCCGTGACGGCAGTGGTCGCACGGGTGGTCGTGACCTCGATGCCGGGTTCTGTTTGCAGCGTGGTGACGGTCGTTTCGGCAGTGGTTTCTTCGGGTGCAGCGGCGGGCGCTGCCACACTGCCGTGAATCACAAGGCCCTGAATGCCCAGCAGTGTGCGAAGTTTCTGCGTCCAGCTCTTGAAAACAGAGCGATACGGCACGGTGTCGTTATAGTATTCAGAAACGCCGTTTGTATAACTGCCGTCGAGCCAGCCTTCCGGCGTAAACGCAGGCATGGTGGCGAGCATACGGTTTTCCTCGGCGGAAATCGTCGGGCGCTCCAGCAGAATCATGCCGGCAGCCGTTCCGAACAGCAGCAGCAGGCAGGCTGCGATATTCCACACAGCAGCGCGCTTTTCGGTGCGATGTTCGGTCTCGGCAGCGCGGTGCGAGGATGCCTCTTTGCTCCAAGCGCGCTCCGTTTTCCGCGACAGTTTCTTCACGTAGCCGCGTGCATCGCGGGTTGCCTGCCTGTAATCCTCCGCAGCACCGGTATTATCAGGGGCGGCGCTGTCATTGTAGCGGCGGTAACGGGGCGCAGGCGCGGGAATCTCGTCCTCCGCAGCCGCAGCAGATTCTTCCGTCTCTGCGGAGATTTCGTCCTCCGCAGCCGCAGCAGATTCTTCCGTCTCAGCGGAGATTTCGTCCTCCGCAGGCGCAGCAGATTCTTTCGTTTCAGCAGAATTTTCGTCCTCCGCAGGCGCAGCAGATTCTTCCGTCTCAGCAGAAATTTCGTCCTCCGCAGCCGCAGCAGATTCATCCGTCTCATCGGAGATTTCGTCCTCCGCAGGCGCAGCAGATTCTTCCGTTTCATCGGAGATTTCGTCCTCCGCAGGCGCAGCAGATTCCTCCACCTCGGCGGCAATCTCCTCTACCAGCGCCGCAACCGCCTCCTCAGCGGCAATCTCATTCTCCACAACGGGAATAACCGGTTCTGCCGGTGAATTGTCCTCCTGTGCGGACGCATCCGGCGCATCTGTTTCCGTCACCTGAACCGGCACATCCGCGTGAACTGCCTTAGGCGGAATCGGCTGACGCGGCGGCATGACAGGCTCAGCCGGTGCAGCCCCGTGAACCACAGGCTGCGGACGGGCAATCCCGGCAAACGGCGCACCAATCTGCATGACATTCTCCACCTGCACCGGTGCGGGCTTTTTCTCCACGCGGACATCATCAAGCGTACTGACTGCCCGCGAAATATCGGGACGGGCACGGCGGTAGCTAAGCTGCTCAAGCTGCACACTCTGCGAACGTGCCGTCTCGGCAAGCACCTGTGCCACAATGGTATCGGCATCGCTGACCTCCGGCGTCGATTCGGCAACGATCTGATCAACCAGTGCCTTGCGCGCAACCTCCGGCTCTGTCACCGCGGCAGACTTCGGGCGTGATGCACGTTCCTCTGCCTCGGCAATGAGCTGCTCCACGATTTCATCGGCGTTTGCCCGCGCAACGGCTGGTTTGCGCATCTCATCCAGCCAGCCGAATCTGCCTGTCGAATTCGAGACCGGCACAGGCGCTGTCTGCTTGTGCATCGGCTGACGCGGCGGTTCGGGGGCTGCCTGCTCCAGGATGCTGTTTGCGGCCTCCGCGGCGCGTTCCTTATTAGAACCCGCCTTTGCAGCAGCCTCACGCCGGATGGCTCTGGCCTGTGCAATGGCGGCACGGCGGTCGAGCTTCGGGGCATCCTCCGGCGATGCCGGTGTGCTGTTTGCGGTTTTTCCGGTATCATTTTCCGGCATATTCGCATTCTCCTTTCCGTGGTAGATTCTCTTTCTTGCAGCCTTGATTCCGCATCAGAAGCGGAAATACAGGAACGGATTGTTCGTTGCATCGACCAGAAGCACGCTGCTGATGATGAGCAGTGCCGCATTCCAGACGACCTGAAGCACATCTGTGGCATAAACAGCGCCCGCGTAACGTGCGCGCAGCTTCTTCACGCCGTCATAGAGCGGGAAGCAGCAGATCACCGCTGCCGCAAGCAGGAAGCAGTTATTGCGCATGGAAAGGCGCGTTGCCTCGTCGATGAGGGCATTGCCGCTGAGTCCGGTCAGATTGCGGAAGAAGCCGCCGAGTCTGCCCAGATCCTCGAAATAGAAGATGCCGAATCCGATGAAAATGACGATCTTGCTGTAAATATGACGGATCACGAGCGGAATCTTCTTGATATTTTTCTTGCCGATGAGCTGTTCAATCAGAATGAACACACCGAAATACAGTCCCCAGATGATGAAATTCCAGCTTGCGCCGTGCCAGAGGCCCGTGCAGAACCAGACGAGGAACAATCCGCCGTACTTGCGGCGCTTGCCGAAAATCGGGACATACAGCACATAATCGCGGAAAAATGTACCCAGCGAGATATGCCAGCGCTGCCAGAATTCCGAAATATCCTTGCAGAGGAAGGGATGGCGGAAGTTTTCATCGAAATGGAAGCCGAACATTCTTCCCATGCCGATTGCCATATCCGAATAGCCGGAGAAATCGAAGTAAATCTGCATGGCGTAGACGATGACGGCATACCATGTTCCCGCGACGGTGATCGCGGCGGAATCCGCGCCGAAGAAGGCATCGACGATGGTGGAGAGGTGGTTTGCGAGGATGACCTTCTTGGCAAGGCCCATAATCAGGCGGGTCAGACCCTCGCTGAAATCGGTGAGGGAGACGTGCCGTTCCCGAATCTCCTCCTCAATGGTCGCATAGCGGACAATCGGGCCGGCAATGAGCTGCGGAAACATCGAGATGTAAAGCAGCAGCCGGAAGGGACTCCGCTGCACGTCGATCTTCTCCCAGTAGAGGTCGATGATATAGGAGAGAATCTGGAAGGTGTAAAAGCTGATGCCGATTGGAAGGGTCAGCTTCGGTACAGGCAGATTCACGCCGGGAATGAGGTTCAGGTTCTCCGCAATGAAGCCGCTGTATTTGAAGACACCCAGCAGACCGAGATTGAAAATCAGGCTGAGTATCATAAGCGCTTTCGCGCCGCCCTCTTTCTCCCGCTTCTGGCATCCCCCGATGCCGAGGCCGAAGAAGTAGTTGACCAGCACACTCAGCAGCAGCAGGATGATATAGGTCGGCTCACCCCACGCATAAAAGATGAGGGAGAAAACCGTCAGCACAAAATTGCGCGGCACTGTCGATTTGAACACGGAAGAAAGCCCGTAGCAAAGCAGGCATACGGGCAGAAATAGGTATAGAAAGATCAGGCTTGAAAAAACCATATTTTTGCTCCTGTTATTTGTTCTGCGGATGTCACCGCGGTCTCTGTATCTGTACGCCGGCAAAAAAGCCGCGTTCTGTACCATTATAGCACATTATCCTGAAAAAAGCAATGGGGCTGCACAAATAATTCGCTGCCCTCCTGCACTTTCTTTTTGTATCACTCCGCCAAAAGCAAAAACCGGATGAACACACGGTTCATCCGGTCAGTCTGTAGATAAAGTGT
>DGVV01000044.1:5462-57522 GCA_002395085.1 Ruminococcus sp. UBA4275 | reverse complement strand
CGGCGAGCGCCCCATTATAATCATCTTTATCGACAAGCTGAGCCTTCCTATTTCACATAGGAAGGCTCTTTGCTGCATCCGTCACACGGCTGATCAATCCTCCGCAATCAGTTCAGAGGGATTGATCTGATCGGTGATCAGCGTAAACGTGATGCTGTGCATTTTCAGACCGCTCTGCGCGAAGTACAGCCGCATGGCGGTATAGCGCGAAAAGAGCGGAAGCTGATTCGAGAAAGTGACCGGTTTGCCGTCTGTGCCGTTCCATGTAAACGTGCCGGAAGCCGTTCCCATGCTGAACAGCGTCACGGGCATCTGCGCGAGACTGCCTGCCTCAGAAGAAGCCGTCAGCGATGCGCTGTACCAGCCGGGGCGCAGAACATTGAGTGCAAAGGCAAAGGTCGTGCCGCGCTCCGTGGAAATGTGATCCAGCGGAATGGTCAGGTCGCCTTCGAGGTCATGGAAAATGACGGGTTCATCGCTGCCGATGTCCTCTGCGGGGCGGTTGATGACCGTAACCGCATTCGCCTCGCCTGCAAGCCGCTTCATCGCGTTGGTATGCAGCAAAAAGCGGCAGATATTCAGGGCGCAGCGCTGCAATTCGGCACGGGTCAGTTTGCCTGCCGAAAGCGCAGATGCAAGGTCGTCATCGTGATCGGTGCAGTCTGCGCAAACCATGTAGACATCATTCTGCGCACGCACCATTGCCGCAAAGCAGCGTTTATCGGGGGCGCAGCCGCGCTCATTGAGATTTGCCCACCAGTCGGTCATGAGGAAGCCGTCGTAACCCCATTCCTTCCGAATGATCTGTGTGCAGAGATCATAATGTGCGGCAGTCCAGAGACCGTTGACCGCGCCGTAGGTTGTCATGATGGATTTGCCGCCGCCGATTCTGACCGCCGTTTCAAAGCCCTTGAGATAGATCTCNNAGGTCATCAGGGCATGGGGCTGCGCTTCCCGCACACAGATTTCAAAGCCCTTGAGATAGATCTCGCGGAGGGCGCGTTCCGAGACAACGGAATCCAGAAAATGCCGGTTCGTCTCCTGATTGTTGCCGCAGCAGTGCTTGACCGTGCCCTCAACACCCGCTTTGTGCAGACCTGCAAGTTCTGCGGAAGCAATCATGCCGGTGAGATAGGGATCTTCGGAGAAATACTCGAAATTGCGGCCGTTCAGGGGGTGGCGGTGGATGTTCATGCCCGGACCCAGCAGGCAGTCAACGCCGTTTGCGGTCATCTCCAGACCGACCAGATAATAGAGCTGCGTCATGAGCTGCATATTGAATGTCGCCGCAAGCATCGTGCCGTTCGGCAGGCTGAATGCCTTTGTACCGCAGTCCAGACGCATACCGGAAGGACCGTCTGAGCAGCAGGCGGCGGGAATCCCCAGCCCACTGAGGGAATCCGTGATGCCGCCGAACGCGGATGCAGTACCGGCGGTCACGCGCGGGCTGCCCATTCCCTCGCCGCGGACAATCTGACAGAGCTGTTCATCGCTGAGCTGCGAAACAAATGTTTCTACAGAAATTTTGCCGTGATAGACGTCCGTAAGCTTGTATGCGCCGTCAGATGCGGGCAATTCTGTGGGGAGGGCATCGCGGCGGCGGGCATCCTCATCTACACGGCTCAGCGGAACATCCTCCGCTTCTGCGCGGAAACCGCCCTTGCCGTCAGGAACAGGACGCATCCGCTGAAATGCCTGCACCGGTGCGAGTGCCTGTTCACACTGCTGCACGACGGTCAACGTATCAAGCGGAATCTCAGCGGCGAGTGCAGCGCTGCGGACATCCGTGCCGGCATAGAAGCGGTATGTGCCCGCTTCGAGAACCCATGCGTGTGCATGACCCGTCACACCGCTGTCATCGTAGGAGGGCGGGAGCGGCAGCGAGAGACAGACTGTCTCGGATTCATCCGGTGCAAGCTCTTTGGTCTTGTAGAATGCGGTCAGCACGCGGCGCGGCTTGCCGAGTTTGCCCTGCGGCGCTTCACAGTAAATCTGCACGACCTCTTTGCCCGCATAAGCACCGGTATTGCGCACCGTTACCGGCAGATACTGCTCCCCGCGCACGGTGCGCAGCGCATCGGTTGTGAGGGAGAAGGTCGTGTACGAAAGACCGAATCCGAAGGGATAGCGCACACGGTCGGGCGCAAAGGTCTCGAACCAGCGGTAGCCGACATAAATATCCTCCGCATAGCAATTCGCATTCTGATCCCCGAAATGCGCATCAGAGGGGTAATCAGACAGCGCATAGGCGATGGTATCGGGCAGCTTGCCGCTCGGAGAAACCTTGCCCGTGAGGACATCTGCTGCACCGGTACCGCCGGTCATGCCGCCCTGCCAGACCAGCAGCACGGCATCGGGATGATGCTTGTCGAGGAAGCTCATGTCGATGATATTGCCGGTATTGAGCAGCACAATGACCTTCGCGAAATATTTGCGCGTGAGCCGGAGCATATTCTCCTCGGCGGATGTGAGCCGCCACGAACCTTCTGCGTCGCGGTTGTCCATTTCCTCGCCGGCAGTCCGCCCGATGATGACGACCGCACGCTGACAGACGGCAGCGGTCTCCGCAACGAGCGATTCCTCCAGCGGCATCTCCGCCTGCGCCCACGGTTCACCGCCCCAGCCCTTGCCGGGGTCAAAGGGATTTTCCGCATCCCAGGCGCGGTAGACATCAAGCAGCTTCTGATTGACGCGCACACCGGCATCGAGCAGACCGTCTAAAATACCGGTGACTTTCGAGACATTGACCATGCCGCCCGAACCTGTACCGGATTTGTAATAGTGGAGCTGAATGCGCCCGAATACGGCAATTTCCCCGCCGGCAGGAAGCGGGAGCGCCTCTGATTCGTTGCGCAGCATGACAATGCCTTCCGCAGCAGCCTGTGCAGCGGTGCGGAGATATTCGTTCCAGTCGAGTGTATATTTCATGTTGTTTCCTCCGATTGCAAATGGTTGCTTCCATTATATCACATCCTGCACAAAATTTCAATCGCATTCATGAAAAATTGCTGAAGATTGTCGGCAGGCAAGTTGACAAACAGCACCATGCGTGCTATAATAAAACCAACTGCGGACAACTGTTCCGCATAAAATGACAACAACAGAAAACAGCCGGCGCAGCATTCTGTACCGGCGTATGAGGGATAGATTATGTCGATGTTTGATAACAAAAACGAACGCAGAAATCTGAATATCAAAATGAAAACGATGGGCGGCGAAATCTGGTGGGAGGACATCCGCAGCGAACGCGGCTACCGTGTGCAGCGGCATCAGCTCGCCGGACACTGCCGCATCCTTGACCCGCAGGATGTGCGCCTTGCAAACGGCAAGGAAGCTGCGATGCTTGCAGAGTTTGAACGCATCATGCGCGGGGAAACTGACCGGGCATCTTCGCAGCGCGGTCAGACTATGGGCGGCGATTATTTCTGGACAACCGTTGCGGAACGCGGGCAGTACCGTTTGCAGCGGCATGATGCCCTCAGACAGCATTACCGCATTCTGGATTTGCGCAATGTGCGCGTGGCAAGCGGCAATGAGGATAAAATGATCCAGCGGTTTCATGAACTGACTTACGGCGATACCGCAATGGAAGTGCCGCAGCTTGGCGATGTCATCGGGGTGAAGCGCGCAGGCATCCTCTATGACCACTACGGCGTTTACGAGAATAACAACAGCGTGATCGAATTCTCGGCGGCGGGCGGCGATTTCGGCAAACCGGTCATTCACCGCACGACGCTCAGCCAATTCATCGGCAATTCCAAACAGTGCTTTTATCTGGTATTTCCGGAGCATTTCGGCTTGCCGGGCAAGGTGTATTTTTCCCCGAATGTGCCTGTGATTGAGCGACCAAAACAGGGTATGCTCAAGCAGCTTCGTGCGTTTGCAGACAGCATCAATTTTGATGCGGTGAAATATGTGGATAATTTCGCGGATGCCATTGAAGCAGGTGAACAGTATCATCTGTTTACGCCGCAGGAGACCGTTGCACGGGCAGTTAGCTGCATCGGCAAGACCTATTTCGGGAATCAGTCTGAGGGCGGCTACGGTCTGATTCACAATAACTGCGAGCATTTTGCAATCTGGTGCAAGACCGGTGTGCGGATGTCGCAGCAGGCAGAGGGCAAGTATTTCCGGATGATGCGGCATCTCGGCGCAATCGCAGATGCTCAGTAACTGCGCAGTACCAGCAGAAAATCGCCGGCAATCACCGCAAAAATCACAAGGCTGACAGCAAACCATACCGTCTCCCTGCCGCGCCCGATGCGTTTGCTGAAAAACGGCACAATGCCCTTTGCGAATACAACAGCAAGCAGTCCGAAAATCAGGCTGCTGATCAGGGAAATGCGGTTGTTGACGGAAAGCAGCCATCCCTCATAAGACCAGAAACTGCGGTGAAACAGCATCTCCAGCAAACAGGAGCAGGCATATTCAAATGCACTTGCAATCAGGACGCTGAGCAGAAAAAAGAGCGGCGTGCTTTTGATGCGGTGCAGCAGGAAATACAGTCCCCATGCGCCGAAGCCGTAGATCGGGCAGAGCGTCAGATGCAGCATTCCGCGGTTATAGAGCTTCCCGTACAGGACATAGACACAGATTTCCTCGTAAATCCAGCCGCCGAAAGCGGCGGCAGCAAAGCAGAATATCAGCAGCGAGATGCGCTGTTTCAAGTTCATATTTTTCATGAATCCACCTCCGTTTTTTCCATTATACCACGCCGCTGCACAGACGGCAAGCGTTCATCCGGATTGTATTATAATTGTAAGCAGCGCGTAAGATTCTGCGCGCGGAAAGGAACATTCTTATGAGATCTGCGGATGTGTACGAGCAATATTTTGCAGGGGAATGTGTCTATGCGGATGTGCCGCGCCGCGGCGTCAAGATCGCGCTGACGGCGGAATCTGATGCCGGAGAGATTCGCTATCTGCTGACGGTCAGCTTTTTCCCGCATCGGGATGCGGAGGATTTCGGCATCAGCTATGACGCCTGCCGGACGGAAACGCTGTATGCGGCACAGGGAAGACGTTCGCGGAAGCGGGAGGCAAAGCTGATGGAATCGCTGCGTGTCCGTGCGGATGCGCTTGCGGCAGAGCTGAGCGGTACAATTGACTGGGAATCGCCGCTGATCGGGGCGCGGCACGGCTGAAGAAAGGAGCAGACAATGCAGAATCTGATGACGAAAATCCGGGTGTTTTTCGAGGCGCTGTTCCTGTGGCTGGGCGGTGTTTGCTTTTTCGCGCTCTCCGCGATGTATCTGTACGGTTATGCTTACGATCTTTGGGGAATCAGGGGCGGACGGTGGTTCTATGCGGTTCTGATTCTGCTGGATGCACTGATTGTGCTGTGGATTATGATTGCGCGCCGAAGGGAACTGGGTGACCGCATCTCCACACCGCTGTATATCATTTTGCATATCATCACCGCGGCGCTGACCGGCGCACTCCTGCTGATGTATATTGCTTCGCTCGGCGGCTGAATTCAGGTGTCTCCGACGGATTATAAATGAGGGCAGCGCCCCCATTATAATTCCGTCGGAGACACTTTTATTCCCGCACCGGAAGGCGCTGTCAAAATGTGTCGGAACAGCATAGAATAGTGCAGGGCGCTCAGCGTCCGTTTCAACGAAAGGAGGCGCTTGCACTTGGATACCCATATCATCATTCCCTCGCAAACCTACGCGGAAAAGGCGCGCCATCTGCTTAACCGCTACCGGTACAGCTTCCGCCTGCAAAAGACGGTCACGCAGGAGGGCTGTGTATACCGCCTGACGGTCTCTGCGCCGCCGGATGCGGTTTTGCCGCTGCTGACTGCAAACGGCATTCCCTGCCGGCAGGAAAGGAGCTGATGCCCCTTGCAGCCGATCAGCTTTGACAACGCCGCAACCGGTTTTCCGAAGCCCGCTGCGGTGCAGGAGGCGGTTCTCCGTGCGATGCAGACTGCCGGCAATCCGGGGCGCGGCGGACATCCGCTTGCAGAAGCGGGCGGGGCGATGGTCTATCACGCACGCGAAACTGCCGCAGGAATGTTCGGTGCATCGCCGGAAAACGTCGTTTTTACGGGAAGCTGCACGCACGCACTGAATCTCGCGATTCAGGGAACGCTGCGGCAGGGAGACCATGTCATCATTACCGATCTGGAGCATAATTCCGTCTGGAGACCGGTTTACGCACTCGCCGCCGCCGGACGCATCACCTACAGCATCGCGCATATTCCGCCGGAGACTGCGCGCATCCCCGATGCGATTGCACAGCACATCCGTAAAAACACCGCTGCGGTCATCATGACGCTTGTGAGCAATGTGACAGGGCAGATTCTGCCGCACCGTACCATCGCGGAGATGTGCCGTTCGCACGGAATCCGGCTGATTGCGGACGGCGCACAGGGCTGCGGCGTGATTCCGGTTTCTCTTGCGGACGGCATCCAGATTCTCTGCACGGCGGGGCATAAGGGGCTGTACGGCCCGATGGGGACGGGGCTGCTGCTGACGGACGGGACTGTTCCGATTACACCGCTGACACAGGGCGGGACGGGTTCGCGGTCACAGTCGCCGCAGCAGCCGGATTATCTGCCGGATGCGCTGGAATCCGGCACACTGAATGTCTCCGGCATTGCGGGGCTGGATGCGGGAATGCAGTTCATCATGCAGAAGGGGCTGCGGACAGTTTTTGCACACGAGGCGGCTCTTTGCGAGCGATTTCTCTCGCATTTGCGTGCAATTCCGGATGCTGTCATTTACAGGCAGCCGTCTGCGGATTACGCGCCGGTGATATCCTTCCGGCTTATGCGGGAAACACCGCAGGAAACGGCTGCACGGCTTGCAGAGGCGGGAATCTGTATGCGTGCGGGACTCCACTGCGCGCCGCTTGCACACACCGCACTCGGCACATCGGCAGACGGCACAGTACGGTTTGCACCGTCCGTTTTCAGCACCGCCGCCCAGACTGACCGCGCAGGCAGCGTGATCGCATAGCAGCAAAATGAGCCTTCCTGTGTGAAATGGGAAGGCTCAGCCATTTGCGGCGAGATGTCCGCACCGCTTCCGCTTCAAAACCGTGCTTTGTACCGACCACAGCACTGAAAAACAGCAAAAAGCTGTCAGTTTTCTGCATTTCGTCCATAGAATATGAACATTCTATCTTGACACATCGTTCAAAATGCTGTACAATAATACCATATACAATACATTTGCAGAGATGTCTGCATTATGATTTTCAAGGGGTGTTTTGTATGCAATCCAAATCCAGAAAGGCAGCAATTCTGATTGCTGCCGTCCTCGCGTCGGCAAGCGGCGGCGTGATGCCTTTGCCGGCAAACGCTGCATACGGTTCCGGTCAGTACACCGCAGAAGCCCTCGACAGAGGCGTTTGTGCGATCAATACCGGAAAAGGCATGATGGTAAGCTGGCGTTTTCTCGCAGATGACAGCGACCGCACGGAGTTCCGGCTTTACCGAGATGACACTCTCATCTACACCAGCAAGCCCGGCATGGCAACCAGCTTCCTCGATGCCGGCGGCAGTGCTGCATCCAAATATCGGGTGGACAGCTATGTCAATGACCAGCTCACCGGTTCGGACAACTGCACAATGACCTCCGGTACATCTTACTTCGACATCGCCCTGGACATCCCCCGCGGCGGTACGACGCCCGCCGGCGAAAACTACGGCTATACCGCCAATGACTGCTCCGTCGGTGACGTGGACGGCGACGGCATCTATGAGATCTTCCTCAAATGGGATCCCACCAATGCCCACGACAATTCGCAGTCGGGCTACACCGGCAATGCCTACATCGACTGCTACCGGCTCACCGGCGAAAAGCTCTGGCGCATCGACCTCGGACGCAATATCCGCGCAGGTGCGCACTATACGCAGTTTCTCGTTGCCGATTTCGACGGCGACGGCAAGTGCGAGATGACCTGCAAGACCGCAGACGGCACTGTCGATGCCGCGGGCAAGGTCGTCGGAGACGGCTCGAAGGATTACCGCAATTCCGGCGGCTACATCCTCGCCGGACCTGAATACTATTCGCTCTTTGACGGCGCAACCGGCAAGCTGCTGGATACCGTCTCCTATGAGTACCCGCGCGGCACGGTCGCAAAAGCCACATGGGGCGACGATTACGGCAACCGCTGTGACCGTTTCCTCGGCACAGTCGCCTATCTCGACGGCGTGCATCCCAGTGCGGTGTCATTCCGCGGCTACTATACCCGCATGACCGCCGTTGCGTATGATGTCGTCAACAAGAAGCTCGTCAAGCGCTGGGGCTACGATTCCGGATTCGCCGCGACCAGCTACACCGGCTACGGCAACGGCAACCACAATTGTATGCCCGCCGATGTTGACGGCGACGGCAAGGATGAAATCCTCGTCGGCGCAGTTGCCTTCGATGACAACGGCAAGGTGCTGTGGTCAACCAATCTCGGCCACGGCGACGCCATGCACCTCAGCGATTTCGTGCCGGAGCATCCGGGACAGGAATTCTGGGTCTGCCATGAGCATGAGCCGTGGGGCGTTTCGCTGATCGACGCCGCAACCGGCAAAATCCTCGTTCATGAAAACCGCCGCAAGGATACCGGAAGATGCTGCGCCGGCAATGTCTGGGCTGGCAATCCGGGCGGCGAATTCTGGGGCTCCTACTCCGAGGCTGTCTTCAACGGCGCAGGAGAGACGCTCAATATGTCCTGCCCCTCCATGAACTTCCTCATCTGGTGGGACGGCGATCTTGAACGCGAACTGCTCGATAACATCGGTATTACAAAGGTCAACCTCGACGGCAGCATCAGCGAGATCTTCAACGCCGCCGGCTGTGCCTCCTGCAACGGCACAAAGGCAACCCCGAATCTCTCCGCGGACATCTTCGGTGACTGGCGCGAGGAGCTGATCCTCCACACCGAGGACAGCAAGTATCTGCGCATTTTCTGCACACCGCATGAGACGCAGTACCGCATCACCACGCTTATGCACGATATGCAGTACCGCGCGCAGGTCGCTTCGGAGCAGAATTGCTACAATCAGCCGCCGCATCCGAGCTTCTATCTCGGCTCCGATCAGCCGCTGCCGGATCGCCCTGCGGTCACAATCAACGGTCAGCTCACTGGTTCGAGCGACCCCGCTGCCATGGATACCACGAAGGCATACCGACTGCGCAATGCAAACAGTACACTCTGCCTCAGCACCGCCGCAGACGGCAGCGTCATTCAGGCAAAGGATAGTCTCGATGCACGCAATATCTGGCATTTCGTTGAGAGCAGCGAATTCGGCTATCAGCTCGTCAATGCCGCCGGCGAAACACTTTCGGTCCATGCTGACGGCACTATCTCCGCAATGCCCTCCGATGATCCCGCCGAACAGGACATGGTTCTCTGGCGCACCGCCGGCGGATTCCTCATCCGTCCGGCGATCCTTGAAAGCGATACCGTCGTGGAAGTCGGCAGCGCTTCCACCGATGCAGGCGCAGCCGTGCAGACATGGGAAAAGAACGGTCACAAGTGTCAGGCGTGGACGCTGGAAACGCTCGATTATCATCTGGGAGCGGCAGATTGTCTCCCCGGCGACCTCAATTCCGACGGCAAAGTCAATGCGCTTGACCTCACACTGATGAAGCAGGAGCTTCTGAATCCTGCTATGCTGCGTGCAGAGAAGCGCCCTGCCGATACCAACGGCGACGGCAAGGTCACGACGGCAGATGCAGTCGCACTGCACCGTTTCCTGCTCGATGACGGCAGCTTCATGGGCGGCTATTATGCTGCAATCGACGCGGGCTACTATGAGGGCATTCAGGAATCCACCAATGCAGGCTTCCGTGATACCGCCTATGTCAATCTCAACAATGTCAAGGGCAGCTTCATCGAATTCCGCGTATTTGCGCCGGAAGCGGGATCGTATGCGTGTACGCTCCGCACTGCAAACGGCAGCACCGCAAACCGCATTATGTCGCTTTCCGTGAACGGCGGCGCAGGGCAGAATCTCAACTTTGATTCCACCGGCGCGTGGACAGAATGGGCGGAGTCCGGCTGTGTACTGTCTCTGAAGGCTGGCATGAATACGATCCGGCTGACCTCTGAAACCGATCAGGGCGGCCCGAATATTGACACGCTTGTCCTGCAAAAGTAATCGCCCCCTGATCCGATGTAAAAAAGCGCCTTCCTGTGTAAAATCAGGAAGGCGCTCTCTGTTTGATAATCAAGGATTGAACGAATAAAGCGATGTTCCGGCGGGCTGCGTTTCCGTGTAGCTGCCGTATGCCGTGACCGCGTAGACAACGCCGTCCGCGCCGACAAACACCGTCGTCATGGCGGGAACATTCTCCGTCACCGGCATCGGTGCAGTCACCGCCGGAATGGTCTCTGTCGTGTGCGCGGGCATCGAGACTTCCTTTATCGCCGTGGTTTCCGCTGATATGGCAGTCATCGTTGTCATGACAGGCATCGAGGTCGTGGCTGGCATCGCTGTCACGGCAGGCTCCGAATCCTCCGCATACACATACGCGGAATGCCGGCGCTGATCCATCACAAGGAGCGAACCGGTCAGCAGCGTAACAATCCCGACTGCCGCGGTCAGCAGCCAGAAATTCCGCTTGCCGCCGCGCGAGAAAATCGCGTTCATGCGTGCTTTCAGCATATCGCGGCTGCCGGAGAAATTCGTCGCGAGGATCGGCGCCTGCACACGCCCTGCGCAGTGGTGCATCGCCGTATTGAGGATCGAGCTGCAATAGACCGCCGCTGTCTCATGCGATTCTCCGCGCATCACAGATTCATCGCAGGCAAATTCGCAGTCCTGCTCCATGCGGCGCATCAGCATCGGCATCAGCGGATTAAACCAGTGAACCGTCCGCGCACCCATCCACAGCAGCTTGCACCAGAGATCGCCGTGCATCAGATGCGTCAGCTCATGCTTGAGGATCAGCCGCAGTTCGTCGTTGTCATATTTCTGCGCGGGAAGATAAATCGCCGGGCGCAGCAATCCGCCGAGCATCGGGGTGGAGATGACGGGAAGCACATAGACAGGCACATTCCGGTCAATCTCCATCTCCATGCACAGCAGCCCTGTCATTGTCTGCGCCGCAGCGCCGGCGGGTCTGCGCAGGCGTCTGACGCTCCGGGAAAAGCGCATCTGCCGGTGTATGAGCAGCACACCCGTGATAATCGCACCAGCCGCCCAGACCGCCAGCAGCAGCGTGAGCCGTCCGTTGTGTGTGTAGGCGGTGTGAGAGCTGATCGGCGTGCTGATGACTGCGCTGTAACCGTAATAATGCATCACGACCGGCGCTTTCGGCAGATGCGGCTTGAAGGGCAGCAAAAAGCCGAACCCCAGCAGCCACCACGCGGCATAGCGGGCGCGCGCCGACTGTTTTTCGCGCAGATACCTGGAAATGCCGAGGTAGGCGAGGGAGAGCGCGGACATCAGTGCCGTGCAGATAAGAAGTTGTGTGACAATATATGTGGTTCTCATTTTCTGCTCCTTTCTTCCAGCCAGCGCCGGAGGTCGTCAATGTCATTTTGCGTGAGATCGTCGGTATCGCAGAGCGCCTTGACCAATCCGGAGAAGCGCCCGCCGGCAAAGCGCTGCCGGAAATTCTCCGCCTCCAGCGCAAGATATTCTTCCTGCGGCACAAGCACGTAATATTCGCGCTCCTTGCCGTGCTTTTCCGAGCGCAGATAGCCCTTGCCCTCCAGCCGCGTCAGCATCGTGAGGACAGTCTGCGGCTTCCAGAGCGCTGCGGGCGAAGTTTGCCGGAGCTGCGCATTCAGCATCGCGGATGTGACCGGCTCTGTCATGCGCCAGATCGTCCGCATGATCTCAAATTCCGCATCCGGCAGTTTTTTCAGTTCCATTTGATCGCCTCCCTTGATATTCTACGACTGTCGTTAATCGTATTATACTACATTTGTAGTGAATTGTCAAGCCCTATTTTGCAGATTCATTTTTCTTCACGGTTCAAAAAGAGACGGCACCCTGCGGTACCGTCTCCTGTTTCAGCATTATGCTTTTGCGATTGCACCCTTGATGATGCCCTGATCACCCTCAACCTCGAAGGTCGCGATCGGTGCATCAACCTTGCCGATCGTTGCGAGGGTCTCGCCGCAGATGTAATCTGCAAGGCTCTCCGGATACTCGCCGTCGATCTGCACGATGATGCGGTCAGCGATTTCGCAGCCGCCCTGCTTTCTCGCATCCTGAATCATACGCACGAGGTCACGCGCGATGCCCTCTGCCTTCAGCTCCTCGGTGATGGTCAGATCCAGCGAAACGACAATGCCCTTGCCGCTCATGACATGACCGCCGTCCTTTGCCTGATAGGTCACGAGGATGACAGACGGATCGAAGGATTCCTCCTTGCCGTCAACCGTAAGGATCGCAGCGTCCTCCGTGAGGCGGAATGCGCCGGACTTGATCGCCTTGATCAGCACCGGCACGCGGTCACGGTAAAGGTCGCGGATCGCGTTGAAGTTCGGTGCATACTGCACGTCTGCAATCGCGGAAACATCGTCTGCGATCTCGACGGACTTGACATTCAGCTCCTCGGCAATGATGTCGGTGAAGCGGCTGACAATCTCCGCAGACTCCTTCGAGACCAGTGCAGCGCGCAGCAGATTCAGCGGCTGACGGATCTTGATGTTGTTCTTCTGGCGGAGTGCGTGTGCGAGGGAGATGACACCACGCACGAGGTCGATCTCATGCAGCAGCGACTTGTTCTCGTAGCACGCGGGAACCTGCGGGAAGCGCTCCAGATGCACCGATTCGCCGCCCGTGAGGATGCGGTAGAGATAATCGGACAGCACCGGTGCTGCCGGCGCAAAGAGCTTGCAGGTATTGACAAGGACATAGTACAGCGTATCGTATGCGCTCTGCTTGTCCGCGGTCATCTCGCTGCCCCAGAAACGGCGGCGCGAACGGCGGATGAACCAGTTGGTGAGACCGTCCATCAGCACATCGAGGTTATCGGTGTAGTGGTTGACGAAATACTGCTCCATGTTCGCCGTGATCTTCTGCTCGGTCTCATAGAGGAGCGCGAGAATCCACTGATCGAGCTGGTTATCAGACTTCGGCTGCGGGAGCGCATCCGGATGATAGCCGTCGATATTTGCATAGGAAATGAAGAATTTGCAGGCGTTCCAGAGCGGCAGGATGAACTGCTGGAGCATATCCTGAATGCCGCTGTCCTTGAAGCGCAGGTCACCGACGAGCATTGCATTGGACTGGAACAGGTACAGACGGAAAGCGTCCGTGCCGAATTCCTTCATGAGCTTCATCGGGTCAGTGTAATTGTGATTGGACTTCGAGAGCTTCTTGCCGTTCTCATCGAGGATCGTGCCATGAACGACGCAGTTCTTGAATGCGGGACGGTCAAACAGCGCAGTCGCCATAACGTGCAGGTAATAGAACCAGCAGCGGATCTGACCGGTGTACTCGACGATGAAATCGCACGGGAAGTGAGACTCGAACCACTCCTTGTTCTCGAAGGGATAGTGCTTCTGTGCAAACGGCACACAGCCCGACTCGAACCAGCAGTCCAGAACCTCCGGCACACGCTTCATGGTCGCGCCGCACTCGCACGGGAACGTGACCTCATCGACAAACTGTCTGTGCAGGTTATCGAGGCGTTTACCGCTGCGCTGCTCGATCTCATCCAGAGAGCCCAGCACGACGCGCTTGCCGCAGTCCGGGCATTCCCAGATCGGGATCGGGGTAGACCAGTAACGGTTTCTGGAGATGTTCCAGTCACGGGCGTTCTCCAGCCATTTGCCGAAGCGGGAATCCTTGACGGAATCCGGAACCCAGTTGACCTCGTTGTTGTTCAGCTCAATGAGACGCGGCTTGAGCTTCTCAATGTTGAGATACCATGCGTCCATTGCCTTGTAGATGAGCGGCTCGCGGCAGCGCCAGCAGTGCGGATAGTTATGCTCGATCGTGCCGTCTGCGACTGCCTTGCCGTTGTCATAGAGGAAGCGGATGACGGTCGGGTTCATCTCGATGACGGTCTTTGCGTCCGTATCGGTATAGAAATCGGTGACATCCTTCGTGAAGTGGCCCTTGCCGTCAACCGGATTCACCATCGGAATCTTGTTTCTGCGGCAGGTCCAGTAGTCGTCCTCACCGAATGCCGGTGCGGTATGAACGATACCGACACCTTCTTCCGAGCCGACATAATCTGCGGTCACGACGCGGAATGCGCCCTGCTCTGCCATATCAGCAAAGTACGGGAACAGCGGCTCATAGGTCTTGCCGACCAGCTCGCTGCCCTTGACCTCTTTCACGATCTCCGGCTTCTTGCCAAAGACCTTCGGGAAGCCCTTGAGGGTATCCTTGCAGGCGATGTAGATGCCGTCCTCGGTGTTGACGTAAGCGTAGTTCAGGTTCTCACCGACAGCGAGGCAGAGATTGGAAGGCAGCGTCCACGGGGTGGTCGTCCACGCGAGGAAATAGACCTGCTTGCCGTCGATCTGCTCGTCGGTCTTGAAGCGGGTGATGATCCATCTGTCCTGACGCGGACGGGTGGAATCGGATTCACGGGTATCGGAAATGGAGAGCGATGTTTCGCAGCGGCAGCAGTAAGGCGTGACGCGGTAATCGCGGTAAATGAGACCCTTGTCATAGCACTGCTTGAATGCCCACATGACCGACTCCATGTAGGAGAGATTCATGGTCTTGTAAGCGCCGTCGTAATCAACCCAGCGCGCCATCTCATCGACGTATTCGCGCCATGTGTCGTTGTTCTTCGAGACGATTTCGTGGCAGACATCATTGAATTTGCCGATGCCGATTTTGCGCTCGATCTCGGTCTTGCTGTCGATGCCCAGTGCCTTCTCCGCCTGCGTCTCAATCGGCAGGCCGTGGCAGTCCCAGCCCCAGACACGCGGGACAGAGTAGCCCTGCATGGTGTGGTAGCGGGCGATCAGATCCTTGATGAAGGAGACCAGCACCGTGCCGTGGTGCGGGATACCGGTCGGGAAGGGAGGACCGTCATAGAAGACGACTTCCTCTGCCTGTCCGTTGCTGACAGACTTCTCAAAGACCTTGCTTTCCTTCCAGCTTGCGAGCATATCCGCCTGAATCTGCGCGAGCTTCGGGCGGCTGTCGAGCGGCTGAAACTTATTCATACCAAAAACATCCTTTCTGTTTGCGGGTAATGTACATACTCTAACAGTATAGCATAATTGCCGCAAAAAGTCAAGCAGGCAGAGCGAAATTGGGCAAGGCTGAGCGGGGATTTCCTGTGCGGAACTGCACTCACCTGTTTGCGATATAGTTGACGACCTTCATGATCAGCTTGACCGGCGCAGGCATCAGCGCTTTCTCGGCATTTTTCAGTTCCGCCCGGATCTGGATATGCTGCGGACAGTGCCGTTCACATTTTCCGCACTGAATGCACCGTGTCATATCGCTGCGCTCCTTCTTGAACGATGTCACCTGAAAATATTCGCGGATCACCGACGTTTTCCGCTCCAGAAACAGCCGGTTGTAGCTGTTGAAGGCAGCGGGGATGTCCACGCCCTGCGGACATGGCATACAGTAGCGGCAGCCGGTGCAGCCGACCTTCTGTGCCTTGCGGATATATCCCTTCACCTTGCGGATGATCTCATGCTCAGCATCGCTCATGCAGCCGGCAGGCGCGTGATTTGCTGCACGGACATTATCCCGCAGCATTTCCAGCGAATTCATGCCGGAAAGCACACAGGTCACCTCCGGCTGATCCCACAGCCACCGCAGACCCCATTCTGCCGGTGAACGCTTCGCATCAAACTGCTTCATAAGCTGCTTCGCCTCTGCGGGAAGCTGTGTAATCAGTCTGCCGCCGCGCAGCGGTTCCATAATGATGACCGGAATCCCCTTCTTTGCGGCATATTGCAGCCCGCGTCTGCCTGCCTGTGTGTGTTCATCCAGATAGTTATACTGAATCTGACAGAAATCCCAGTCGTAGGCATCCAGCAGCCGGATGAATGTATCCGTGTCGCCGTGGAAAGAGAAGCCGATCTGCCGGATCGCCCCCTCTTTGCGCTTGCGGTCAATCCACTCTGTGATGCCGAGTGACTGCATCCGCTCCCATGATTTGATGTCACTCAGCATATGCATGAGATAGAAATCCACATAATCCGTGCGCAGCCGCGAAAGGGTCTCATTGAAATATTTGTCGATTGCAGGCGCGGAGTGAATGAGGTAATACGGCAGCTTGTCCGCAATGTGAATCTTCTCGCGGCAGTGATTGCGCTCGAAGATTCTGCCGAGTGCATCCTCGCTGCCCGGATAGATATACGCGGTATCGAAATAATTGATCCCGTACCGGATCGCCTTCATCACCTCGCGCTCTGCTTTCGGCAGGTCGATCTTGCCGTTTACACTTGTGAAGCGCATACATCCGTAGCCAAGGACGGAAACTTTTGTCCCGTCGCGCATGGTTCTGTACTGCATAAAGCATCCCCCTTTGATGTGCAGTCTGCCCGCATCCTTTGCGGTTATACTGATTATAGCACACGCAGAAGTGTCTGTCAACAAAAAAACGGAGCATCACCGCGGTGACACTCCGTTTTCTTTCGTCATTTCCCGTAGAGTCTACAGGACAAAATGGGCTTTTCGCGCCTGCTTATTTTCGCACGGCGAACGACTCCCGACGAGAATTAGAACTTGCGCTTGCGAGCTGCTTCAGACTTCTTCTTACGCTTCACAGACGGCTTCTCGTAATGCTCGCGCTTGCGAACCTCAGCGATGACGCCATCCTTTGCGCAAGAACGCTTGAAACGCTTGAGAGCGGTGTCCAAGGACTCGTTCTTACCAACGCGTACTTCTGCCACGAATTTTTCCCTCCCTTTGTCCAGAGGCTATCTATAAAGAGGTGTATAAAACACTCCTTATAAGCATGATTTGAAGATACGTATATTGTATCACAGATTATACGTTTTGTCAAGCGATTTTTTCATGAGAGGATGATTCCGCTTAAGTTTCGTTAATTTGCAACAAAATTCAGCAGTTTGTTTTGTACATAAATTTGCTTGCGGATCGTTTTTCCGGCAAGTGCCTCCTGCACCTTCTCATCCGCCTTCGCCATTTCCACAACAGCCGCCTCATCTGCGCCGGTCGGAATCATCAGCTTCGACTTGATTTTGCCGCAGACCTGCACCACGATTTCGACCTGTTCATCGACGCACAGTGCCGGATCAAATTCCACCCACTTTGCCTCATTGAGGATGCCGAAGCCCTGCTTCTCGAAGATTTCCTCCGTGATATGCGGTGCAAACGGGTTCAGCATAATCAGCAGCGAACGGTATTCTGCACGGTTGATGCTGCCGGCAGCATAAATCTGATTGACCAGCGTCATCATCGCAGCGATGGCGGTATTGAAGCCCAGCACCTCGATGTCCTCGCTGACCTTGCGGATGGTCTTGTGCATAGCGGAACGGAGTGCATCGCTGTACGCATCGCCGTCCGTGAGCAGATCCTGAAGCGCCCAGATGCGGTCGAGGAAGCGCTTGCAGCCCTTGACGCTCTTTTCACTCCACGGTGCTGCCTTTTCGTAGTCGCCCATGAACAGCACATACAGACGCAGCACATCTGCGCCGTACTGATCCACAACGTCGTTCGGGTCGATGACATTGCCGCGGGACTTCGACATCTTCTCGCCGTCCGGTCCGAGGATCAGACCCTGCGCGGTACGCTTGGCATACGGTTCTGAGGTCGGCACAACGCCGATGTCATACAGGAACTTATGCCAGAAGCGGGAGTAGATCATGTGGCGGGTGACGTGTTCCATACCGCCGTTGTACCAGTCAACCGGCATCCAGTATTTCAGTGCATCCATATCGGCAAGGCACTTGTCATTTGCCGGATCGCAGTAGCGCAGGAAATACCAGGAAGAACCTGCCCACTGCGGCATGGTATCGGTCTCGCGTCTTGCGTCGCCGCCGCACTGCGGGCACTTGCACTGCACGAACGAATCGAGCTTTGCCAGCGGCGATTCGCCGTCCGTGCCCGGCTCAAAGTTCTCAACAGGCGGCAGTCTCAGCGGCAGCTCCTCATAGGGAACGCCCACGATGCCGCACTTCGGGCAGTGAACCAGCGGAATCGGCTCGCCCCAGTATCTCTGGCGGTTGAACGCCCAGTCCTTCATCTTGTACTGCACGCCAGCCTCACCGACGCCTTTTGCTTCGAGGACAGTCAGCACCTTCGCGATGGCATCCTTCTTGTTGGTGATGCCGTTGAGGTCGCCGGAATTGACCATCTCGCCGTCGCCGGTATAGGCTTCCTGCGAAATGTCGCCGCCCTTAATGACCTCGATGATGTCGATGCCGAATTTCTTTGCAAATTCGTAGTCGCGGGTATCATGTGCCGGTACAGCCATGATTGCGCCCGTGCCGTAGCCCATCATAACATAGTCGGAAATGTAAATCGGGATTTCCTTGCCCGTCAGCGGATTCACCGCCGTCAGACCCTCGATCTTCACGCCGGTCTTGTCCTTGACAAGCTGGGTGCGCTCGAACTCGGTCTTCTTGGCGCACTCTGCCTTGTAGGCATCCAGCGCGCCGATATTGGCAATCTGATCGCGGTATTTCTGGATCATCGGATGCTCCGGTGCCATGACCATGAAGGTGACGCCGTAGAGCGTATCGGGGCGCGTGGTGTAGATGCGCAGCTCCTCATCCTGCTCCTTAATCTTGAAATTGACAAATGCACCGGTCGATTTGCCGATCCAGTTCTCCTGCTGGAGCTTGATATTCGGCAGATAATCGACGGTCTCCAGACCCTCCAGCAGCTTGTCCGCATACTGCGTAATGCGCAGATACCAGACCTCTTTCGTCTTCTGCACGATGTCGCTGTGGCAGATGTCGCACTTGCCGCCCTGCGAATCTTCATTCGAGAGGACGACCTTGCAGGACGGGCAGTAATTCACCAGCGTCTTATCGCGGAACACCAGACCGTGATCGAACATCTTGCGGAAGATCCACTGTGTCCACTTGTAATAGCCTTCCTCAGTGGTATCAACCACGCGCGACCAGTCAAAGGAGAAGCCGACGCGCTTGAGCTGTCCGGTAAACTTCTTGATGTTCTCATCCGTCACCTGACGCGGATGCACACCGGTCTTGATTGCAGTGTTCTCCGTCGGCAGACCGTAAGCATCGAAGCCGATCGGGAACAGGACATTGTAGCCCTGAAGCCGTCTCTTGCGGCTGACGACCTCCAGACCGGAGTAAGCCTTGATGTGTCCGACGTGCATACCGTGGCCGGACGGATACGGGAACTCGACCAGTGCGTAGAACTTCGGCTTTTTGCTGCCGTTTTCTGCGCGGAAGGTGTTGTGGGATTCCCAGTATTCCTGCCACTTTTTCTCTACCTCAGAGAAAACGTAATCCTGCATGATAATAAAACCTCACTTTCAGAGAATTGTGAACTGTGTTACTGCGGTTTGAGTTTGCAGTGCTTCCTGACCGCCGGATGAAACGCCAGCACGACCGCACAGATGCCGTCGATGACGCCTTCCAGCGTGTAGATCAGGTACATATTGAAGCCGATGTGCTTCAGATTCGTCGGGAGATTCGTGCAGGCGACCAGCATCAGCAGGATCGCGATGACGGTATTGCTCCACTTCACGCCGAACCAGAAGCAGATCAGCGCTGCGATGCCAAAGGCAAGCGGTGCAAGGCTTCCGCCCAGCACAAGCCAGTTGAAGACCGGTTTCACGCACATATAGAGTGCAATGCAGACTGCAATTTTCTGTCCGGTTTCCATCGGCGGGAGACTCCCCTTCTGCTGCGGGGACACCGGTGTATCGCTCACTGTGCGTCACCGTCCGGCTCAATCAGCAGACCCGAAATATCGACCTGCTCACCGTCCGCCCAGAGGCGCTCAAGCTGATACTCCGCTCTGGTATCGCGGTAGAAAACGTGGACAACAATGTCATCGTAATCCAGCACAATCCAGTTTGCGGCACGGATGCCCTCGATGCCGCGCGGCTCAACACCCAGCTCACCAAGCTGGAAATCAATCTCATCCGCCAGCGACTTGACCTGCGTGGTGCTGGTACCGGTCGCAATGACGAAATAGTCCGCAATGATCGTCAGGTTCGTAATGCCGATGACCTGAATATCCTGCGCCTTTTTGGTATCAAGGATCTTGACGATCTTTTCGAGCTTTTCCTGTGTAGTCATAGCAGCCTCCTTTTCAAGCCGCCGCGGGAATCCGCATCAGGCGTTTTTCTTCCTGTCCGGATTTTTCGCCTTCTGCTCCGCGCGTGCGGCGAGCTTTGCAAGATAATAATTATACGCTTCCACCGTACTCAGCGGCAGCGGATTTTCCTTTTTCGTGACGCTCTCAATCGCGAACTGAAATGCCGCAAGCATTGCTTTATCGAGATCATTCTGCGCCATTTTCCGGAAGCGTTCCACATCACGGTAGGTGCGGTCTGCGGAGATGAGATCTGCCATATAGACGATCTCCTCCAGCTTTGTCATGCCGGCATGACCGACCGTATGCCAGCGCGCGGCACTCAGAATCTCGGCATCGTCAATGCCAAGCTCCGTGTGCATATACGATGCCGCTGCTATGCCGTGCCAGACCGGTTTGCACTTCCACTCATCCGGGCTCACCGGAAACGGCCCTTCACGCATCAGGGCTTCCTGTTCCGGATACGGCAATTCCTTGCAGCAATCGTGCAGCAGACCGGCAATATATGCCCGCTGCGGATCTGCGCCCCATTTTTCCGCGAGCATAAAGGCTGCCCGCGCCACATTTAACGAGTGCTGAAATCGCTTTTTGGAAAGCCGTACCTTGAGCAGCGCCGTCAGCACACGCACCTGCTCATTCTGGCTTTGTTTGCTCAAGTTTCACACATCCTTACTGTTCAGTCGGCAGACGGTATAGCCCGTGTGTCTGAATATATTGTACTACATTTTCCGGCAAAAGGCAAGAGCAATCTGCATTCTTTTGCACGGCGGTGCGAATCTGCGTAGAGCTGACCACGACGGCTTCTGCCGTGACAACCCGGATATTTGCACCCGCAGCACGCTCGCGGAGACTTGCCGCAGCGGCTCTGAGCTGCGGCAGATCGCCCTTTTCACGGGAAACTGCACACAGCGATGCCATTTGCAGAATCTCCTGCCAGCAGTACCATGTATCGAAGGTCAGCAGCATATCGCTGCCAATGAGCAGCGTCCATTCGGTATCCGGATGCTCCTGTGTCAGCATCCGCAGCGTATCGACCGTATAGCTTTTGCCGGCCTTGCGGATTTCCAGATCTGAAACCGAAAGCCACGGCAGTTTTTCCGCAGCAAGCTGACACATCACAAGACGGTCTGCTGCGGGGGCGTATGCATCGGAGCTTTTATGCGGCGCTTCGCCCGCCGGCATGAGCATCACGCCGCTGAGCCGCAGCGCATTCTTTGCTGCCTCCGCAAGATGCAGATGCCCGTTGTGGATGGGATTGAAGCTGCCGCCGAACAATCCGAGCCGCCGCTTCATTTGACGCGCTTTTTCGTGCCGACCAGCTCAATGACCGGCTTCTTCGGGTGCTGCTTGTACAGCACAAAGCGGTTGCCGATGGCGCAGACAACCTCTGCACCGGTCTGTGCTGCAATCTCCTCTGCCGCTTCCCGCGCAGAGTATTCACAGGTTTCCAGCACATGACCCTTGATGAGTTCACGCTTGAGGAGCGCATCTGCCGCCTGCTTCACGAGCATTTCCCCGATGCCGCCCTTGCCGACAGTGAGAATGCTCTCCATCGTCGATGCCATACCGCGCAGTTGTGCGCGCTGTTTACTTGTCAGCATATCGGTGTCCTTTCCGGCATCTCAGCGATGCCATTTCTTTGATTGTGCAAGCTTCTTGAGTCCTTCCTGACCGATCCACTCCTCGGTATAGCCGCAGAAGCCGCAGATATAGCGGTCAATCTTGACTGCGGAGAAGATCGTGCCGCCGGTCATGATGTTGTTGCCGCTGCCGTAAGGGCCGGCAAAGCCATCCACAACCGCAATGTCATGTCCGCCGCATTTCGGGCAGGTTCTGGTATTTTTCATACAATCACTTCCTGAAATATTCAAGCACCTGCATCAGTGCATGATGTCTGTGAGAAACAGCATTTTTCTCGTCTGCGGAAAGTTCTGCAAAACTGCGTTCGCCGTAACCGAAAACCGGATCATAGCCAAAGCCGTTTTCGCCGCGTGCGCCGTGCAGAATCACGCCCTCGGCGCGCCCCTCAAAGAGATGCGCTTCTCCGGTCTCGTCGATCAGGCACATGACGCAGGCAAAATGTGCGCCGCGCTGTGCATCCGGCACATTTTCCAGCTCATGCAGCAGCTTCGCAATGCGGTCTGCATCGGTGGCATTTTCGCCCGCCCAGCGATGCGAATACACCCCCGGCTGACCGTTCAGCGCATCGACTGCAAGCCCGCTGTCATCGGCAAGCACCATGCAGGTTTCGCCCTTCTGCTGTGCGGCATCAAAGATTGCGCGCGCCTTGATCTCTGCGTTCTCCGCGAAGGTCGTACCGTTTTCCTCAACCTCGAAATCATATCCAGCCTCGCGCTGTGAAATCACCGATACATCCGTATCTGCGAGCATTTTACGGATTTCACGCAGCTTGTTCTGATTGTTTGTTGCAAGAATCAGCTTCATATTCAGCCTCACTTTTTCCGGCGGAAGAAGCTGAAGAATCCTTTTTTCTTCGGCTTTTCTTCCTCAGCGGGTGTTTCCCCGGATTCAGCCGCATCCTCCGCGATGTCTTCTGCGGTTTCGGTCACTTCCTCTGCGGTCTCCTCAACCGTTTCGGTCACTTCCTCTGCGGTTTCTTCAGCCGTTTCGGTCACTTCCTCTGCGGTCTCCTCAGCCGTTTCGGTCACTTCCTCTGCGGTTTCCTCAGCCGTTCCGGTCACTTCCTCCGCGGTTTCTTCAACCGTTTCGGTCACTTTCTCCGCGGTTTCTTCAGCCGTTTCGGTCACATCTTCTGCAAGTTCCCCGACGGTCTCATCCTCCGCGAAAACTGCATCCTCTGCGTCTTCTTCCGCTGCATCAGCCGAATGAAGCTCCGCAAGCTCTGCCGGATCACGCTCAAACAGCGCATCAATGAAACTTTTCGCCTCGAACGGCTGCAAATCGTCGATGCCCTCACCGACGCCGATCAGCTTCACCGGAATGCCAAGCTCATTCTTAATGGAAATTACGATGCCGCCCTTTGCCGTGCCGTCGAGTTTCGTCAGCACAATGCCGGTGATCGGTGCAACCTCCTGAAACAGCTTTGCCTGATTGACCGCATTCTGACCGGTAGTCGCATCCAGCACAAGCAGGCACTCCTTGGCGCAGCCCTCTGCTTCGCGGTCAATGATGCGGTTGATCTTTGCAAGCTCCTGCATCAGATTTTTCTTGTTATGCAGTCTGCCGGCAGTATCGCAGATGACGACATCGCAGCCGCGCGCCTTCGCCGCCGTGATTGCATCGAACACAACAGCAGCCGGATCGCTGCCCTCTGCATGGCGCACCAGCTCCACGCCGGAACGGTCTGTCCAGACTGCAAGCTGGTCGATTGCCGCCGCACGGAAGGTATCCGCCGCCGCAACCAGCACGCGCTTGCCCTCATCCTTGAGCTGATGGCACAGTTTGCCGATGGTCGTGGTCTTGCCCGCGCCGTTGACGCCGATCACCAGCACAACGGAAGGTGTCGTGGAGAAATCCAGGCCCTCATCCTCGCCCATCATCTCCACGATGATCTCCTGAATCAGCCCCATGATGTCCTTCGGATCGGTAATGCCGCGCTCTTTGACGCGCTCCCGCAGCAGTTCACAGATCTGCACGGAGGTCTCCGCGCCCATGTCGCTCATGATCATGGTTTCTTCGAGCTGTTCAAAAAGGTCTTCGTCGATCTTGGTAAACGAGCCGAGCAGCTTGCGCCATCCCTTGACCACGCTGTCCCGTGTCTTTTTTAATCCGTCGCGGATCTTTTGAAAAATGCCCATGCTGATTCTCCTTAATTATTCGGGATTGTTTTCCGTTTCTGTTTCCGGTTCTCCGCGCATACTTTCCGGTTTAATCCAGTCCAGCCCGTCTTCCACTTCGTAATCCGCGCCGAGTTCCGCACGCACCATTTCCAGCAGGCGCAGGCCGGTCAGATAGTATTCCTCCGCTTCACTCTGCGGACGGATGTCGCCCTTGCCTTGGTCTGACCAGTCGAGGATATTGTCGCAGCCCCTGTCAAACTGTTTCAGCTTTCTGACAAGCTCCTGCGAAAGCGGCAGTTCTGTGTAGTCGAGCGGATAACCTTCCCACAGGCTGCCTTCCCCATACTCCGGACTGAAATACAACTTACGTTTTGCCATATCAATTTCCTTATGCGGCGTTCCGGTCAAGCCGCAGCAGACAGGATACACCGTCTTCCTGTACGGGTCGAACCCGCACCATAAGAAACACCCGCCGCAGATTGCCGCTTACTCTGTAATCGCAGCGCCGTTCTGGTCGAGCCGCAGCAGTCTCGAAACACCATCTTCCTGCATGGTCACGCCGTACAAAACATTCGCTTCATCCATTGCCGAGCGGCGGTGCGTAACCACCACAAACTGCACCTGTCCGAAGAAATGCTTGAGATACTGCGCATATTTCGCGACGTTCACTTCATCGAGTGCCGCGTCGATCTCATCCAGAATACAGAACGGCGCAGGCCGCAGCTTCAGAATCGCAAAGTAAATGCAGATTGCCACGAACGACTGCTCACCGCCGGAGAGCAGACTCAGATTCTTGATCACCTTGCCCGGCGGCTCAACCTTGATCTCAATGCCGGATTCCAGAATGTGGTCAGGATCGGTCAGCGAGAGCGATGCGCTGCCGCCGCCGAACAGCTCCACGAAAATCTCACCGAAATTCTTGTTGATCTTGGCAAAGCTCTCCGAGAAGATCACGCACATATCTGCTGTGAGCTGCTCAATGAGCTGTTCCAGCTCCTTTTTCGCGGTCTCAATATCCTTGATCTGCGCGGTCATATCTTCGTAGCGCTCGGAAACTTCCTTGTACTCATCAACCGCTGCCACATTGACCGAACCCAGCGCACGGATCTTGCCGCGCAGCGATGCGAGACGCGATTCCGCTTCTTTCACATTGCCGATCGGTTCTGCCTGTGCCTCTGCTTCGGTACGGGTCAGCTCGTAATTCTCCTGAAGCCGATTGACAAGATCGTCAATTTCCTTCTGGACATTGTTCTTGCGCTCCTCTGCGCGGGTACGCTCTGCATTCTGCTTTTCGCGGGCGTCGCGGAGCTGATCCATGCCCTCCTGCAAAACGCGCGTATAGCGTTCCTTTTCCGCATGATCACGGCGCAGGCGGCTGATCTCCTCCTGCATCTCCGAGATGTGGTCACGGCGGGCATCCTGCCCTTCCGAGAGCGCCGCAATCTCCCGCTGCTTAGCAGTGATCAGCGCCTTCTGCATTTTGACGTTTTCCTGAATCGCGGCAAGCTGATCGGCTGCCTGCTCCATAGACTGCGCCATCGTGATGCGGCGGTGCCGTTCCGCTTCGAGATCCTTTGCAAGCTCCGCCTGTTTGATCTTCTTCTCAGCGAGCGCCTGTGTCTGTGCCTCCTGCATCGCATGGAGACGCTCCTGCTCTGCCGAATCCTGCTGAAGCTGTGCCTCTGCCGCCGCAATTTCCTGATCGAGTGCAGTGAGCTGCTCCGCCGTCTGCTTTTCACTTGTGCGGAGCTGCGCGATTTTCTCATCGAGACGCGCCCGCTGTTCCGCTTCATTTTCCTGCCATGCCGCATCCGCAGAGGCTCTTGCTTCGAGCGCCGCAGATTCCTGCTGCACATCGCGCTGGGCATCGGCATTCTCCCGCAGGAGTGCCTCTGCACCCTCAATTTCGGTGCGGAGCTTCGCCCATTCCGCCATACGCTTCTGCGCATCGGCTTTGGCGGTTTCCATATCCGCTTCGAGTGTTTTCAGTTTTGCAGCCGTCTCCTCGATCTCATGTGTACGGGTAATGACACCCGCCGAACGCGCCGCCGATCCGCCGGTGAACGAACCGCCGGAGTGGATCACCTGACCATCCAGCGTGACGATACGGAAACGGTAGCGGAATTGTCTTGCGATATTGGTTGCGGAGTCAATATCCTCTGCCACGACAATGCGTCCCAGCAGATTCTCCATGACGCCGCGGTAGATGTCGTCATAGCCGACGAGATCACAGGCAAGCGCCACAAAACCCTCTGTCCCCTCAAGACGCTCATTCAGGCGGCTGCCGCGAATGGTCGTCAGAGGCAGAAACGTCGCTCTGCCGCCGCGGATCTCCTTCAGATAGCGCATACAGCGCTTGGCGGTTTCCTCATTCTCCACGATGACATTTTGCAGCGCACCGCCGAGTGCGGTCTCAATTGCTGTGCCGTATTTCGGGTCAACCGCAATGCGCTGCGAGACCGTTCCGTGAACGCCGCCGAGGCGTCCGCTGCCCGCAACCTTGAGAATCTGCCGCACAGAACCGGCATAACCCTCCATATTCTGTTCGAGGTCGCGCAGGAGACGCTGTTTCTGCTGCACAGAGCGGTACTCCTCACCGAGCTGTGCCACGCGGTCCTGTGCCTGCTGGTGCTTCTGTTCGCGGATGCCGGCAAGCTGGCGGAATCCCGCGAGACGGTTTTCCTGCTCTGCCTGCTGCGATTGCAGCGTATCCATGCGTTTTTTGAGCTTTGCACGCGCCGCCTCATACTCTTTCAGACGTGCCTTCGCGGACGAGCCGTCCTCCTCTGCGCGGCGGATGGTCTCCTCGGTTTCCGCAAGGTCATGTGCAATGCCTTGTGCGCGGACGCGCGCTTCACTCTGCTGCAAATAGAGTGTGCGGAGCTTTGCATCCTCCGCATTATATTTGTCATTCTGCTCGCCGCCCTGTGCAGCGAGCGCTTCAAGGGCTTCGAGGTCGGCAGCGAGTTCATCCGCAAGGGTCTCCTGCCGCACGGTCAGCTGCTTGATATACGCATCCTGATCTGCGAGCTTCTGCTCCCACGATTCGCCGCTGCCGGAAAGTTCAGCCTGCTGCTGTTCCAGTTCCGCGATGCGCGAATTGCAGTGTGCAATCTCATTTTCGCAGACCGCAATCTGCGCGGTCACGCCTGCATTTTCCTGCTCCGCCGCAACGATCTTGTTGTGCAGGGTATCAATATCGGCGGTCGCCTGCTGCATATCCTGAAACGCGAGCTGGAGTTTCTCCTCCTCGCGCTGAAGATCGCTTTGCAGATTTTCATACTCTGCCGTGAGCTGCAAATAGGTATCAGAAAGCGACTGAATCTGCGCGGTGAGCGTACCAAGCCGGTGTACCCAGAAGGAGACCTCCAGCGTTTTGCGCTCCGCAGCCAGCACGAGATATTTCTCCGCCTTCTCCGCCTGTGATTTCAGCGGCCCGAGACGGCTTTCCAGTTCTGCGGTAATGTCCGTGAGGCGCAGGAGATTATCCTGTGCAGCAGAGAGTCTGCGCTCTGCCTCCTGCTTCTTATAACGGAATTTTGAGACGCCCGCCGCCTCCTCAAAGATGTCGCGGCGCTCATTTGATTTCGCACCGACGATCTCCGCGATGCGTCCCTGTCCGATAATCGCGTAGCCGTCTCTGCCCAGACCCGTATCCATGAACAGCTCATTGACGTCTTTCAGACGGACATTCTTGCCGTTGATGAGATACTCCGATTCGCCGCTGCGGTAAAGACGCCGCGTCACGGCAACTTCCGGTTCGGGATCAGAGAGTGCATGATCGGAATTGTCGATGGTGAGTGTCACGGCGGCAAAACCCATCTGCTTGCGGGTTTTCGTGCCGGAGAAAATGACATCCTCCATGCTCTTGCCGCGCAGTTCCTTGGTTGATTGCTCACCAAGCACCCAGCGCACCGCATCACCGATATTGCTCTTGCCGCTGCCGTTCGGACCGACAACGGCGGTCAGACCCTCATCGAAGGTCAGCCGGATCTTATCGGGAAACGATTTGAAGCCTTGCAGCTCCAGTGATTTCAAATACATTCAGATTTTCTCTCCAATATGTCAGCAGCATAGGCTGAGTGTTGTCATCAAAAGCGTATCGCCGCTGACCGTCATATACAGCCACAGCGGCGTACAGCCGGGTGATACGATGAACGCAGTTTCATTCTGCCGCGCAAACAGCGGGAAATACTGCGCCGCAAACGCCGATTCGCCGCAGTGTTCCCGCAGCAGTTTTGCGTAATCCTCCGGGGAACAGCACCACGGCTCCAGTCCGAGATCGCGCGCCGCAAAATCCGTCAGCAGACGGCGGATCAGTTCAGTCTCCATATTCAATCCCATATGCCGCAGCTCATCAGCAGGATCGTATCCTGCGTCACGGTCAGAATGTCACGGTCATTACAGGGCGCGCCGCTCAGCGAAATGCTTTCGCCGGTTTCGATCAGCCGCCGGAGCTCCGCCGGGGGCGCTTCCGGATCGCCGCTGCTGTAATCCTGTATCAGACGCAGCAGCTCTGCACCCGTGACGTGCTGTAGGGGCGGCTCTGTGCAGAAGATCTCTGCGCGGTACAGCGCGGCACCCGCCGTCAGACAATACGCCCGCTCATGCGCGGGAATCTGCCAGAAATCCGGTTCCCATTCCTCATTCTGCGCAATGCGCATCAGAAGTGCCTGCACCAGCCGTTCTGAAAAATGCGCCGACACATCCCCTGCCGGAAAATGGATACGCCAGAGATCGCAGCCCAGCGGATACTTCTTCGCCAGATCATAAAACGTGCATTGCGCCTCTGCCCATTGCAGCTTCACGGCGATCTCACAGAATGCCGGATAGTCCGTCAGCAGACGGCGGAGGACAGATGTTTCCATCGGCAGCTCCTCTCATTGCAGGTACCAGTACGGTATCCCCTCCGAAATCTGTATGACCGCATCCTGCGGCACGGCATGCAGAATCGGGATCATCGAGAACCAGTCGGGGGCGGTCTGGATGAAGCCGATCATGCCGAATACATACAGAAACATGGCTGCGGCGGGGTGTTTTTTCCGCAGGATCAGACACAGAATCAGCGGCAGAAAACCGATCACCGCGCACGGCACCATGAAATATGCGATCACCTGCGGCACGATCATCGGCGCACCGGTCACGGCATACGCAGTGACCATCTGCGGCACAATGCCGATATGCACCGCCGCCTGTGCCGGTGATGCAAACGCATGCAGCAGTTCATGCAACGGCATGCAGGCAAGACCCGTCAGCCAGCCCGCAATGCGCTGTGCTTTGTACCGGACACCGCGCTTTGACAGGATGACAAGTGATGTGACCATCAGTACCGCAAGGCATACGCCCGCGATGTTGCCGTACAGAATCGGATTGCCCTGCAAATTCAGCGCTTTCGCCTCCGCAGGCAGCTCCGCCGGAATGCACATCGCCTGCGCATCCCCGAAGCCGTCCCAGATCAGCTCCAGCGACATGATATGCGGCACAAACAGGCACGCCAGCAGCAGCAGAATCCCCGCCGCGGTCAGGACGCGCTTCAAATCTTCTCACCCATGAGCGAGAGCGCTTCCTTGGCAGCCATCTGCTCCGCGACCTTTTTGGATCTGCCTGCGCCGCGCCCGATCACATTGGAATTGAGGCGCACTTCCATGTGGAAGATTTTGGCATGGTCAGGGCCTTCCTCGCCCACCAGCACATACTCCACACGCTCCTCCGGATTCTGCTGGATAACCTCCTGCAAGACCGTTTTGTAATCGTGGAATGCTTCCGAGGGGCGGTCAAAATGCTCCGGCAGGAAGCGCAGGATATGCGGCTCTGCGGCATCCATGCCGCCATCCAGAAAGAGCGCCGCAATGACCGCTTCAAAGGCATCCGAAAGCACCGAGGGCCGCTCTCTGCCGCCGGTCTGATCCTCGCCGTGTCCGAGCAGGAGAAATTCGCCCAGACCAAGCTGTTTTGCCCATTCATAGAGCGATTTTTCGCATACCAGCGAGGCACGGATCTTCGTGAGATCGCCCTCCGGCAGCTTTGTATTGCGGAACAGATAATTCGAGACAACGATCGAAAGCACGCTGTCGCCCAAAAATTCGAGCCGTTCATTGCAGTGCAGCGTACCGCGCTTCTCATTCGCGTAAGAGGAATGGCAGAGCGCCTCCGTCAGCAGCTCCGGATTCTTGAATGTATAGCCGATACGCTGCTCCAGTTCCTTCTGCGGTTTCGATTCCATGAAATTTGCCTCCCTTTCGGGCAGTCTGTTCTCTGCCCGTGATACTACTATTCTTCGTCAAATGCCTCATCGCGGAGCGACTGCACAAATTCTGCGATGCTGTCTGCCATACAGTGCGAAACGCGCCGTACATTTTCCGCATCAAACGGCAGCTCTGTAAACGCACCGTCCTCATACAGCGTGATCACGGTTTCGTCACCGAGCAGCTCATGCGGGCAGCTCCACACAGAGCCGTCGTGCAGGTCGATGCAGACCGCGTCGCCGTCGCTCCAGGAAGCGATTGTGAAAAGCCCCAGAGGCAGGACATTCGCGCCGGGGATATAATCGAGATTTTCGTCGCAGATACGCGATAAACCATAAAGTACAAACTCGCCGCACTCAGATTCGCCATCCGCAGCGGCATTTTGCAGAAGCGGCACCCATTCCGCGGGCATTCCCTGCATGACCAGTTCTTCCAGCCGTGCTTTTTCCTGCGCATTCGCATCCCGGAATTGCAGCTCCGGCAGACCGCGCAGATACGTCACATACGGCGCGATCATTCTGCCTGATCCGCTTTCTGCTGCGCCTTGCGGGCAGCGAGTGCTTCGGTAATGGTCTCGGTAATTCTGCCGTCCACGCAGTTTTTCGCCTGCCGGATTGCGTGGAAGAACGCCTCGCCGTCAGAAGAACCGTGCGCCTTGATGACCGGCTTCGAGATGCCCAGCAGCACCGCGCCGCCGACCTTTTTATAGTCAAAGGATTCCTTGAAATCCTTCAGTTTATCCAGCACAAACACCGCGCCGATTTTGCCCGCACCGGAAAACATATCCTTCATCTTGCCGGCAAAGAACTTTGCAAGCCCCTCGTAGAGCTTGAGGACGATATTGCCGGTAAAGCCGTCTGTGACCAGCACCTGTGCCGTGCCGGACGGAATCTCCCGCGCTTCAATATTGCCCGCGAAATTGACATCGCAGGTGCTGAGCAGCTTGTATGCCTCCTGCTCCAGTTCTCTGCCCTTGCACTCCTCCGTGCCGTTGTTGATGAGGGCAACGCGCGGATTCTGCACACCCATGACCTTCTCCATGTAAATGCTGCCCATAATGCCGAACTGTTCGAGCATTTCGGGTCTGCACTCAACATTTGCGCCGCCGTCCATCAGGATTGCATGGCCGCTTGCGGTCGGGAGGACAGGTGCCATTGCGGCGCGCTTGATGCCCTTGATGCGCCGCGGAATCATCGTTGCGCCGACCAGCAGCGCGCCGGAATTGCCCGCAGACACAAACGCATCACCGCTGCCGTCTGCAAGCGCCTGCAAGCCAATCGCCATAGAGCAGTTCTTCTTCGCCTTCACAACATCCGAAGGCTGATCCTCCATCGTGATGACCTCCTCCGTGTGGAGGAATTCAATGCCTGCAAGGGAGACATCATGTTCCTTTGCAAGCGCTCTGATTTTGTTCTCATCGCCGCACAGCACGACGGTCACGCCTAGCTCCTTCGCAGCTCTTGCCGCGCCCTCAAGCGGGCTGAGCGGGGCGTTGTCGCCGCCCATCGCGTCTAAAATGATCTTCATAACCCTTGACACCTCACGTTTCTGCCTGTGATACGGAAATGATACGAAAATTCAGCAGTTACATAAAAATCAATTTGCCGCAGGCGCATGGATGCAGGCCTCCAGCGCAGCGAGCGCACGGTCTGCATAGGCCTGATACTTGCGCTGTTTGCCGTCCTTGCCGCGGAAGCGTTCGCTGAGCATCGGCAGGATGCCCATATTCGCGCCCATCGGCTGCAAATTCTCGGTATAGGGATCGGTGATATACGCGGTCAGCGCGCCGAGCATGGTCTCACGCGGCAGAATGAGCGGCTTCTCCCCTTTGATGCGGCGGACTGCATTGAGTCCCGCAAGGATGCCGCTGCCGGCAGATTCCATATAGCCTTCCACGCCGGTCATCTGTCCGGCAAAGCGGATGCGCGGCTCTGTGCGCAGCGAATAATCCGGATTCAGCAGCTTCGGGGAATCGAGGAAGCTGTTTCGGTGCATGACGCCATAGCGCACGAACTCTGCGTTTTCCAGTCCCGGAATCATCGAAAATACGCGCTTTTGTTCGCCCCATTTGAGATTTGTCTGGAATCCGACCAGATTCCACATAGTACCCTCGCGGTTCTCGCGGCGGAGCTGCACCACCGCATAGGGACGTTTGCCGGTATGCGGGTCAGTGAGTCCGACGGGCTTCATCATGCCGTAGCGGATTGCATCCTCACCGCGCTTTGCCAGCACCTCGACCGGCATACAGCCCTCGTAAACGCGCAGTGCCTCGCGCTCAAAATCGTGCAGCTCAGCAGATTCCGCATGAATCAGTGCATCATAGAATGCGCGGTACTCCTCCTGCGTCATGGGGCAGTTGAGATAGTCATCGCCCGTACCCTTGCCGTAGCGGGAGGCATAGAATGCACGCTCCATAGAGATGCTCTCCCCCGTCACAATCGGTGCGGCGGCATCGTAAAAATAGAGCGACTGCCCTGTCAGTGCCGCGATGGGTGCATGGAGCGCATCGGATGTCAGCGGGCCGGTTGCGATGATGACTTCGCCGTCAGGAATCGCATCAACCTCGCCGCCGACCACCGTAATACGCGGGTGCGAACGGATCTTTTCGGTCACGAGCGCAGAGAACTGTCCTCTGTCCACGGCGAGCGCACCGCCCGCCTCCACAGCACATTCCTCTGCGCAGGGTACAAGCAGCGAACCGAGCCGGCGCATCTCCTCTTTCAGCAGACCTGCCGCCGAATCGACGCGCGAGGCCTTGAGCGAATTGGAGCAGACCAGCTCGGCAAAATCAGGCGAATGATGTGCCGGAGAGTATTTCTCCGGCTTCATCTCACAGAGCGTGACATCCAGTCCTGCCTGTGCAGCCGCCCAAGCCGCTTCGCATCCCGCCATGCCCGCACCGACAACTGTCAGCGCGCTCACAGCGGTCTCTCATAGCCGCAGCCCGGCTTCTCGCAGACGAGTTTGCCGGCTCTGCCGCCTTTTTTGAACAGCGTATTCTGGCACTTGGGGCAGCGGTCCTCCACAGGCGTAGACCATGTCATGAAGTTGCACTCCGGGAAGCCCTCACAGCCGTAGAAACCGCGTCCCTTCTTGGATTTCTTAATGATGATCTTCTTGCCGCACAGCGGGCAGAAGCCCTTGGTCGGCGTAACGATCTTCTTGGTATTGCGGCACTCCGGAAATCCGGAGCAGGCAAGGAATTTGCCGAATCTGCCGATTTTAATGACCATCGGCTTGCCGCAGACCTCGCAGACCTCATCGGTCTCCTCGTCCGGCACGCGCATCCGCTTGCCGTCCATAGCTTTTTCCGCATTTGCGAGGGTTTTCTCGAAATTATCGTAAAACTTACGCAGCGATTCGACCCAGTCGGTCTTACCCTGCTCCACGCCGTCGAGGTCGCTCTCCATATCGGCAGTGAACTTGACATCGACGATCTGCTTGAACTGATCCTTCATCAGCTCCGTCGTGACTTCACCGAGAGAAGTCGGTCTGAGCTGCTTGCCGTCACGCTCAACATACATCCGCGAGAGGATTGTGCCGACGGTGGCTGCGTAGGTGGAAGGTCTGCCGATGCCGTTTTCCTCCAGCGCCTTGATGAGCGTTGCTTCGGTATAGCGGGAGGGCGGCTGCGTGAAATGCTGATTGCCGTCGAGCGACTTCACCTTCAGCGGATCGCCTTCTGCAAGCGGGGGCAGCTCCTTGTTGTCCTCATCGGACTGTGCGCCGTCCTTTGCCTCCTCATAGAGCTTGGTGAAGCCGTCAAATTTGACCGCATATCCCGATGCACGGAACAGACAGTCCTCAGCGGTAATCTCCGCAGAGACGGTATCGAGCTGGCAGTTTGCCATCTGGCTCGCAATGAAGCGCTCCCAGATCAGCTTATAGAGCTTGAACTGGTCAGCAGTCAGCGCATCCTTGACCTGATCCGGCGTAAGATCGGGCATGGTCGGGCGGATGGCTTCGTGGGCATCCTGTGCGCCCTTCTTGGTCTTGAAGGTGCGCGGAGACGCAGGCAGATACTGCTTGCCGAATGCACCCTTGATATACTCTGCTGCCGCAGCCTTTGCCTCATCGGAGATGCGCAGGCTGTCAGTACGCATATAGGTAATGAGACCGACTGCACCGAGTTCCGGCACTTCCACGCCTTCATAGAGTTCCTGTGCTGCCTTCATGGTGCGTCTTGCCTGGAAGCCCATGCGTCTGGATGCTTCCTGCTGAAGCGTCGAGGTGATAAACGGCGGCGCGGGCTGTCTGCTTGTGACGCGCTTCTTGACACTCTTGATAGTAAATGCAGCGCCTTCGAGGCGGTCGAGGATTTTCTGTGCCTCCTCACCGCTGGCGAGTTCCGCCTTTTTGCCGCCGACCTCTGCGAGATGTGCGGTAAAGATCTTGCGGGAAGACTTTGCAGTCAGCTTGGCATCAATCGACCAATACTCCCGCGGCACAAATGCGCGGATCTCATTTTCGCGGTCTACAACCAGCCGCACGGCGACAGACTGCACTCTGCCTGCGGAAAGTCCTCTGCGGATCTTGCGCCACAGGAACGGGCTGAGCTGATAGCCGACAATGCGGTCAAGGATGCGGCGCGCCTGCTGTGCATTGACCAGATCGAGGTCAATTTTATGCGGATGCGCCATACCGGACTGCACGCCGCTCTTGGTAATCTCATTGAATTCCACGCGGTTATTCTGGTTGATGTCGAGACCGAGGAGCTGTGCAAGATGCCAGGAAATCGCTTCACCTTCGCGGTCAGGGTCCGTTGCAAGCCAGACGCGGTCGCTTTTCTTCGCGCGGGATTTCAGGTCACGGATGACATCTTCCTTACCCTTCATCTCGATATAAGTCGGCTGGAAATCATGTTCAATATCCACACTGAGCTTTGATTTTTGCAGGTCGCGGACGTGTCCCATCGAAGCAACGACCTCAAAGCCTGTGCCGAGATATTTCTGAATGGTTTTTGCCTTTGCAGGCGACTCAACGATCACGAGTTCTGACATATCTGTTATCCTTATCCTTCCATAAAAACCGAGCGGGCAGCCATCGCCCGCAGTCATTCCGGCTGCTTGCGCATTGCACCGGAATGCAGAGCGCCGGGGAAAATCCGGACGCCGGTTACAGCGCCCTGTAATGCTTACCGAACAGCGATTCTGCGAAGCCGTCCAGTTCCAGAACGGTGAGTTCTGCGAGCAGCTCCGAGAGATCGAGATCCAGCGCAGCGGCGATGTCATCCGCATAGGTTTCGCCGTTTGCGCGCAAATATTCCACTATGCGGATGCCGGTTTCCGAATCCGGAAGCACGGCAGAAGCCGCAGATTTTACAGCAGATGCAGGCATTTCCGTTTCAACAGCCGGCTGAGCGGTCTGCGCGGCAGCAGCGATCTCCCGCTGTCTGCTCCGCACAACGCTCCCGACCAGTTCTGCCTGTGTCCCGCCGGATTGCGCCAGCAGCGCAACATTGATACGGGAAGCCAGACCGGAACTGTCTGCGAACAGATGCATCTGAGCCGGACGCATCTCATTATCCATCGTATTGATGCAATGCTCACGGTTCTGATAGAACACACCGAGCAGATCCTGCGCATCCATGAGCGGTGCAGCGCCGTCCCGCAGAAGACCTGCGCCGCCGGCATAACGCGCATCAAAAATATCGGCAGGCGGCACACAGCAGACCTGTCTGCCCTGATCGCCCGCGCACTGTGCCGTCACGAGTGCGCCGCTCCGCGCACCCGCTTCCATCACGGCAGTCACATACGAAAGGCCGCTGAGGATGCGGTTTCTGCGCGGGAAATTCGCCGGAAACGGCTCTGTGCCGGGCAGATATTCCGAGAGAAACAAGCCCTTTCCCTCGGCAAGCATCCGTTCACGGAGCTGCATATTTTCGTGCGGATAGTTCACATTGACACCGCATCCCAGCACCGCAATCGTATTTGCACCGCAATCAAGTGCGGTACGGTGTGCAAGCGCATCCACGCCCTTTGCAAATCCGCTGACGACGGTAAACCCGCCCTTCCGGCAGACCCCGCCGACAATCTGTGTGACGACCCGTTCCGTATACGGTGAGGGCCGCCGTGTCCCGACGACCGCGAAGCTGAACGGATTGCCCAGCAGACCGAGATTGCCTTTCGCCGTCAGCAAGACAGGCGGCGTATCAATCTCGCTCAGAACCGCCGGATACACCGGCTCATTGACCGGCAGCAGTGCAATCGAATGCTGCCGGCAGAAATAGACAATGCTGTCCGCCTGCTCCAGCGTCACGGATGCAGCATTTTTACGGATGGGTGCGGGCAGAGCAAATTCACCTGCACGGATGCGCTCACAGGCATCCTGTGCAGAGAAGCACTGCCGGAGAATCCGGAAAACGAGGGTGCTGCCTGCACCGAATACGCTGAGCAGCCAGACCCAGTACCGCAGCATTTCCGGCTGCCGGAGATGCGATTCCTGTTCAGGCATACGTGTCACCCGCCTTCGCCATTTCCCAGAGGAAAAGCCCCGCCGCCATTGCCGCATTGAGCGAATTGGAAGCAGGCGACATCGGAATGGTCAGCCGGACATCGCAGGCATCGCTGACGGCACGCGGCAGACCGTTGCCCTCATTGCCGATCAGCACACAGCAACTCTCCGGCATCGGAAAGCTGCCGAGTTTTTCAGCACCGCGGTCCACAACGGCAGCGCAGGTGCAGATGCCGTTTGCAGCACAGTGCGAAAAGAAGGTTTCCGTTTCGCGGATGCGTCTGAGCGGAATGCGCGCCCACGCACCCATGCTGCTGCGCAGCGTCTTCGGATTATAGATGTCGCAGCATTGGTAGAGGTAGATGCCGTCCGTGCCGAGTGCCTCTGCTGTCCGCAGCACCGCGCCGAGATTGGCGGGATCCTGCACGCAATGCAGCAGCATGGAGCGAGAACCTTTCTGCGGAAGATCTGCGGAATCCGGCAGCATCCGCGCAATGGCAAAGACCCCCTGTGCGGTCTCGGTATCGGCAATCTCTTTTGCGAGGGCATCGGAGATCAGCAGAACGCGCGCAGATGCAGACGCTTCTCTCAGCGCATCGCCGTACTGCGCCTGCGCCTTTTCCGTGAGGAGCAATGCCTGCACATCCGCGCCGGACTGCATCGCATCCAGCACAAGCCGGAAGCCTTCCATCGCAAAAGTGCCCTGTTTTTCCCGAAAGCTGCGGCTGCGGTTGAGGTGTGAGAAATTCAGCACCGTCTTATTTTTCGTACCGGTCTGCAAGATCTCTGCATCTGTCACGGAAATCTGCCTCCTTTTAAGATAACACAAAACACGCTCTGACGTAATCCGAGAGAGCGTGTTTGTTCAAATTCATTACAGAGCTGCCTTTGCCTTCTCGACAATTGCGGTGAAGCCAGCCGGATCATGAATGGCAATCTCGGAGAGCATCTTGCGGTTCAGGGTGATGCCAGCCTTGCTGCAACCGTTCATGAACGTGGAATAGTTCATGCCGTTGAGCTTTGCAGCAGCAGAGATACGGGTGATCCACAGTCTGCGGAAGAAGCGCTTATTCTGCTTTCTGCCGATGTAAGCATACTGACCGGACTTCATGACGGCCTGCTTTGCCATCTTGAAGTGCTTGGATTTGCTGCCCCAGTAGCCCTTTGCGAGCTTCAGAACCTTATTTCTTCTTTTGCGCGTCATCATTGCGCCCTTAATACGAGCCATGTTCTTTTCTCCTCCGTTATCAATCTCCCGTCACGCAGGGAATTCAGCCCGCGCGGCGGATCTCGTTATCAAGCTGAATGTAATCCGCAGTACCGATTACTTGTACGGAACCATCTCGCGGATCGTCGGTGCATTTGCAGTGCTTGCGACACCGGCGTTTCTTGCGATACGCTTGACCTTCTTGTCCTTGGAGACAAGGCGATGACGCTTGTAAGCGTGCTGGAACTTCACCTTTCCGCTGCCGGTGACCTGAAAACGCTTCTTTGCACCGGAGTGGGTCTTGACCTTAATCTTCTTAACCTTAACGGCTGCCATGGATTCGTCCTCCTTGAATTTCATTGTATATGATCGCGTCACGCACAGGCGGCACAGAATCTCTGCACGCTGCCTGCCGGAGAGTGACCGGCATCGGGACGCTGCATATATCTTGTCAGTTTTACTCTGCGGGCTTTTCGTCCTGTTCCTGCTGCGGTGCAGCGGTCTGCTCAGCAGGCGCTTTGACCTTCTTGGGCTTCTCAGCCTTTTCGGGTTTGCCCTGCTTGGGAGACATGAACATCACGTAGGCCCTGCCTTCCATTTTCGGGGGCTTATCGACAACAGCAGCGTCACCGATCAGCTCACGGTACTTTTCGAGCAGCTCCTTGCCAAGCTCAGGATGCGCAATGGCGCGCTTACGGAACCGCACGGACACTTTGATCTTGTCGCCGCCCTGCAAAAACTTTTTGCCCTGCGAGACGAGACGCTCAAAGTCATGTGTTTCGATCGCGGAAAACATCCGGATCTCCTTGATCTCGACAGTACGCTGATTCTTGCGTGCTTCCTTTTCGCGCTTCTGCTGCTCAAACATATACTTGCCGTAGTCCATGATTTTGCAGACAGGCGGGGTCGCCTGCGGCGCGATCTTCACGAGATCGAGATTCTGCTCATAAGCGAGCTTCTGTGCGTCTCTGGCGGACATAACGCCCTTCTTGGAGTTATCCGCGTCGATCACGAGTACCTCGCGGTCGCGGATCTCCTCATTGATTTGCAGTTCCTGCTTGCTAATCGCCAAGCACCTCCGTTTCAATATCATAAAAGCCCTGCCGGTAAAAACAAACAGCAGAGAAAGCCGGCGGTATGCCCTGCTCTCTCTGCTTGCTCTCCATATTCTGCACGGATCACCGTACACATTCAGAAACAAAGTCAGATTACCGTTTCGCATTGGCTGACGGTGAGAACAGGCTGTTCCGCTTGCAATCCTTGACTATTCTACCAGATTTCGCCGGATTTGTCAAGCGCCAGCCTGTTTTTTGTAGATTCGCACAATTATTGCACAGGGAAATCCGGGATCAGACGTGCAAGATAGCGAAGAAGTGTCGTCAGATCCGTCGGGCTGATGCCGGAGTTGCCGTCGCAGTCCGCATTGATACTGCCCTGTTCCGAGACTTCTGCGGTCATATCGCCGCCGACCAGACGTGCCAGCAGCACTGCATCTTTGACATCAACCGTGCCGTTGTCATTGACATCACCGACCAGTTTTGCGGCATTCTGACCATGCGAAACGGTCGTGTCACCGGATACCGCAGACGTGGTTTCCGTCGTCGTAACCGTCGTTTCAGAGGTTGTCGCGGTAACGGTTGTCGTGGTGGTGGATGTCGTCGTCTCCGTCGTGGCGGCGGTGGTCGTGGTAACGGTTGTCTGCGCCGCAGCCGGCAGAACCGCTGCGAAATAGTTGACCACATTCTGATTGGTCATATTGCTGCCCAGCGTGACCGACTCTCCCGCTTTGAGGTCTTTCGTGAAAATCTCGAAGACAACAGTATTGGAGATGCTGAGAACATCGCTGCTCTGCTGCCATCCGCTGAGCCACGGCGGCATGATGCCCTGATCCTCAATGAGACGCATATCCACGATTGCTGCCACGGTGATGTCCTGTGCGGCAGTCAGTTCCGCGAGGTCGCCGCTGACATTCTTGGAATCGCAGGCAGCCTGCACATACTCCGCACCGGAAAGCCAGTTCGGAAGCATCGTGACGGTGAAGTCGCGGTCTCCGAACACTTTGCTGCCCACGCCAAGTTCCGGCTGCACACTCCAGTTTGCGCCGTTTGTCATATCGTGAACAACCAGTTTGGAGATCAGCTGTCCGCTGTATTCGGGTTCAGAAACAGGTGTGCTGTCTTCGGGCAGCAGCGCCAGCTTCACGACATTCTTGCCCCAGTTGCCGTACCACGAATAGCCCGTGCGGCGTTCCTTGCTGATTTCCGCCACATTATAATGAACCGAACTGTCACGGTCTGAGAACAGCGGGCGGTCAGTGCCGAGTTCATAGAAACGCGCCCACAGCGGGTCTGCATTCGCATCCTGCACGACCACCTTGTCATCGCCCTGCGAGACAAACTTGATGCCCGTCAGGGTGACCTTCTGAAACCACTTGATTGCGGTATTTACTGCTTTTGCGATGTCGCTGCGTTCCGGATGATCCTTCGCATACTGATACAGAAATGTAATCACGCCGGCAGATTCACTCGTGCAGTTTGAGGGCAGTTCATAAGCACGCGCACCGGCGGGCTTCAGCGTATTTTCATCGTGCTGCTGACACCATGCCGCACCCGAAATCTGCATATCCAGCAGGCACTGAATTGCCTTTTGCAGCGATTGCCCCGCCTTCTGTGCATAGCTGTCGGAAACCGCCGTAAAATCGCCGGTTTTGCGGCTCATCTCATCCATAATCTGAAGCACATGGACATACGCGCCGTCATTGAGGGTGATGTGCGCATGATATGTACCAGGCGTGTTGAGACACTGCATATAGCCGCCGTTTGCATACTGCATCTTAAAGAGGCAGTCCACGCCGCGCATAGCGCAGTCCAGATATTTCTGCTGTTTCGTCTGCGCGTATGTACGCATGAGGAAACGAATCTGCGAGGTGGTTGCATCGTTGTCGATGGTGGAGTGCGCCCAGTCGCCGGTATGTGCAGTTGCCATGCCCTTCTGCCAGCCGCCTTCTCCCGATACCTGATACTGAATGCAGGCATCCGCAACCGTAATCGCCTCGCTGCTGCCAAACCAGCTTGCATCCTTCTTGAGATACGTGGACCACGGATAGTCTTCCTCTGCTGCATACGCCGTCAGCATTGTGCCGCTGAGTGCCGCGCCCTGCGGTACTGCCGCTGCCGTACCTGCAAGAAGCAAAGCCGCACTCATCAGCATCGCCGTATATCTTTTATGCGTATTTTTCATGATGATTTCCCCCTTGTTTTTCCATTGTTTCAGGCCGCATTCAACGCGCCCGTTTCCAGTTTTCATTATAGCAGAGAACCGTGCATTTTGCAATGATGTATGATACTTTCCCGCTGATAAATTATCGCAGATCCCCATAAATTGCCCGCGCTGAGCGCTGTTTCTGTCCTATGTTCATAAAATATTGATAAAATCCGGCAAAATATCATCCCTTATTCGTTGACTTTCTGGCTGTTTTGTGGTATCATATAGTATAGCGCAGTATTCCGAAGGGGGGTATGCCAATGACCGTGCAAATCATGTCTGCGCTGCTGATTATCGGGCTGATTGTGACCGGTTATACCACCGTCTCCATCCTGATGGATCCGCACGACAACGCGCTGCGTGAATTTGCGGTACTTGGACTGTTCTGTTCCATCCTCATAATGATTTCCTACTATACAGAGCTGAATACACCCGGCTTCGCGGCAAAGGTCGATGCTGTCAAATTCGGCTACATCGGCAGAGTGTTTGTCAATCCGATGCTCCTTATGCTCATTTTTCGCTATTACGGCAAAAAAGTCGGACGCATCTGGCAGATTCTGCTGTATGTCATCCCCGTCATAACGCTCATCGCCGTCTTTCGCTGCGACATCAGCCGCGCCTACTACGCAAACATCATGCTTTCTCCTGCCGGTCTCCTGCTCATCGAACCCGGACCGGTCTATTACCTCTATATGTCGTACAACATCGTTCTCGCTCTGGTCTATCTGACCTTCTGCCTGTATCAGCGTGCCGAACTGACGGACAGAGACCGCGTCAACAACACCATTCTGATTACCGCCTGTCTCGCACCGCTGCTCCTGCTGATGATGTATCTCTCCGGCTGGACAAACGGCTATGATGTCAGCTCCCTCGGTGTAATGCTCAGTGCAATGCTCATTGCACTCTCTGTCTTCCGGTACGGCCTCCTCAACAAAGAGGAAATGCTTGATAATATGGCAACCGGTCTCGTGTTTCTGGACAGCGATGCAAAACTCGTCTATGCGAACAAAAAGGCAGAGCAGATCATTCCCGCGCTGACACTTCCGGCCATCCGCACACGGACACAGGATCTTTCGCAGCTCTGTGAGCCGGAATTCATCGCCATCCGCGCCGGCAGCGCAACCTATGAGCGCCGGATTACACAGTGGCGCAGCGAGGAAGGAAGCCACGGCAAACTTCTCACCTTCAATGACATCACCGAAATTCATGAGCGTCTGAGCAGCGATGCTATGACCGGTCTTTACAATCACGCTGCCTTTTACCCGAAACTGCATGAGGCGCTGTCTGAACAGGCAGACAGCAAACAGCCTGTCACCGTCGCAATCGCAGACATCGACAGCTTCAAGCAGATCAATGACACCTACGGTCACGCCAACGGCGATACCGTCCTCATCTCGCTCGCAGAAACGCTCCACCGCATCTGCGGAGAGTACGGCAGCGTTTTCCGCTACGGCGGCGAGGAATTCGCAGTCATCTTCCGCGGCGACTTCGCACTCGCAGAACGTGTCATGGAACAGGCGCATACCGCATTTACAAAAACGGCTTTTCCCTTCCTTCAAAAGGCAGTCACCTTCAGCTTCGGCTGCGCGGAGTTCAACGGCACGGAAAGTGCAGAAACACTCTTTAACCGCGCCGACCAGCTCATGTATACACGCAAGAAGAAACGCCATGCAGCGAAGAAAGCATCTTCCGCAGCAATGCAGCCCTGAACGGGTGCTGCACCATATTTTAATCTTATTCACGGAAAAGGAATCTTCACACCATGCTTGGATCTGATTACCGGGAACTCATCGTTCCCAAGCTCGATAACCACGGCAAACTCATCGGCATTCTCGCAGGCGGCGGCATCCTGACGCTCGCTTCCATCATTCTGGCAATCGTGAGCGGCAGATTTTTACTGCTGATTCTCTCGCTTGCCCTCGGTGCGGGAACTTTTTATCTGTTCTATAATAACCGCATCGAATACGAATATGTCATCTCCGGCGATCAGCTTGACATCACCAAAATTCTCTCGCAGAGCCGCCGCAAACCGCTGCTGACAGTCTCGCTCGACAAATTTACCGCTTTCGGCAAACTGACAGAAGCACCGCCTGTCTCTGACAGCCAGACCCTCGTGCTTGCCTGCTCTGCACAGGATACTGCGTGCTATTACGCGGATTTTGACCACCCAGAGTACGGACAGACCCGTCTGCTGCTCACCCCGAATGAAGACATTCTGCTCTATCTGGAAAAACATCTCCCGCGGAGCATCGGCTTTCGCATCCTGAAATAACAGCATTCCGGCAATCCGGAAGCAGATCCGAAACCGCTTCCGGATGATGTTTCGCCGCAATATAACCGGTAAACAAATCAATACCTGATTGGAGGAGCTTGTATGCGTCTCGTCACGCCGCTTGAAATGATGAAGCTGGAGGAACAGACCAATCAGTCCGGCATCACCTACGATACAATGATGGAAAACGCCGGAAACGGCCTCGCAGTTCACCTCGCGCAGTTCGCACTGGAACGCAGTATCACAGAGATTCTGTTTCTCTGCGGCAACGGAAACAATGCCGGCGATTGCTTTGTCGCCGCCGGCAGACTGTCCAAGCAATTCACCGTCAAAGTCTGCATGGTGAGCGGTGTGCCAAAGACCCGCACCGCCTACACCAAATACCGCCTCATGCGCAATGTCACTACGCTGACCGACCAGAATGAAATCCGCGAAGCTGTGAAAAATGCAGCACTCGTCGTGGACGGCATTTTCGGCATCGGCTTCCGCGGTGAACTCAGCCCGTTTGTGCAGGAACTGTTCGGCATCGTAAACAGCAATCCTGAACAACAGTGCATCGCGGTGGATATTCCCAGCGGCGGAAGCGGTCTCAACGGCACAATCGCCAAGGGTACACCCCGCTGCAACGCTACTGTCACCTTCGGCGCAGCAAAAACCGGTCAGTTTCTTGCACCGCTCTCGGATTACTGCGGCGCGATCTTTCTGGTAGAAATCGGCATTCCGGAGGAGGCGTTTGCACAGCTCAGCTATCCGGTCTTCCGCATTTCCGATCACCATGTCCGCGACAATTTCCCGCATCGTCCGGTCAATGCGCACAAGGGGATGTTCGGCAAATTGCTGAGCATCACAGGCAGCCGCAATATGCCCGGTGCTGCCATGCTCTCCACACAGGCAGCTCTGCGCTGCGGCGTCGGACTGAGCGTTATCGCATCAGACCCCGATGTCTGCCGCATGACAGTTCAGAATACGCCGGAAACGATGATGTATCCGCTTCCGGTTGATGCCGCCGGCACAATCTCCCCGCAGGCGGTGAATCCCCTGCTGGAAGAAGCGAAATCCGCATCCTGCGTGCTGATCGGCTGCGGCCTGGGACTCAACGACGGTATCCGCAAACTCATCGCGGCGCTCATTCCGCAGATCACCTGCCCGATTGTTTTGGACGCGGATGGTCTAAATGCCATCGCAGGCAGCATAGATATATTACACAAGGCGAAGGCAAAGGTCATCCTGACGCCGCATCCGGGTGAAATGGGCAGATTGCTCCGCTGCTCCGCGGAGGAGGTGCAGAAAGACCGCATCGGTGCTGCCAAACGGCTCGCCTCACGCTTCCCAAACACGATTATCGTGCTGAAGGGTGCAGGAACGATCGTTGCAGTTGCAGACCACGCCTACGTCAACACCACCGGTAATTCCGGCATGAGCAAGGGCGGCAGCGGCGATGTTCTCGCGGGCATGATTGCGAGTTTCACCGCGCAGCATATTGATCCGGAGATCGCATCGCGTATCGGCGTATACGTTCACGGGCTTGCCGGTGACTGCGCCGCCGCAGAGTATTCGCACCGGTGTATGCTGCCAAGCGACATCATCCGCCAACTCCCGCTGGTGCTGGGTGAATACGAATAAAACAGAACGAGGACATTCCTCATAAACAAACGGTCGTGAAAAGCAAAAAATCAGATGGAGGCTTTGCTATGAGACCGCACAAGTTTATGAAGAATGTCCTTATTTTTTGCGCACCTGCTTGCTTTTTGATGTCCTGTTCCACTGTGCGCAGCGATACTGCATTTGCACCGCAGCTTGATCCCGCATACAGTGTAAACGCGGAACTGGAGTACGGCAGCGGACAGTCTGCCGCCCTCACCCTGACGCGAAACAGCGCAGAAAAGTGGGAGGCAGAGTTTTCCGCACCGCCGGCACTCGCAGGCGTTTTGCTTCGTTTTGACGGCAATTCGGTCAGCGCCAGCTACAAGGGGCTTGCATTCAGCGTACCGAAAACGGCGCTTCCGGCAAAAAATATGCTCGTGCTGGTGACAGGAATTCTGGACAAGACCGCCGCACTGGATACAATCCCCTGCACGGAACAATCCGACGGGACATGGGATGCCGCCGGCGAATCGGAAGCGGGGAGTTATACGCTTCGTTTCACGGCAGATGGCGTTCTGCATGAATTCTCTGTGCCGAGTCAGCCTTTGACAATCCGTTTTTCGGGATACGCCGCCGCAACGGCAGAAACCACAACCGCGCCGCCCGTCACGAACCTCACAACCGCAGAAACAACAAATGGGGACACATCGCAATGATGTGTCCCCATCGGGTTATACCTTGAAAGGATTATGCCTTGCCGAGATCCGAGTTCGGGATCAGACGAGCAAGGAAGCGGAGGAGCTTGGAGAGGTCGTTCGGATCAATCTTGTTGTTCTTCGCGACGTCAGCATTCTTCTCGCCCTTTGCAGACAGAACTGCGGTAGCATCGCCGCCGACATTTCTCGCAAGGTACACAGCATCCTTAACATCAACAGCATTGTCGCAGTTGACATCACCGTACAGCACTGCGCTCGGATCATCATCCGTGGAAACAGTGGTCGTGGTCGTCGTGGTGGTCGTGGTGGTCGTGGTGGTATCAGAGTGCGGCTTCGGATCCGAACCAACGAGCGGAGCCTCATCCTGCATGAAGGAAACGATCCATGCAAGCGGAGCATTCCAGTTGATGGTCACCTCGTTGGTAGACCATGCCTCGATGGAGTCAACGAAGCATCTCTGAGAAGGATTGCCCTCCTCGCCCGGAACGAATGCCAGAGCGCGGACATACGGATCCTGGAGACCAGCATTCGGGCCGCCGGAAAGGACGCCGTCCGGAGCCATCGGAAGGGTCTTATCCAGCTCATGAGACCAATATCTGTGGTGCGGATTCTTCTCGTGGTAAGTACCGTAACCGGTGACGAAGGAGAACGACAGCGGGTTGCAGCCGAGCAGGTAGTTCATACCGGTGATAACGCCGTTCATGTAATCAGCATCCTTCGTGATGTCATAAGCATAGGACATCACGATGAGGTTGTTGATAACCATGGAGTTGGAACCCCACTCATAGCCGTGGATAACAATGCTCGGATCGAGGTTGTTCTCATCGGTGTAGCCAGGACCGTCATACTTGTACGGAATACCGTAACCCTGTGCCTTTTCCTCCTTGATGTAGGAATCAGCAGTCTTCTTGCAGGAATCCTCAAGCTGCTTCTTCTGATCAGCAGTCAGGAGATCAGTGTGGAGCAGGAGAGACAGGGAGCCGGCAGAACCGGTGTTGCCCCAGTTGAATGCAGTGAAGGAACCCTCACCGGAGGCGTTCTCACCGCCAGTGATTCTCTCGGTAACCTCAAATGCATTATCGTAGCTGGAAAGCTCGGTCAAGTAGGTATCAGCGTCAGCATCGCCCATCTGCTTAGCGGAGATGAAGATCTCGCAAGCTGCCCAGTAAGCATCGTCTCTGACCTCGTCATCGCCGTAAGGACCGCCGCCCTTTGCCTGGTTGAACGGTGCATACAGAGAAGTCGGGTTGGTCAGCTCATCAGGTTCAGCCGGCTTATAGTACTTCTTGAATGCCTGGAAAGCTTCCTTAGCAGTCTCAAGATACTCCTTCGCCTTGGTTGCATTGAACGGCTCCCAAAGTCTGGCTGCCTGTGCTGCGCAAGCTGCATAGTTCAGGGTTGCAGCGTATGTAGGCGGCTTAACGATACGGACAGTGCCCCACTCATCCTCGTACTCCCACGGCTTGGTAGCCAGACCGGTCCACTTGTGGTCGTGGAGCTTGTGGTAGTAGAGACCTGCGTACTTGCCCCAGGTCGGCTCAGAAGCCTCAACCTTCATCGCAGCGATGAAGTCCAACTCGTATGCGCACTCATCGAGGACATCCGGAATTGCGTCACCGCCCTCCGGAATCTTCATGGTCGTGGTGTTGCTTGCATCAAACTTCGACTTGCCGGTAGTACCGAGCGCTCTCTCATACATATTCTGGAGTGTCCAGACAGAGATACCGCCGTTAACAACGTACTTACCGTGGTCACCAGCGTCGTACCAGCCGTGGTTCGCGGTGATGGTAGAAGAAGCGTAAGTACCGGTTGCTTCCTTTGCGTCTGCGTACTCGTTCTTCCACTGGGTCTGAACGGATGCAGTATCCACCTTATGGCCGCCTTCGTGAGCCAGCGTTTTCTTATCGCCGGAAGTGATGTACTCAGACTTGATATCAATACCGGAACGGTTCTGATAGAAGTAGTTCAGAGCGTTGGTAAGCATATCGTTATCCTTGCCGTACTTCTCACCGTAGATGTCATCGCCGATGGTGAACTCGAAGGATCTCCAGTCTTCGCCCTTAATGCGCAGATAGTAAGTACCTGCCTTCTGGAACTCGGAGAAGTCGATCTTGCAGACGCTGTCGCCGGAATCCGGGTCAGTGAACTTCTTGCCGGTGGTGCCGGTGTGTGCAACAGTGCCGGTAGCTGCATCGACCAGCTCATACTCATAGGAATCCTTGGAGAGCGTGATCTTGGTCGTACCCCACAGCGGATCACCGTTGTTGTCGCCGAGGGTTGCTTCCTTTGCGAGTTTCGTGTAATAGCCGAGCTGGTTGACAGAGATGAAGTTGACGGTCTTACCGGAAACCTTCATGTCCTTGCCGTAGTTGCCTGCGTAGTCACGGTTGGTCATACCGTAGCTCTCGTTCGGATCAGCGTCGTACTCATCGCTGGTGGTGTCGATGATGGACATATTATCGAACCACAGCTCGTCGCCTTCCTCAGCGTTACCGCCCCAGCCGTTGGTGTCTTTTGCGAAGTGGAATGCCCACTCAGCACCTTCGTAGTCTCTGTCCGGAGTCCACTCACCGGAGAAGGTCTGATACTCGGTGGTCAGCTTGGAAGCATTACCCCAGCCGTTGGGGTTCTCAACCTGAGGCTCGCCGCTTGCCGGAAGCTCAGTAGCCTTGTGCGGGCCGGCAACGAACTTGCCGTCCTTCATGTCGCACCACTCCAGCTTACCGGAGATGTGACCGATCTTGGAGCAGATTTCCATGCCGTCTCTCTTCGCCTTGATGTCGCAGGAAATCTTGTAGGTGTGGTTTGCCTTGAAGGTCAGATTTCTGTGTCTGAACTGCAGGTCCCACTTGGACTTCTCACCGCCCAGCGGATTCGTAATCGTGATGTGGAACGCGCCGCCCTTGACATCAAAGACCTGCTTTGCAGGGCTCGTTTCACAGGTCTGCCAGGGCAGAGCCTTGTGGTCAAATGTGGTTTCACCCAGAATCTGACCAGCGGATGCGACCAGCGGAGTCACGCTGGCGGTAACCGCAGGTGCGACCATTGTCATAGCCATAAGGCAGGCAATCGCCACTCTTGTTTTCTTGTGCTTTCGCATTTTCTAAAAACCCTCCCGTTTTTTTAATATATAACCGAAGCCAGTACAAGCTCCGAATTATATCGGTACAAAACAGACAGTGCAACACGGACGACGCGAATCCGGAGAACAAAGCCCCGTCCGCGCTCCCGTGCAGTGCGGACAGATGCTGTTCCTCGGAACGGACACATCGCCTTTTATACTGTCTGTAAAGAGCATATCAGAATTTCTGCGCAGTATACCTATACTTTCGCACAGTCTCTGACTGATTACATTATAATACAACTTTTCTTTCTTGTAAAGTCCTTTTTGAAACTTTGTAGGAACTGTAAAATAGCGTGTTGATATTTTGTGCAATTCTTCCAAGGGGCTGTATACATATTTCTGTTTTCCACTATGTATATTTCACGTATCCTTTTACGCTCAGATATTTCAAACTGTGCAATATCCTACAAAGCATTGTACATTCTGTAAGAAGATCGACAATCGACAATCGTTTTTTCAGCGATTTTGAAAAATTCATCGGAAGCCTTGACTTTTCAGGCTATTTATGTTATAATTGCTTTGCTGCGTTAAAGCTATAGAGCATAAAAGCTCTAAATCGCAAAAGCGCGGCGGCTATACTATATATAATTACAGGAGGTCCGCTATGACACCATCCCAAATCATCACGCTGATCGTCGTCATCGTCTACGCAGCCGTGATGATCACCATCGGCATCATCACCTCGCGCAAGACCAAAAGCGTCAATGACTTCGTTTTCGGCGGCAACAAGATCGGTCCGTGGATGACCGCATTTGCCTTCGGCACGGCATATTTCTCCGCCGTCGTCTTCATCGGCTATGCGGGCCAGTTCGGCTGGGGATACGGCATCTCCGCTGCGTGGATCGGCATTGGCAATGCAATCATCGGTGCAACGCTTGCATGGGCGGTTCTCGGCAGACGCACCCGCCTCATGACCAAGCATCTCGATGCGAAAACCATGCCCGATTTCTTCATGAAGCGCTACGGCAGTACCTCGCTGAAAAATGCAGCAGCCGTAATCGTCTTCCTGTTCATGATTCCCTACACCGCTTCCGTTTATAACGGCCTCTCCCGTCTGTTTGCAATGGCTTTCGACCTGAAATCTGCCAACGCTTATCAGTATGTGATGATCGCAATGGCAGTCCTCAGTGCAATTTACGTTGTCCTCGGCGGCTACTCCGCAACTGCCGTCAATGACTTCATTCAGGGTCTCATCATGCTGGTTGGCATCTCGGCGGTTGTGATCTCGATTCTCAATTACAACGGCGGTCTCAGTTCCTCTGTAGAGCTGCTCAAGCAGATTCCGGATGTCGCAGACGGCAAACTCGCTTCTATGTTCGGCCCTGATCCGATCAACCTGTTCGGTGTTGTGATTCTCACCTCGCTCGGTACATGGGGTCTCCCGCAGATGACGCATAAGTTCTATGCCATCCGCGATGAAAAGGACATCAAGCGCGGCATGATTATTTCCACCTTCTTCTGCCTCGTTGTCTCCGGCGGATGCTACCTCCTCGGCGGCTTCGACCGCCTCTTCAATACGCTCAATCCCGATGACACCTCCGGCAAGAGCGTAATCGCAATTCTCTCGAACGGCAAGCCGGAATTCGATGCGATGGTTCCGAATATGCTTCAGGCAGCCCTTCCCCCGCTGCTGATCGGTCTTGTCGTTGTGCTGGTGCTGAGTGCATCGCTCTCGACCCTCTCCGCACTGGTTCTGACCTCCTCCACCACCCTCGCGCATGACCTCATCCGCCCCGCTGCAAAGGGAAAAATGGATGAGAAAAAAGAGTTCATCACGATGCGTGTACTGATCCTGTTCTTCCTGCTGATCTCCGTTCTCATCGCAATGAACAAGAACGCAGCCATCACGACGCTGATGAGCTATTCGTGGGGCGCGCTCTCCGGCTCTTTCCTCGGCCCGTTCCTGTGGGGGCTTTACAGCAAAAAGGTCTCGAAGGCTGCCGTGTGGACAAGCTTCGCACTCGGCATCCTCTCGACGGTGGCTCATATGTGCATCTTCACCTTCTTCAAAGACAGCTTCGCCGGTTTTGTGGACTGGGCAGCACATCTCCCGCTCAATCTCGCATCTCCGATCAATGCCGGCGCGCTGCTGATGATCCTCTCGATCGTGCTGGTTCCGGTCATTTCCGCATTCACCAAGCCCTGCGATGAGAAGACCGTCAAAGAAGCTTTCTCCGCTTACGAACACTAATTGTTGCCATATATTCGCTTGGGACGCTGCCTGCTCGCAGCGTCCCCCTTTTTATAGTATTCTCACAGGTTGACAGATTCCCGCCGCTGTGTTATAATAGCGGTAGGATGACCGTTTACAGCCACATAAGGAGGCATATATGTATCAATTCAATGTAGACCGTGCAATTGAGGATTGCTGCCGCTGGATTCAGGACTGGTTCGCGGAGAACGGCGACGGCTGTCAGGCAGTGCTGGGCATCTCCGGCGGCAAGGACAGCTCTGTCTGTGCTGCAATGCTCGTGCGGGCGCTTGGCGTTCACCGCGTCATCGGTGTGATGATGCCGCGCGGCGAGCAGTCTGACATCGCAGATTCGCAGCTTCTCTGCAAGCATCTCGGCATCACGAACTGCACCGTCAACATCGGTGAAGCAGCAGATGCCGTAGAGCGCGCAGTTTCCGCCGTGACGCCGCTTTCCAATCAGACGATCACGAATATCCCGCCGCGCATCCGCATGACAACGCTTTATGCTGTCTCGCAGAGTGTGAACGGCAGAGTCGCGAATACCTGTAATCTTTCGGAAGACTGGGTTGGCTACTCGACCCGCTGGGGCGACAGCGTGGGTGATTTCGCACCGCTGGCGCAATTCACCGTAACGGAGGTCAAGGCAATCGGCAGAGCGCTGGGGCTTCCCGCACAGCTTGTGGACAAAGCCCCCTCGGACGGTCTCTGCGGCAAGACGGATGAGGACAATCTCGGCTTCACGTATGCTGAACTTGACCGGTATATCCGTGAGGGGATTGAACCGGAACCGGAAATCAAGGCACTCATCGACCGCAAGCACAAGCTCAATCTGTTCAAGCTCAAGATGATGCCCGCATTCCCCTTCGATCCGAACGCAGACTGACAATACGCAAAACAGCGGAGAACCCGTCAAAAGGTTCTCCGCTGTTTCTGTATTTAAGGTGTCTCCGACGGATTTAGAATGGGACTCTGCCCAAACCCGCCAAAGGGACATTGCCCCTTTGGAATCCCGTTGCAGCAAAAGTTAGGAAATACGTGCTTTTATTCTGCAACTCAAAATGGGATTCTTAAGGGCTAGTAGCCCTTAAG
>DGVV01000044.1:0-5408 GCA_002395085.1 Ruminococcus sp. UBA4275 | reverse complement strand
CGGGAGTTTGAGGGCGGAGCCCTCATTTATGACCCGTCGGAGACACCTCTTTATTACGCCGTCACGATGCTGTTTGCTTCGTGGAGGTTGAGGTAATCGACCGCTTCCTCGCGCATCTTGTACTTGAGGATCTTGCCCGCTGCGTTCATCGGGAAGGAATCCACAAACCGCACATAGCGCGGCACTTTGGTCTTATCCATGTGCGAACGGACAAACTCCTTGATCTCATCCTCGGTAGAGGTCATGCCGTCATTGAGGATGACACACGCCATTGCTTCCTCACCGTACTGCTTATCCGGCACGCCGATGACCTGCACATCACGGATCGCCGGATGCGTATAGAGGAAGTCCTCGATCTCCTTCGGATAGAGGTTCTCGCCGCCGCGGATAATCATATCCTTGATTCTGCCGGTGATCTTGAAATAACCGCTGTCAGGCAGTCTGCGGGCGAGGTCGCCGGAATGCAGCCAGCCGTCCTCGTCGATGACCGCAGCAGTTGCTTCCGGCATCTTGTAGTAGCCCTTCATGATGTTGTAGCCGCGCGCACAGAATTCGCCGTCCACGCCGTCCGGCACTTCCTCGCCGGTCTCCGGATCGACAATCTTGCACTCGACGCCGAAGATCGGGCCGCCGACGGTATTGACACGCGCTTCAATGGAATCGGTGGTCTTGGACATGGTGGTCGCAGGAGATGCCTCGGTCTGACCGTAAGTGATGCAGATTTCCGGCATATGCATCTTCTCAATGACTTCTTCCATCGTCTTGATCGGGCAGGGAGAGCCAGCCATGATACCGGTTCTCATGTGCGAGAAATCGGTCTTGGGGAAGTTCTCGTGGCCCAGCATTGCGATGAACATGGTCGGAACGCCGTGGAAGCAGGTAATCTTCTCGCGGTTGATGCAGTCCAGACCCTTGCGCGGGGAGAATGCGGTGATCGGAGACATCGTGACACCGTGGGTGACGGATGCGGTCATTGCCAGCACCATGCCGAAGCAGTGGAACATCGGCACCTGAATCATCATGCGGTCTTCGGTGGAAAGATCCATGCAGTCACCGATTGCCTTGCCGTTGTTGACAACATTATAATGTGTGAGCATAACGCCCTTGGGGAAGCCGGTCGTGCCGGAAGTATACTGCATATTCGCAACGTCGTCCTTCTTGATGGCGCGGCGTCTGCGCTCCACCTCAGTCAGCGGCACTTCCGTATACTTTGCAGCGGCTTCCTCCCATGTATAGCAGCCCGGCTGCTTGCTCTCGATCGTGATGACGTTCTTGAGATACGGGAACTTGGCGGAATTGAGCTTGCCCGGCTCTGCGGTCTCCAGCTCCGGCACCAGCTCGCGCATGATCGCGTTGTAATCCGTACCCTTGTAGCCGTCGATCATGACCAGCGTATGGGTATCAGATTGCTTCAGCACATACTCGGTCTCGTGGATCTTGTTGCCGGTATTGAAGGTAACCAGCACCGCACCGATCTTGGTGGTCGCCCAGAAAGTGATGTACCATGCGGGGACGTTTGTTGCCCAGATTGCAACCTTGTCGCCCGCGCCGACGCCCATTGCGATGAGGGCGCGTGCAAAGTTATCGACATCATCGCGGAACTGCGGATAGGTGCGGGTATAATCCAGCTCCGTATAGCGGAATGCAAACTGATTCGGGAACTGTTCACAGATGCGGTCAAGGACATCGGGGAAGGTGTAGTTGATGAGGCGCTCCTTCGGCCACGGATAGTAACCGTTGCCGCGGTTGCTGACCTGAAGGTCATGCTTGTAGTGCGTGTGATATTTCGCCATGTAATCTGCAAACTGCGGGAAGACGATACCGGCATCCGAAAGCTCCGGCATCCAGCGCTTGACCCATTCCAGACATACATAGCCGGTATAGCCCATGCTGCGCAGCGCAGACATCATCTCATCGAGGGGCAGATCACCCTTGCCCATCAGCTCATAGCGCAGAACGCCGTCCTTGAAGGAGCTGTCCTTGGTCTGCACATACTTGATGCGGCTGCCGAGATTTGCAACGGTATCTTCGGGCGATTCGCCGCCGTAGCGGTAGGGGTGGTGCATATCCCAGAGGGCTGCCACGCGGATGCTGCCGATTTTATCGAGCATGGCGGCGAGGCGCTTGGTATCACTGAAGACGCCGTTTGTCTCAACGAGCAGCGTGACATCATGTGCCTCTGCCTCTGCGATGAGCGAGGTCAGCACGGAGGCGACGTAATCGTCATCGACAGCGCCGGTGACTTCGGAATAGCGGTCTCCCAGCACACGGATAAACGGTGCGCCGACAGCCTGTGCGAGTTCCATGCAGGCAAGGAGTTCTGCGCGGTTCTGCTCCTCGCTGTCCTTTTCGTTCAGGCAGCAGTTCGAGCTGACGCAGGGAATCTCCAGCTTGAGATCATGCAGCTTCTTGACGGTTTTGGGGAGCTGTGCGCCGGTGAAGGGTTTGCTGCGGAAGGGATCCGCAGGCAGACCGTAGGTACGCAGCTCGATGCCGTCGAAACCGAGGTCTTTTGCCATCGAGTAAACGTCCGGCCACTCAAAATCCGGACAGCCGAGGGTCGAGAAACAGATTTTCATAAAGGTTTTCCTCCTTCATCGGATCACAAAAAAACGGTGTGAAGCTTCTGCCTCACACCGCTGGTCTGTGTCACTGCTGCGATCTTCCGTCTGCTTGTTATTCAGACGCCCGTGCATGACAATACAGGCCTGTGGCATGAGACCAAGACCGTAAGTCGAAGGACGAGCGAAAACAATGCGTTCATGGGAGATCGTTCCTTTCTGCCGCACCGGTTGCGCGGCTTTTCATGTACACATTATAGCACTATGCGGCGAAAAAGTCAAGAAATCAGGCGATGTTTTTTTGCATTCCGGCGATTTTAACGAAGTAAAGCGGTGAACCGCGTGCATATTTTAGGTATTATGCATTGCACCCGCACAGCAGCGTATGCCTATGCAAACTATTTCTCTGTGAGCTATTGCAATTTGCCTCAAAATCTGTTATAATATAGTGTCGTAAGGCTTTTTGACTATATCCGGAAATGAGTGGAAAGGAGAATGCGGCTGCTGCGGATTCCGTGCGCCGCATGAAACTGACTATGAACGAATTTGACAAGGCGAAGTCGCCCGATACCTACTTCGGGTGCAATGTCTATAACGAGCAGGTCATGCGCAGCACGCTGCCGAAAAAGGTCTATGAGGCTGTCATGCGCACCCGCAAGATCGGTACCCCCCTCCCCCGCGATGCAGCCGATGTCGTCGCTGCCGCGATGAAGGACTGGGCGGTCTCCAGGGGCTGCACGCATTTCACGCACTGGTTCCAGCCGATGACCGGCATCACCGCAGAAAAGCACGATGCCTTCCTCACACCGCTGGGCAACGGCGGCGTCATCCTCGATTTCTCCGGCAAGGAGCTGATCAAGGGCGAATCCGATGCCTCCTCGTTCCCGTCTGGCGGTCTGCGTGCAACCTTCGAGGCGCGCGGCTATACCGCATGGGACCCCACTTCCGACGCCTTCATCAAGGACCGCACCCTCTGCATCCCGACCGGCTTTGTCTCGTACACCGGCGAGGTACTGGATAAGAAAACCCCGCTGCTGCGTTCGATGGATGCTGTCAGCCGCGCTACCGTCCGGCTGCTGCGCCTCTTCGGCAATGACAAAGTGCAGCGCGTCTACACGAATGTCGGTCCGGAACAGGAATATTTCCTCATCGACAAAAAGAGCTTCGATGCCCGCGAAGACCTGATCCTCACCGGCAGAACGCTCTTTGGCGCAATGCCCCCGAAGGGCGAGGAAATGGATGACCACTACTTCGGCAACCTGACACAGCGTGTCTCCGATTTCATGCGCGAACTGGACGAGGAACTCTGGAAACTCGGCATCTATGCGAAAACCGAACACAATGAGGTCGCACCGGCACAGCATGAGCTGGCTCCGGTCTATACCTCCTCCAATATCGCCGCAGACCACAATCAGCTCACAATGGAGCTGATGAAGAAAATCGCCCTGAAGCACGGTCTGGTCTGCCTGCTGCACGAGAAGCCCTTTGCAGGCATCAGCGGTTCGGGCAAGCACAATAACTGGTCAATCTCGACCGACGACGGACAGAATCTCCTCGATCCGGGCGATACGCCGCAGGATAACCTCATCTTCCTGATCGTCCTGTGCGCATTCCTCAAGGGCGTCAAGGATTATGCCCCGCTGATCCGTCTCTCCTCCGCATCCGCCGGCAATGACTGCCGTCTGGGCGGCAATGAAGCGCCCCCGACCGTCATTTCCGTGTTCATCGGTGATGACCTCCAGCTCGTCCTCGATGCAATCGAACAGGATAAGCCGCTCGACGGCATCGGCAAGGAGCGCTTCAATCTCGGCGTTGATGCGATGCCGCAGTTCCGCAAGGATACCACCGACCGCAACCGTACATCCCCGATGGCTTTCACCGGAAACAAGTTTGAATTCCGGATGCTGGGTTCGGCAGATTCGATCTCCTGCTTCAATTTCGTCATGAATACGATCTTTGCGTATGAGGTCACGCAGTTCTGCGAAAAGCTCGAAAATGTCAGCGCAGAGAATTTCGATGCCGCACTGCATGAGCTGATTCGCCGCACCATCCGCGAAAACAAGGACATCATCTTCAACGGCAACGGCTACGGCGATGCGTGGTTCGATGAGTGCAAGCGCCGCGGTCTGCCGAATTACCCCTCGACCGTCGAGGCGCTGATGCAGTACGACAGACCGGAGTTCGTTGAGCTGTTCGAGCAGATGAACGTCCTCAATAATTCCGAGATCGTCTCCCGCAAGGAGATTCTGCTGGATAATTACTGCAAGGCAGTCGGCATTGAGGCAAAGACCATGCTGGACATCGCACGCAAGAAGATTCTGCCGGTGTGCATCGGCTACACCAAGGAGCTGTGCGAGACGATTGCTCTGAAGAATCAGATGTCCCCGATGCTGAATATCAGCACTGCCGTCGAGGATGCACTGGCTTCTGAAATCAGCGATCTCACCTCCGGTCTCTATGACGCAATCGACGATCTGCGCGAACAGATTTCGTTTGCCTCCCGCGAGACAACGGTGACGATCAAGGCAACCGTCTACCGCAAGCAGGTCATCCCTGCGATGACCCGTCTGCGCACGATTGCGGATGCTCTGGAAGTGCTGATTCCGCAGGATCAGTGGCCGTTCCCGCCGTATTCCGAGATTCTCTATAATATCTGATTCTGACGAACGAAAAAGGGACGCCCTCAGTCACAGGGCGTCCCTCCAGCTTGTAGATAAAGTGTCTCCGACGGATTTATATTGAGGGCTCTGCCCTCAAACTCCCGCTTAAGGGCTACTAGCCCTTAAGAATCCCCTATTTTGTGAACCTAGAATTTCAACGCATTTACATTACTTTTCTTATAGTGGG
>DGVV01000043.1 GCA_002395085.1 Ruminococcus sp. UBA4275 | reverse complement strand
AGCGCCCCATTATAATCATCGCGCAGCGATACCTTTATCGACAAGCTGAACACACGCAGCATTCAACTGCGTGTGTTTTTTTGTATGCAGCAAAAGAGGCTGCCCCGCTTCTCTCACAATCCGCACCTCCGGCTGGCTCGCAATATTCCGGCAAGCAGAACACCGCAGTCTCGTTTTTGCCTGCGGGGGCTTCCCGCCCGCCTTGACTTTCCGGACGTTTTATGGTATGATATGATGAGCGGAATATTAGTGTATACACTGATTCCGCAATCTAAAATTACGAGAGGGGTAATTTTAAATGTTATCACTGAGAGAAAAATGGGCGCTCATTACGGGCGCAAGCCGCGGCATTGGCAAACTCGCCGCGGAAGCACTCGCGGAGCAGGGCTGCAATCTGATCCTGCTGAGCCGCGATACCGCACACACTGCCGCACTCGCGGAGAAACTGTCCGGATCTGTTTCCGTCCGGCAGGTTGCTGCGGAACTGTCTGACCTGTCCAGCGTGGAACAGGCAATCGCGGAGATCGACGCAATGGGCATTCCGGTGGATGTCATTCTCAATAACGCCGGCGTGCAGATTGCTTACCGCACCGAATATTTCGGTACGCCCGTCTCCGATTATGAGATCAGCTTCCGCATCAACACCATCGCACCAATGATGATCTGCTATCATTTCATCCCGAAAATGATCGAACGCGGATTTGGCCGTGTGGTCAATACCACCAGCGGCATCCGCCTCGAACCTGAGCAGGCAGGCTACTCCGCCAGCAAGGCCGCGCTCGATAAGGTCACCATCGACCTCGGCTCGAAACTCGCCGGTACGGGCGTCGCGATCAACCTGACCGATCCCGGCTGGTGCCGCACCGATCTGGGCGGTCCTCACGCACCGAATGCACCCGAAAGTGCGCTGCCCGGCGTGATCGTCGGTGCATTCATTGAGCAGCCGAAATCCGGCAGAACCTTTGCTGCGGGGCTGTTCTACGACATGACACTCGAAGAAGCCGTCGCAAAGGCTGAGGACATGGATTGCCCTGCCTACTGATAAAGGAGTACCATGAAAATTATCATCGTCCGCCACGGCGACCCCGATTATGAACACGATACCCTCACCGATACCGGCCGTATTGAAGCACAATGCGCCGCAGATCGCCTGAAGGGACACAATATCGCCGCGTTTTACGTTTCGCCGCTCGGCAGGGCGCGTGATACCGCACAATACACATTAGATGCAATGGGACGCACCGCGCAGACGCTTCCGTGGCTGCGCGAGTTCCATGCGCCGATTCTGCATCCGGATACCGGAGACACCCGCGTCCCGTGGGACTGGCTGCCCGGTGTCTGGACGCAGGAACAGCGCTATTACGATAAAGATGCGTGGGCGCAGACCGATGTCATGCAGCAGTACCGTGTCGGAGAAGAGGCAAAGCGCGTCTATGACGGGCTGGATGCGCTCCTTGCACAGCACGGATACATCCGCGAGGGCAATATCTACCGTGCCGCACATCCGAACCGCGATACGATTGTACTGTTCTGCCATTTCGGTGTGGAATGCGTCATGCTGGCACATCTGCTGGGCGCATCCCCGATGGTCTTCTGGCACGGTCTCTGCGCCGCGCCTGCTTCTGTCACGGTGCTGACCACTGAGGAACGCAGAGCGGGCATCGCATCCTTCCGCATGAACTGCTTCGGTGATACCGGACATTTTTATGCCGCAGACCGTGAACCGTCTTTTTCGGCACGCTTCTGTGAGACATTTGACTGCGCAGACGAACGGCACGACTGATCTCTCCCGTCTGCCCGATAAACAAAACAGAGCGAAAGCATCGCTTTCGGAGGTAGGAAAAACTTGGATATTATCATAGTAGGCTGCGGCAAAGTCGGCAGACTGCTCGCAGACCAGCTCAATGAAGCGGACAATAATGTCACCGTCATCGACATCAATCCTCAGCGCGCAAAAGAGGTCGGAGAGCGGTATGATGTCGCCTACGTTGCCGGCAACGGCACAACGCATGCGGCACTCTCCCTTGCCGGTACGAAGGACGCAGATCTGCTGATTGCTGTGACCGGTGCGGATGAACTGAATCTGCTCTGCTGCCTCATGGCAAAACGCGAAGGTGTCAAGCAGACAATTGCCCGTGTGCGCAGCCCGCAGTATAACGGTGAGCTGGAGTATCTCCGCAAAGAGCTGGAGCTGGCTATGATCATCAACCCTGAATATGCTGCTGCGAAGGAGATTGCACGGGTGCTGCGTTTCCCGTCCGCACTGAAAATCGACACCTTTGCCCGCGGCAAGATCGAACTGCTCAAATTCAAGCTGCCGGAGGATTCTCCGCTGTGCGGCATGGCAGTCAAGGAAATGTCTGCGAAACTGCACTGCGATATTCTGGTCTGCACCGTAGAACGCGGCGAGGATGCCTTCATCGCAAACGGCGATTTTGTTTTCGCCCCGCGTGACATCATCTCCATCATCGCAGATGAAAAGGTCGCCTACACCTTCTTCCGCAAGATCAATTTCAAGGCAAAGCAGGTGCATGATGTCCTCATCGCGGGCGGCGGAAATACGACCCACTACCTCTGCGAGGATCTCGAGGAGTCCGGTATCAAGGTCAAGATCATCGAGAAGGATCCCGCACGCACCGAGCAGCTTTCCGCGCTGCTGCCCAATGCCTCCGTCAACCATGCTGATCCCATCAGCAGAGAAGTGCTGCTCAGCGAGGGCATCAAGAACGCAGAGGCATTTGTGGCGCTGACCAGCATTGACGAGGAGAACATTCTGCTCTCCCTGTTCGCAAAATCGGTCAGCGAAGGCAAGGTCATTACAAAGATCAACCGCATTGACTTCGATCAGGTCGTGGAAAAACTGGAGCTGGATACAATCATCTACCCGAAAAATATCACCTCCGATCTTATTCTTCGCTTTGTGCGCGCCTCCCGCAAGGCTGCCGGCACAAACCTCGAAACGCTCTATCAGGTCATCAAGGGCAAGGTCGAGGCGGTGCAGTTCAATGTGGAGCAGAAATGCGCGATTACGGACATCCCGCTCAGGCAAATGCAGCTCAAGGACGGCGTACTGGTCGCGGCGATCATCCGCGAAAAGACTGCCAAAATCCCCCGCGGTCAGGATATGATCCACGTCGGGGATTCCGTTGTCATCGTCACGACGCAGCTTGGTCTGCACGATATGAACGACATTCTGCGCTGAGGAAGGGAGAAGCGAAATACTGACATGAATTACCGCATGACCATCTATATACTCGGATTGCTGCTCGCCTTTGAGGGCGCTTTTATGGCAGTTCCGCTGCTGACTGCTGCCGTCTACGGTGAACATGAGATCCTGATCTTTGCTGCGGTTGCAGCCGCCTGTCTCCTCATCGGCGGAATCATCACCCGCTTCAAACCGAAAGACCGCACGCTCGGTGCAAGAGACGGTTTTGTCATCGTTGCGCTGAGCTGGCTGCTGCTGAGTTTTTTCGGTGCGCTGCCGCTGTGGCTCTCCCGCGCAATCCCGAAATTCATCGACGCGCTCTTTGAAGCGGTTTCCGGCTTCACAACCACCGGCGCAAGTATCCTGCACGATCTGGACAGCCTGCCAAAGTGCATGATTATGTGGCGCAGCTTCACACACTGGATCGGCGGTATGGGTGTGCTGGTGTTCATTATGGCGGTGCTGCCGCTCGCGGGCGGCACGAATATGTACCTCATGAAAGCCGAAAGCCCCGGACCTTCCGTCAGCAAGCTTGTACCGCGTGTACGCAAAACTGCCATCTGGCTTTATGTGATCTACATTGCGATGACCATTCTGGAATTCATCCTGCTGGTGATCTGCCGGATGCCGCTCTTTGATGCCATCAACATTGCAGCGGCAACTGCCGGTACAGGCGGATTCGGCATCTCGAATGCCGGTATGATGATCTACAATCCGGTCTGCATCTGGATTGTCACCGTGTTCATGCTGCTCTTTGCAGTCAATTTCACCTGTTATTTTCTCCTCGTGACCGGCAAATTCAAAGAGGTCATCAATTCGGAGGTCAAGGTCTTTTTCTGCATCGTGGCAGCCGCAATCGCGGTCATCACATTCAATGTGCGCGGGATGTTCCGCGGCACAGGCGAAGCGCTTATGCACGTATCGTTCACGGTCAGTTCGCTGATCTCCTCGACCGGATTCTCCACCGCAGACTTCAATCTCTGGCCCACACTTTCCAAGACGATTCTCGTCATGCTGATGTTTGTCGGCGCGTGTGCAGGCAGTACGGGCGGCGGCATCAAGGTGCAGCGGTTCATCATCCTGTTCAAGAATATGCACAATGAACTGCGCGTTATGACCCACCCGCGCGAGGTCAAAAAGCTGCGCATCGACGGACAGCCGGTCGATACGGCGGTCATCAGCAGCGTCCATGTGTATCTCGCCTGCTATATCCTTGTGTATGCGGCATCGCTGCTGATCCTCTCCTGCGATCACGGCGATCTCACGACGAATTTCACGGCAGTCGTTGCCACGCTCAATAACATCGGGCCAGGTCTCGGAGAAGTCGGCCCGACATCGAATTTCGACGTCTATTCGACGGTTTCCAAGAGTGTGCTGATTTTTGATATGCTTGCAGGCAGACTGGAACTGTTCCCGATCATCCTGCTGCTTTCGCCTGCAACGTGGAAAAAGTGATACAGCGCTGAAGCAGATAAAGGTATCGCTTCGCGATGATTATAATGGGGCGCTGC
>DGVV01000130.1:29646-44636 GCA_002395085.1 Ruminococcus sp. UBA4275 | reverse complement strand
ATGTGAAATATAGCAAATACGTTCTTTTTTATATTGTTCCAAAAAAGGGATTATTAAGGGCTAGTAGCCCTTAAGCGGGAGTTTGAGGGCAGAGCCCTCAATATAAATCCGTCGGAGACACTTTATCTACAAGCTGAGCCTTCCTATGCCGGATAGGAAGGCTCAGAATTTACAGTTTCGGTTACGGCTGAAGCAGGCGTGCCAGCACGCGCAGCAGCCAGGTGAGGTCCAGCGGATTGCGTGAACCGTCGCTGTTGCAGTCGGCGTTGGCGAGACCTTCGGGTTTGAGGGTCAGGGTGATGTCGCCGCCTGTGAGACGCGCCAGCAGCACTGCATCGACCACATCGCGCTTTCCGTCGCAGTTGAGGTCGCCGGGGAAAGTCGGTTTCGGGGGATCCGATGCGGTGGTCGTGGTGGTTGTTGTTGCCGGTGCAGAAGTTGTTGTGGTTGTCGTCGTAGTGGTTGTCGTCGTAGTGGTCGTTGACGTAGTGGACGTTGTCGTAGTGGACGTTGTCGTTGTGGTGGTAGTTGTTGCAGACGTCGTAGTTGTAGTGGTTGTGGTGCTTGTGGTTGATGCGGACGTGGTTGTGGAAGTTGTGGAGGATGTTGTTGCAGATGTGGTAGTAGTCGTGGTGGTGGTAGTGGAAGTGGTTGTACCGGAGGTTGTGGTTGCGGATGCAGTCGTCGGCTGCGAAGTCGTTGTTGCGGCGGATGTGGTGGTCGGCTGCGAGGAGGTGGTGACTGTGGTGGTTGTTGTTGCCGGTTTGGTTGTCGTGGTATCGGATGTCGTTGAAGTAGTGGTTTCCGATGTCGTAGTGGTGGATTCGGACGTCGTTTCCTGTGCGGACGGAAGCTGAATCGTGTGGTAAGTCTGATCCAGCGTATAGGTTTCGTCGAGGAATCCCGGTGCAAGCTGAATCTGATAGGTCAGCAGACCGTTTTCATCCACGGAGAGACCGTAAATGTCGCCAAGCTTTTTCTCAGCAGTTGTCAGCGTATAGAACTGCACAGGTGTACCGCCGCTGACCGGCATTGCCCAGATTGTATCGGGCGTATTGTAATACACCGTATCGTTGTATTCCACGGTGCAGACATAGCAGTTTGTGTAGATGCCGTTGTCGGCTTTCCAGTAAGCCTGAACGGTTTTGAGTTTCTGGAAAGGATCTTCGCCGCAGTAGATGTCTGCCTTGACCTGTGAAACCGAGGTGATATTACTGGAATCATTGCTGCGTGCAAAGAGGTATCTGCCGTCCGGAAGCACCTGGATGATGTCATTTGAACCGAACCAGAATGCATTTTCATAGAGATCCGAGGTGCAGGAGATGACATTGCCGTCTGAAAAATAGTTCCAGTCATCGGCGCTGTGATGATAGTCAGCCATCATTGCTTCATCGGTACGCAGGACAAAATTATGGGAGACATGACCGAGCATATCGGGGGCGCTGTCATCGTCGGTGACATCAAGATGATACCATTCGCCGTCGATCTGCACGACATTCCACATATGCTTCAGTTCGTCGCTGGTGATTGCATAGCAGGGGATGCCGGCTTTGCGGCACAGCACGCACATTGCGAGCGAATAACCCTGACAAACCGCCGAACCGCCGAGTAATGCCGCATAGGCATCGCCCTTTGTCAGCCCCAGATCATAGGCGCAGACCGAAGCGAGATGATCGTGGAAGAACAGCACTTTCTGTGCATCCGTCCACTCCGGCCGCAGCAGTCCGACCACGCGGTCTGCTTCGTTCTCGAAAGCGGTTTTCAGTTTTTCGATCTCTGAAATATCGTAGTTATAGCGGATCTCAATAGAATCGACATAGCCCGTAAGCGTGGTGGCATAGCTGAAAGTTGACGCGATATAGAATCGGTCTGCTTCGGTATAGAGGAGACTGTAATAGGCTTTTGCAAAGGCATCGGCAGACATCCGGAAACTGCGCACAGAGAGTTCGGTCTGGTGGGTATCCCAGGCTTTCCGGATGGTTTCAGCAAAGGAACTGCTGCCTGCTGCCTGCACGGGAATCGGAGCCGCAGAACACAGCACGGCTGCGGAAAGCAGAACGGCGGATAGTTTACGCATCAGTTTCATGATAAATCCCCCTCATTGATCTGATAAGCGAATCTTGCGGACAATATCCTTATATTGCAATTATAACATAAACTTTTCAGGATTTCCAGTGTCATTCTGCCGAAAAAAAGCGCCTGATTTTGTGGTATGCGCTCAAAATTTCCTCAATATTTTGATATATTTCAGGAATGAATAAAATACAGCCCGCGAAGCGCTGATTGCTCCGCGGGCTGTTTTCAGATTCCGGTTATTTTGTGCCGAAGATACGGTCGCCTGCATCTCCGAGACCCGGAACGATGTAAGCGTCTTCATTGAGGTGGCTGTCGAGGCAGCCGCAGTAGATGTCAATATCGGGATGTGCTTCGCGCAGGGCTTTGAGTCCTTCCGGCGCGGCAATCACGCACATGAACTTGATATTCGTGCAGCCCTTTGCCTTAATGAAATCGACTGCCTGAATGGCAGAACCGCCGGTTGCAAGCATAGGGTCAGGCAGGATGACAAGGCGGTCTGCGATGCCGCCGGGCAGCTTGCAGTAATATTCATGCGGCTCGTGGGTGACCTCATCGCGGTACAGCCCGATGTGGCCGACCTTTGCCGAGGGGACGAGCTTGAGGATGCCGTCCACCATGCCGAGACCTGCGCGGAGAATCGGGACAACAGCGAGCTTTTTGCCGGAGAGCATCGGTACCTGCGCGGCAGCAATCGGGGTTTTGACCTCGACGAGTTCGGTCGGGAGATCACGGAGGGCTTCGTAGCCCATGAGCATGGCGATTTCCTCCACGAGAATGCGGAAATCGCGTGTACCGGTGTTCTCATCGCGCAGCAGCGAGATCTTGTGCTGGATGAGCGGATGTTCGAGGACAACAGTCTTTGCCATTTTGAAAACTTCCTTTCTGTCTGGTTTTACGTGTGTTTGATGACTGCTCTGTGCAGATGTGCCGCGCAGGTTTCTGTGCATCATCAGCCGGCAGAGCAGGCAAATGACGGTGGAAATGAGCTGTGTTCACTTCTTTTTCTTCTTGTTCCGATGCTGCTTTTTGTTATGATTCTGCGGGCGCGCAGCCGCCGGAGCGGATTGCTTTGCGGGGGATTTTGCCGGTGCGGGAGATTCTTCCGGCAGCGGTGCATCGCCGCCTGCTTTCGCAAGCATGAGATTGGTCAGGATGCCGAGGATGAGTGCGGTGGCAATCTCCGTGACCGTGACCTTGCCGAAGCTGATGCTCAGTCCGCCGATGCCGGCGATGAGGATGACCGATGCCGTGAACAGATTGCGGTTGCTGTTCAGATCAACCTTTTGCAGCATCTTGAGACCGGAAACCGCGATGAAGCCGTAGAGCGCGATGCAGACACCGCCCATGACGCAGGAGGGAATCGAATCCACAAAGGCGATGAGCGGGGTGATGAACGAGAACAGAATGCAGCCGATTGCCGCAGTGAAAATCGTGACGGTGCTTGCGTTTCCGGTAATGGCAACGCAGGCGATGGATTCACCGTAGGTGGTATTGGGGCAGCCGCCGAAGAATGCACCTGCCATAGAACCGATGCCGTCACCGAGAAGCGTATTGCTCAGACCGGGATCGGTGAGCAGGTCTCTGCCGATGACGGAGGAGAGGTTCTTATGGTCCGCAACGTGTTCCGCGAACACCACGAATGCCACCGGCACATAAGCGGCAAAGACCGTGGCGAAATAGCCGGCGTCGAGATCGGAGAGCCCTTTTGCAGCGCTGAGAAAGGTGAAATCCGGCACGCTGAAGAAGGTGGAAAGGGAAACAGCACCGTCGGGCAGCATATATCTGCCGAAGACGCTGAAATCGACGAGCCGGAGTGCGTCGATGCCTGCCGCGCTGCCGATTGCGGTGAGGATTGCGGCGCAGGCATATCCGGCGAGAATGCCGATGATGAACGGCACGAGCTTCATCATCTTTTTGCCGAAGGTCGAGCAGAGCATGACGGTTGCGAGCGTGACGAGGCCGCAGATAATCGCGGCATAGGGGGATGCAGCAGCAGTTCCGTCGCTGAGGAGGACATCGCCTTTTTGCAGATCACCGACGGCATTGCCCGCGAGGGAAAGACCGATGATGGCGACAGTCGGGCCGATGACAACGGGCGGCATGAGGCGGTTGAGCCAGCCGACACCGGTTGATTTGATGATGAGCGCGATGAGGACGTAAACAAGTCCCGCGAGGATTGCGCCGAGCAGCAGACCGAGTGCGCCGAGTTCCATTGTGGCAGCACCGGCAAACGCCGCAGACATTGAGCCGAGGAATGCAAAGGATGAGCCGAGAAACACGGGACTTCGGCGCTTGGTAAAGAGCAGATAAACGATTGTGCCGACGCCTGCGCCGAACATTGCGGCGGCTGGTGTGAGACCGTTTCCGATGATCATTGGCACGGCAATGGTTGCCGCGAGAATCGCCAGCATTTGCTGCAAGGCGAACACAATGAGCCTGCCGGTCTTGGGCTTGTCTGAGATGTCATACGCGAGTTTCATGGGTTGCATACCTCCTTTTTTCCGCGGCAGAAAAATCACCCCGTCCGTGGCATTCGGACGGGGTGGCAATGCCGCGTGATCCCTTTTATTATAGCCAATGTCCAGCCGTTTGTCAAGCTGGCGGAGGGCATTGCGTCAGAGGATCTGGCGGATGTCGTTATACAGCATACACACCTGCGGATGCGACTGCACCATCACATCCATGTGATAATGCCCGCTGTACCACTCTTTGAAATCGAGCTTTTCGTAGACCTCATCAAAGAAATCGGTGAGGCGGTTTGTGTGGTAGTAATCCTCGCCGTCAAACCAGAGGTTCTGGATGCAGGAGGGCAGGCTGTGCGTGAGGACGAAATCGGCTTTCCAGCCATGTGCTTCGAGATTGCGGCGTGCTTCCTCATATTCGGCATCGCAGGGCATTTCCTGCCGCCACCAGCTCACGCCTTCCTTGCGGGCATCCATATCATGACTTTCCGCACCGCCCATAGTGAAGAAGGATTTTCCTGCGATTTCAAAGAACTGTCCGCGCATGAGATGCAGCACACTTTCCCGGATGCGCTGAATCTTTCCGCCGTGCCACTCCTCAACAGGGTAGGCATTCAGCAGATCAAAATTCTCATGGTTGCCGTCGATGAACAGTGTGGTATAGGGCTTGGTATTGAGCCAGTCGAGCCACCAGTCATCGGTTGCGCCGCCGTCCCAGACGAATCCGAAATCGCCGAGGATGATGAGATAATCGTCCTTTGTCATACTGGCAAAGCGTTCGCGGTTTTGCCTGCGGGCGTTGCTGAGCTTGCTGATGTCGATCTCGCCGTGCGTATCACCTGTGAGCAGGATCATGGTTCTTCGCCTCCGATCGTATGAATTTCGGTATGGATTTCCGTATGCGGGTTTGCAGAAGTTTCGGTTTGAGCTTCCGTATGCGGCTCTGTGCGGGGTTCTGTATGGGGTTCTGTATGCGGTTCTTCGGGTTCATCGGGCTGTTCAGGCGGGTCAGTCTGCGGAAGGTCATCCAGCCGGCCGAGACTGTCATCCAGCATTTTCCGTGCCTCCTCATAGTCCGGAATGCTTTCGATTGCGTATGCCGTTTCGGAGAGGATTGTTTCGATTGCAGCGCGGCTTTCCTCGTCATAGCGTTCATAGTCGATGTTTTCCAGTGCCGCATCGAAAAGATCCTGAAGGATCTGCCTGCCTTCATTGAAGTAGATTTCCCGCAGAACGCTGCGCCGTTTCATCAGAAAGCTGCGGACGTATTCCACACATTCGGGATAGTCATTGCCGTTCAGCGGGCCAAGCGGCTTATAATCCTTGCCGCCGTAGGTATGCCAGCGGGCATTGTTCATGATTGCGGAAGCGGTCAGCGGCTCAGCCATTTTCGTGACGAGATCGCCGCCTTTCTGTTCCGGATCTGCGAGTTTTGCGAGGAATTCATCGAAGACATCGAAATAGAGTTCAATGGCTCTGCCGCGGAATTCTTCTTTCTGCCAGAGTTTCATGAGCCAGTTTTCACCGAGTGCGGTGCGGTCACTTTCGCCGGTGACATCATAACCGGAAATCGGCATAAACGCCGCATACAGTTCACCGGTACGTGCAGAGTAGCGTGTTACGCCGTCTGCCGCAGTCACAGCGCGGCTGAAATTGCAGTAAGCGAGGTCGAAATCCCAGACAGGCCCGTAATGCAGCTTGCCGTCTCCGGCAGAATCCGATTCCTTCCAGAAATAGAAGCTGGTGTAGCTGCCGTCGGCATTTTCTGTGATCTCCTGAATGAGATACCCCAGCACCAGCGAATCCACGTCGATGTATTCACTGTAATGCTTCCCCTTATCGTTGAAGCCGTCCTCGGAATAGATGGCATCTTCGAGATCCTGCATAAACTGCCGGATATACAAAACCTGTGCCTTGGAAGCATATTCCGGACTTTCCAGTTCCACCGCCTGACCGCGGGAGGTCACGAATCCGCTTTTGGTATGTCTGGGATAGCGGTTATAGAGCTGAAACTGCACAAGGTATCCGCCTGTGATGTCCGCGGGATCATGCGGGATGTCGTAATAGCGGCAGCATCCGAGGTGATACTCCTCATCGTATGCCCCTGCAATCCGCTGCGGATAAGCGGAGAGCGGTTCGTCGTTGACCTGTTCCGTTGCCTTTTCGAGATCAGTGATCGAGATGCGGTTTTTCTGCACTTCGATTTTCTCATAGATCTGATATGTGCCGCGGTAAGAGCCTTCCGCATAGAGATCGACGAAGACGCAGTTCATGGTATAGGCAAGCTTAGCCTGCCGGCTCATGGCATCCGCGAGGGTATTCCGCAGATGGGAGTGGTCAAGGAAATTGCTGAGGAAGACCCATTTTTTCGCCTTGCCCATGCCGTAAATGCTTGCCTTTTCATCGAGCTTGATGTTATAGGGCTTTTTCGTGCTGTAATCCCACGAGGAATTGCCGTGTGCAGAGAGTTTTGCGATGCTGCCCTCATAATCCACAGACCCGTCGGCATTGAGCATGAGGATGCTGCCGGTACAGGCTGCCTCTTTATGTTCATCCAAATAGTCGAGTCCGCCCGCGGCGTCTGCTGTCAGATAGACAACCGGCAGCGTACTTTGCAGGATGCGCAGCGTACCGCAGTCCTCTTTGCCGACTGTCACGGTAAATTCATCGGCGGTGCTGAGCAGATCGGTCTGTTTGCCGGAGAGAATCTCCGTGCCGTTGAGTGCAAGCGGGGCATCTGCGCGGTAGGAGAGGGTAAGCGCTTTGCGGTCTGCGGTGGCGGGGAGGAAGATGTACCGGCAGTCCTCCCATTCGCTGTACCACCAGTCCACGTAGTCGAGATCGGTTTCCGCCTGCGGGGAGATTCCGCTGACGCGCAGCAGGTCTGCGGGAATATCCTCATAGATCGGTTCAGGCGGTTCTTCTTCCTGTGCAGGGGATGTTGTGTCTGCTGCCGCCTCAGAGCGAGGGCTGTCAGCAGAGACCGGATCCGTCTCCTTTGCAGCGCGGAAATACAGAAAGATGCCAGTGCCGCAAGCCGCAAGCAGCAATCCCGCTGCGGCAATCCGGAGGCCGGTTCTGAATTTCATAGCATCACCTTTCATGAATATCGTACAGGCGGATTACTCCGCGAGTGCTGCGGCTGCTGCGTTCAGGAGTGTACCTGCAATCTGCGGTGCAGAGACATCGGAGCTTGTGCGCTCCTCAATCATCACACAGAATGCGACGGGACAGTCATCATCGAGGCAGAAGCCGGTGAGGAAGGAGTTTTCATATTCTTTGCCGTCTGTCCTGACCTGTGCCGTACCGCTCTTGACGCCGCATCTGCGGCTGCCGAACGCCCATGCATAATGATTGGCGGCGTTCTCCGTCATAATGTCACGGACAGCCGCGGCAGCCTCCGCAGAGAACATCTGCGCGGTGGGCTTTAAGCCGCCGAGTTTTGTGACATTGCCGTCGGTATCGGTTTTGCTGCTGAGCAGATAGGGCTTGATGGCTGAGCCTGAGCCGTTTGCGATTGCGCCTTCCCACAGCATAAGCTGGAAGGGGCTGACGAGCGTTTTGCCCTGTCCCAGAGCGCCCCACTGCGTCTCAAATTCGTTCTTGTCGGTGAGGGTAGTGGAGGCGGCAGGGATGGTGATGCCGTCCATTGTGAGCGGTTCAGCTTCCTCGCCGTTGACGGAATAGCCCATGCGGGTATAGGTCTCGATGAGTGCGGAGAGGGGGAGCATCTCAGACTGCACAAGCTGTGCGAAATAGGGGTTGCAGCTATTGGCGAAAGCCTCTGAGAGATTCTGCATTCCGTGTCCGCTGGAGAGGTGGCAGTTGATCTGCCCGCCGGATGCGTTGACCCACGAACCGGAGCAGCTGAACTCCAAGGCATTGACCTTTTTGATGCCGCATTTTTCGTAGGCGGCGATCAGCGTGGAGACCTTCTGTGTCGAGCCGGGAACGGTCGGATAGAACGCCTTGCACAGCAGGCTGCCGGAAGGCATGGAGTCGAGATTGGCATAGCCCTGCGCGATGTCGATGCAGGGTTTGCTCAGGCAGATCAGCACCTCGCCGGTTTTCCAGTTATAGGCGATGGCAGTACCGTTTTTCGCGCCGAACGCATTCCAGACGGTTTTGTTCGCGGTATGGGAGAGTGTTGTATTGAGCAGAGTCGTGCCGCCGTTGCCGTAGAGGAAGCTGTAATTTGCGAGTTCCCCGATGTTGCGTGCGACGATGGTATTGGACATCTGCCCGCTGGTATCCCCGATGAGGCTTCCGACATCGGCGAACTGACCGGCGGGGTAATTGCTGAGGGACTGTGTGCCGTCAAAGAGGACATCTCCGCTGCGGTCGAGGACTTTGCCGTAGGTTGTGCCGCCGGATTTTGCCATATAGTACGGCGATTTCGTAACGAGTGTCCAGGCGAGATAGACAAGTGCTGCGGAGAACAGCAGCAGAAGCAGTCCGGTGAATTTTCCTGCGCGCTGCATACTGCGCGGTGCAGAAATGTCGAGGTCAGGACGCTGTCTTGCCATATTATCTGCCCCCCTTCTTCTGTGCTGCAAGCCGGTTCGTCAGAACGGGTGCTTGTGCAGCTTTGAGGAATCCGGCGAGAATGCCGCTGGAAAGCATCGAACTGCCGCCCTGCGAGATGAAGGGAATCGTGACGCCGGTGAACGGGATGAGATTGCACGAGCCGAATATATTGAGCGCCATCTGCACCATGAACACCGCAGCAACGCCGACGGCGAGTCCGGAATGGTAATAGCTGCGCGGCGGCACGGTGATGACCGATGCAGGCAGAAACAGCACCAGCACGATGGTCATGAGACCGGTAAAGAGTCCCCATTCCTCGCAGATACTGGAAAAAACGATGTCTGTGCGTGAGGCGGCAACGTTGATCAGCGTACCGTTGCCCGCACCCTTGCCGAACCATCCGCCCTCTGCGATGGCGGTGAGTGCCTTGACCTGCTGATAGCCGCTGCCGGACATATCCGCCCAGATGTCTGTATGCAGACGTTCCTGCACATAGGCGGGCGCGAGATTCCACGCCGCAATGACGAGTGCGACCGCGCAGGCGGCGAGAAAGACCGTCAGGCGGACGGAGACCTTCTCACGCAGATAGCAGAAGCGCAGCAGAATGCCGCATCCCGCCGCTGCAACGAAGGTCGGGAGAGAACCGAGGTCTCTGCACCACCACTGCAAGCCCGCGATGACTGCCGTGCAGAAGATCAGCATGAGGTTATCCGGAACGAAATGGAAGCCTGCAATCTCTGATTTGCGGAGCTGTGTGCCGATGGAACTTGCGCAGATCAGCACGAACACCGGCTTGACGAATTCCGAGGGCTGCAGGGTGATGAAGCCGAGGTCAATCCACATACTGCGGCTGCCTGTCAGGAAGATGATCGCGCCGACAAGCCCGAAGAACATCGTATACCACAGGGGCTTGAGTTTTTCGGCGGTGTAGGGGTTGCGCACGAGCAGGTAGGAGAGCTGTGCAATGAAAAACGACGCCATGCCGACGATAAAATGCTTGGATGCGAACGCGAGTCCGCCGAAGCAGGATTGATAAATGGTACTCATGCCCAGCACCAGCAGCAGCACGGTATCGACGGTACACGCCTCGCGCTGCACGAGCTGGAGCAGCACAGAGCCGAAGAAATCTGCTGCAAGCACATAGCAGGCGAGCTTGATGACCTCATGGGTCACGCCGAAGGACAGCACGACCAGCACCAGCATGACTGCGTGCGCGATCAGCACGGAAAACAGCAGAAAGGGGTGGGAGATTGCGCGTCTTGCAGCCATGTCAGTCTCTCCCTTCTGCGCCTTTGACGACAATCAGGCGGCGCTTGCCGATTGTGATGGCGTCATTTTGATGGAGAATGCAGGGCTTGTGAATGCGCCTGCCGTTGACAAGGACGCCGTTTTGCGCGCCGATGTCCTCAATGCGCCACTGACCGTCCGAGAGGGAAAGCAGCGCGTGAAAGCGGGAGATTTCGGTATCGGGGAAGCGGATGTCCGCAGCAGGATGTCTGCCGATCAGCACCTCCGCAGCGCCGAGGGAATATGCCTGATCGCCGCAGACCAGCATATAGCCGCGGCTTTCCCGAATCCAGTGGCGGTCATCGAAGCGGCGTTCCCGTTTTGCCGCGATGAGAATGAACAGGGCGCAGAGGTTGACAAAGATCACGGCAGCCGCGGTGATCGCCTCCCGCAGATACGGGTACTGTTCAAACAGCACGGTCAGATCCATGCGAAAAGCTCCTTTCGGGGTGGTGTGATATGTTCAGGATTTGGATTGGTTCAATTTTATGCATCATAATAGTATACCATATAACAGGGGGATTTGTCAACTGTCAGCAGCATTCCGGCAGAAAAAAGCACCCTCCGGCAGCGGTCAGCCGGAGGGTGTGCGTAACAGCGGTTATTCAGTGCTGTCTTTCGCGGGCATCATGCGGGCAATCTGGGGGATTTTGCAGAGGATGACGAACACAACAACGGTGAGGATCATTTCGGGCAGCATATACGCACCGTTATAAACCGCGCTGTAGATGTACTTGTTTTCTGCAACAAAGCTGAGGTTATCCCAGATTTTACCGGTGGATGCAAAGACATAGACACCGCTGAGGAAATGGCTGAGAAACCGCAGCAGCAGTGCAATGACCGTACCGGCAATCCAGCCGCCCATGCCATGCTTGCGGAAGATGCCCGCAAGACCGATCACCGTATAGGCGATGAAATAATCAAAGAGGATGCAGGCGATGAGCATACCGGCGGTGAGACCCCAGCCGAACAGACCGTCCTTGATCGCGCCCTGTGCGAACTGGAACACTGCAAACAGCAGCGAAACACCGAGTCCCTTGCCGACGCCGTTCTTGATGCTGTAGAAGCAGATCGGCAGCATGGAAACGAGTGTGATAGATCCGCCGAAGGGCAGAATTTTCTGGAAGGGGGTGATGAGGCTGAGGACGATTGCGAGGGCAAGCATCATAGCGCCCTCCACAAGCAGCTTGGTTTTGGATGCAGACTGTGCAGGCATTCTAAAAGACTTCCTTTCTGTAGACAGGATGCAAAAAACGCTGTCCGCACAGGAGCAGACAGCGTTTCTGAGACCGGCTGAAACTCCCTGCGGCGGCATTATCCGCATCAGGTGAACGGGTCGGCGCGGCAGCAGCGCCCTCTCAGCCGACTCGCCGTCAGCTCCCCGGTATCTGAACAAGTCTTATTATACCGCAAAAAGCGGCAGTTGTCAAGCGAATCCAAAGAAAGAGATCACTCAGAGAGGTAATTGCGCACAAGCACCTGCATCAGTTCATCGCGGTCGATCTTGCGGATCAGGCTGCGGGCATTATTATGTACAGTGATGTAGGTCGGATCCTCCGAGAGGATATAGCCGACGATCTGGTTGATCGGATTATAGCCTTTTTCCGTCAGCGCATCATACACCTTGCGCAGGATGACCTGCATTTCCTGTTCGCGCTCCTCCGAGAGGGAGAATGTGATGGTTTTGTCAGACATATCGCTCACTCCTTTCTGACACCGTTACAGTACACATTTGCACTTCCACGGGTATATTATACTCTACTTCCGGCAAATCTGCAAGGGAAATGCGGAAAAACTGTAAGATTGCCCATTTTACCATGTATAAATTTGTATAAGATGTATAGACCGCGCGCTGCGGGACAGACGCGGTCTGCATCGGGGAATTCAGCGTGCGCCGCAGCGTTTCTCAAAGGAATTGCAGTCCACGCATTCCTTGACGCTCGGCTCTGTCTCATGCGTGCCGATGTGAACGGTATCGAGCGTACAGAAAGGCTCGGTGCAGAGATTGTGCCGGCACTGATCAACCGTACAGTGGATATTGGGGTTTTTCTGTTCGTTCATGAGAATCATTCTCCTTTTCCGGATGATTTGGCAGCTTGAATGTGCTGCAAGATCATTATAACCGTTTCTGCGCACATTATTCCTGCGGGCGCTGCATAAACTGCACCGTACAGATGCAGGATGCGATGCCTGCACAGATGATTCTCAGAGCGTGTGCGCGGATGCGTGCGGGAGAGGAGAATTCAAAAAAACGACGCTAGCCGGTCCTCCGATGCAGAATTTGTCGGTTTTGTCACTTGCAAATTTTTGCGCAATATGGTAGAATGGTGACATAAGGCGTTCGGAATGCAACGGACGCGGAAAGGAGGATTCCGCATGGCATATTTGCTTTTATGGGGCGTGATCTTCGTGCTTGCAATCGTCGCAGAGGTGTTGACGCTGCAGCTCACGAGTATCTGGTTTGCAGTCGGCGCGGCAGGCGCATTTGCGGGTGCATTTTTTGGACTCGGACTGACCGGTCAGCTCGCAGTTTTTGTGCTGGTTTCGTTCTTCCTGCTCCTGATTACCCGTCCGCTTCTTGCGAAACTGAAGGTCAAGAAAGCGCCGCCGATGAATGCAGAAAAGGACATCGGCAGCAGCGCTGTGGTCATTCAGGAGGTCAACCCTGCGCTCGGTACAGGCAGAGTGCGTGTGAACGGTGTTGACTGGATCGCAATCTCTGAGACCGGCGCGATCCTGCCCGAACAATCTATTGTCACCGTCATCCGGATTGACGGCGCAAAGCTGATCGTCCGGTAAACGGCAAATCCCGAACCCGAAACCATGATTATGAGGAGGCTTGTATTATGCTTGCAGCAATGTTTTTAGAAGGCAGCGCAGCACTCATCGTAACGCTCGTGCTGATCGTCTTCCTGTTTATCGTGATCGTCGCCAATGTCCGGATTGTTCCGCAGGCGAAGATCTATGTCATTGAGCGTCTGGGTACGTTCTATCAGGAGTTCCACACCGGTCCGCACTTCCTGATTCCGTTTATCGACCGTGTTGCGAAGATTGTGACGATCAAGGAGCAGGTTGTGGATTTCAAGCCGCAGCCCGTGATCACGAAGGATAACGTCACGATGCAGATTGATACGGTTGTGTTCTTCCAGGTGACGGACGCCAAGCAGTATACCTACGGTGTTGAGCGCCCGATGGCGGCAATCGAGAATCTCTCTGCCACCACGCTGCGTAACATCATCGGTGAGATGGAACTCGATGCCACGCTCACTTCGCGTGACGTCATCAATACGAAAATCACCTCGATTCTTGACCAGGCAACTGACCGCTGGGGCATCAAGGTCAACCGCGTGGAGCTGAAGAACATTCTGCCGCCGCGTGAGATTCAGGATGCAATGGAGAAGCAGATGAAGGCGGAGCGTGAGCGCCGTGAGAAGATCCTTCAGGCAGAAGGTGAGAAGAAGTCTGCGATCCTCGTTGCAGAAGGTGAGAAGGAATCCAAGATCCTGCGCGCACAGGCGGATAAGGAATCTCGCATTCTGGCGGCAGAGGCGGAGAAGCAGGCAATGCTTCTGCGTGCAGAGGCGATCCGTCAGCAGAAGATGCTGGAGGCAGAGGGCGAAGCGGAAGCACTCCAGAGACTCAATTCCGCAGAGCCGACCGACCGCATCATCCAGCTCAAGTCGCTGGAGGCATTTGAGCGTGCCGCAGACGGCAGAGCCACGAAGCTCATCATTCCGAGCGAAATTCAGGGGCTTGCAAGCCTGACCGCTGCACTCAAGGGCGTTGTCACCGACGACAGCAATACGATGGTTCAGTAAACAAAGTAATGCGCCATAGTATTTCTGATTCTTTTCAGGATACTATGGCGCTTTTTCGGAGGATGATATGCAGAATAAACTGGATAATATTTTCAAAATAATTGCGGCGGCACTTCTGGCGGTGGTTTTGTACATTCTTTTCCACGAGACCGGACATCTGATCGTGATGCTGTCTGCGGGTGATACGATCGACAATTTCAGCATCCTGACGGCACACGTCAGCGGGCACGGCGGAGAATATACGCCGTTCTCCGCGATGTGGCTCAATGCAAACGGCGCATTCCTGCCGTATGCTGCAACAATCGTCTATATGCTGTTTTACAAAAAAGACAGCGAATCCAAGTTTTATATCATGTTTTCGCAGATGATCGCTTCAGTGGTGATCGGTTCGATGCTGGCATGGGTTATAGTTCCGTTCATTTATATGCAGGGACAGGCGCCCGCCGGAGACGATGTGACCAAGTTTCTGGATGTATTCGGCGGCAGCCCGCTGATCGTCAGTTTGGCAGCGCTGCTGCTCACGGCAGCCGGCATTGCGGTGATGCTGTGCCGGCAGATCACCCGGAATTTTGCGCGGGAGATCAAAGCAGGGCAGTAAGCAGTCTGCGTTTTTTCAGCGGATCAACAAATGCCCCTGAGCGCGATGAAACGCTCAGGGGCATTCGACTGCCGGAATAGGGATCGGGCAGAGGGAACACGCTGCGGTGATGGATAACGGGGCGCTGCCGCATTGCACGTTTCGCTGTAAGTTTGCAGGCAATAAAAAAGCACTTCCTGAAAGGGAAGTGCTTTGTATGCGCCGGAAGGGACTCGAACCCCC
>DGVV01000130.1:0-29566 GCA_002395085.1 Ruminococcus sp. UBA4275 | reverse complement strand
CAGTCACTCTATCCAGCTGAGCTACCGGCGCATCTTGGCGGATCAACCGTCAACTCTGATATTATAGCACGTTTTGCGAAAAATGTCAAGCCCCAAACCAAAAAATTTTTTGCAATCGAAAAAAACAGCATATTTCTTGCAATTGGATACAATTTCGCATAAATCATGTAGAATTTGACTATACAACTGCGGCGAAAAGTGGTATAATGAAAATGGTAAATCAGGTTTCCTTTTCCGGCGGATGGGGGAAATCATGCCGGACAGAGAGAAATGGAGGTTTGAACGATGAAAACAAGCACAGCAGGCAGATGGACAGCCTGCGCGGTCAGTGCGGTGATGCTGGCTGCAATGCTGCCCGCCGTACCGGCATCTGCCGCGGCAACGCTGACCGTCGGCAGAAACGGTGATTACAAGACGGTCGGTGAGGCAGTCGCAGCAGCGGCAAAGCTCAATCCGACAGGGGAGAGCAGCCGCGTGACCATCGCAATCGAGCCGGGTACATACCGGGAACAGCTTCTCATCAACACGCCGTACCTGACTTTTGTGAACAGCAATCCGGCAGGCGGCGAGGTGCTGCTGACATGGTACTACGGCATCGGCTACAAATATTATTCGGCGGCAAGCACCGGATATTATAAGGCGTCGGATGCGCAGGCGAAGTCTGCAAAGGCAGTTGCGCAGCGCTGGGGAACGTCCGTCCGGCTGCAAAAGGATGCCAGATACTTCCGTGCGGAGAATATCACTTTTGAGAACAGCTTCAACCGCTATGTGACGGATGAGGAACTTGCAGACGGCGTGGAATGTACCTACGAAACGATACAGGTGCAGCGCTCGAAGAATCTGGATGCGAAGGCGAAAACCTCGACGGAGCGTGCGGCAGCGATGTGTGTCGAAGCGGATTACGCGGAATTTCTGAACTGCAAATTCTACAGCAGTCAGGATACGCTTTACACGGCAAATCCGGCATACTTCAAGAACTGCCTGATCTCCGGCAACACCGATTACATCTTTGGCAGCGGCGATGTCGTATTCGATGCCTGCGAGCTGCAATTTGCGGGCTATTCGGATAATGCAGTCGGTGGATACATCACGGCGGCGCGGCAGCAGACACAGGGCTATCTCTTCTGGGAGTGCAATGTGACGGCAGCAGCGGGCATGAAGGTCGGCTCCGGATTTTTCGGCAGACCGTGGCGCGATACAGCGCACGTTCTGTTCTACAATACGAAGCTGCAATATGAGAGCATCATCAGCGGCGCGGGCTGGACGAGCATGAGCGGCGTTGATCCCTCCCAGGCGACCTTCCGTGAGTACAATACGAAAACGGCAAACGGCGGGGGCGTCAATACGGGCAGCCGCACGCGCGGCACGGTGCTTTCCTCGTGCGATGCGACCCGCGAGCAGTATTTCGGAAACTGGACACCATACTATTATAATAATAACGGCACGTCGCTGAAGGTCGGCGCGAGACTGGAAGGCATTGCGAGATGCTATCTGCGCAATGCGAACAGCGGGCAGTACCTGACGGTCACCGCAGACAATACGGTTGTGCAGCAGCCGGAGCGCTCGGATGCGGCACTGATTCTGCTTGAGCCGATTGGCAACGGCTATTATCTGCTGTATAATTCCCCGCAGGAAGGTACGTATCTGGCGCTGGAAACGGCGCAGGGCAGTTCGGAGAACGGCACGGCGATCACGGCGAACCCGCAGACGGGCGGCGATCAGCAGCTTCTGAAGTTCGTATCGGCGGGCGCAGACAAATACGAGATCGTCACGCAGGTATCGGGCGATGCAAGCTGTCTGGGCGTAAGCGGCGCATCGCAGGATGCAGGTGCAGCCGTCGTGGAATGGGAGTGCAACGGTTCTGCGGATCAGCAGTGGATTGTTGAGCCGCGCTATGAGGCGATGCAGGGCCGGATCATCAAAGACCTCATCGTCTACGACCGCGAACACGTCAATGACTGGTCGATTTTGCCGGAGGCGCGGGAAGGCGAAGCAATTTTCGGTGACCGCGATGTGACGCTCACGGGTCTGCCCGAACTGCTTCGGGAGGCAGAGATGATCCGTACCGCGTGCAATTCCAAGAATTATGCGGGGATGCAGGCGGAGTTCACACTGAATGAACGCGCAACGGTCTATGTCGGTCTGGATTCCCGCGTCCCGACACCGGATTGGCTCAGCGACTGGACGCAGACTTCGATGACCTATCAGAACAGCCTTGGCGATGTGACCTTCAATGTGTACAAAAAGAATTTCTGGTACGACGATCTTGTGCAGCTCGGCATGAACTGGGATAACAGCAAATGCGTGAATTACACAGTGTTTGTGACGTATCTGCTGATGGACGGCGACGGTTCATCCCGCAGCTCAGCGACCGTGACTACCACGACAACTGGTACAACGACCACGACCACGCAGACCACAACGACGGTTACGACGACTGCCGAAACGACGCAGCAGATGCAGCCGCTTATGGTCGGAGACCTGAACTGCAGCGGCGTGGTGGATATTAACGATGCTGTGATGATGGCGCGTCTGGTCGGCAATGACATAACGCTTCAGATTTCGGATACAGGCATTCGCAATGCGGACTGCGACGGCGACGGCAGACCGACTCCGGCGGATCTTACCAAGCTGCTGCGGTATCTGGCACGACTCATTCCGTCTCTTGGCTGACAAAAAAAGACCGGAGCGCACAGGGCGTTCCGGTCTTTTGCGGTTCAGGGATTACTCAGCGGCAGCAGTCGTTGTTTCGGCGGGTGCAGTCGTATCGGCAGCGGGGGCGGTCTCCTCACCGCCTTCGGCAGCGGCAGTGCCCGTACCGGTCACTTCAAAATCGACCTCAACCTTCTGCCACTTGGCGAATTCCTCGGTGTTGACGATCTGGGAAGAATACTCACCGAATTCGCCGGTCACAGCGCCGTCAGCGGTATGTGCATCATCGGGGAAGTGGTTGACCCAGCTATTGTAGATGTTGGCGCGCATCTCCTTGCCGTCATCGGAGGAGGTGTAGTTCTTGGCGGTGAGGGTAATGGGCTTGCCGTCAATGCGGATCTCCTTGATCTCGATGCACATATCGGGATAGAGGGTCGTGCCGCCCTTGACGATGACAGCCGCGAAGGAAAGACCGCCGCACTGATAATCGCCGTTTGCATCGCCGCCGATGTCAAACTGGCAGCCCTTCGTGCCGGCGTTGACGCTGACGGTATAGAGGCCGTCGCCGTTGATGGTGGGGCAGCCTGCGTCGTAGGTCATGAGGGAATTGGATGTGCCGTCGAAGCTGACATAGAACTGCCCGTCATTGATGTAGAGGAAGGCATCGCCCTCAGCCGGCTCAACCGGATCTTCAAATTCGATAGCCTCGGTGGTGACGGCTTCGGTAGTTTCGGCGGGTGCAGCGGTTGTTTCGGCAGCGGTGGTTGTTTCGGCTGCCTTCTGGGTTTCAGCGGGTGCGGTTGAATTCTGCGTGCCGCCGCAGGCTGTACAGACAGCGAGCGTCATCGCAGATGCGCAGAGCGCAGCAAACAATTTCTTCATTCCAGTATACCTCTTTCTTCACTTTGTTTCTCTTGCAGATCGGGGAGAAGCAATGAAAACCGGCTTCTCATTCTGCTGATTTAAGCATACAACATTTTCAGGAAAAGTGCAAGTGGGAAAAAGACGAAGATTAACAAAATTTGACTGTTGAAACATAGCACATCTTACAAAACGAAACTCCGGAATGCGTCTATCATGCAGGATTCACTGAAAAATTGAATCTTAAAAATGATATTTTGTACACAATAAATAACTGATAGGAAAATTCCGCCCGAATGGGCTGTGAAAACCAGCACAAATTATACGGAAAGTTTTTTTGCGTCGGGTATTTACAAATTTTTGAAGATGTGATATAATAAAAGAAAACTGTTGCCCTGTGTCATATACTATTATATATATTGCTAAACGCTATGCACAGTGCAGAGAGGCGGAGGTCAGTCAATATGAAAAATGGCATTCGGATGTCAGATATAGCCAAAGAACTCGGCGTCAGCGTCGTGACGGTCTCCAATGCACTGAATGACCGCGGCGGCGTCAGCGAGGAAATGCGTCGCAAGATCCGCAAGCGCGCTTCAGAACTTGGGTATCGTCCATCCGCACCGCGTACTGCACGCAAGCAGCCGGATGCACTCCGGATGCAGGGCGGCAATGTCGGCATCCTCACGAGTGAACGGTTTGCCGGTTCGCGCGGTTCGTTTTACTGGTTCCTGACGGCAGGTGTCTCGAAAGAGCTGACACACTGCAATTTGTATTCGGTATATGAAAGTATCTCGGCAGAGGACGAACGCAGCGGTGTTCTCCCGCGCATCGTCGCAGAGCGGCAGGTACGCGGCCTGATCGTTGTCGGTCAGCTTGCAACATCCTATCTGGATTGCCTTGCCAATGCGCATATCCCGATGCTGTTTCTGGATTTCTACGACAAGCACAGCAATATCGACGCTGTGATTTCCGATAACTATTATGACAGCTACCTCATCACTGACCGTGTTGTGATGCAGGGACACCGCAAAATCGGTTTCGTGGGCAATGTCCTCGCGACCAGTTCCATTCAGGACCGCTTCCTCGGCTACCGCAAGTGCCTGATGGAAAACGGGATCGAATACCGTCCGGAGTGGACACTGGATGACCGTCTGCCCGATAACCGCAATCTGCCGGAGTTCGCGCTGCCGAAGGAAATGCCGACTGCATTCGTCTGCAACTGCGACGAGACTGCGTTCCGGCTGATCGGGGATTTGCAGCGCAAGGGCTACCGTGTGCCGGAGGATGTCTCCGTCACAGGCTATGATAACTACACCGTTTCCGATATGTGCAATCCCGCGATCACAACCGTGGAAGTGGATCTCGCAGAGATGGCACACGCCGCCGTCACAATGCTGCTGGCGCGTCTGGAAAACCCGCAGAAGCTGCCCGGCAGACAGGTCATTCCCGGCAGGATTATCGAGAAGCAGTCTGTCTGCACACCGCGGGAAACGGATTAGGCGAAACGCCTAAAAATGACCGCAAAAATTTGGACGAAAAATAGTTGCATTCGTCAATTATGTGTGGTATAATATCCCTATGGATCTATGTGTGGCTATTGCTATGCCCAAATGCCCCGGTTCGCGGCGGCGCCCATGACACGCGCGCTGCTGTCTGCCGGATGCCTTGTCTGGCGGTGCGGGTTGCACACGGATATATGCGGAGAACGCCGTTTCGCTCAGCGGCAAACTCCGGAAACACAATTTACGGCTTGCAGGAGGTGGTTTTATGCCAATGAGTTTCACTTATACCGCAAAAGACGCTCAGGGTAATGTCCGCAAGGGCGCTATGACGGCAGAAGATGAGCAGGAATTCCTGGCAAAAATCCGAGAGAAGGGAATGTACGTCACCGAGTATAAGGAGAAGCAGAGTACCGTCAAGACGATCAAGAAGTTCAAGACAAAAGATCTTGCCTTCGCGACCCGTCAGATGGCAGCTATGCTGACTTCCGGTCTGACGCTTGTCAAGGCACTTGACATTCTCTGCAAAGAGCAGGAGAGCGAAGCTGCTCGAAACGTTTGGCGCGATGTGTACGAAAATGTGCAGAAGGGCGAATCCTTCTCAGATGCACTGGAAGTACACGGCGGCGTCTTTCCGACGCTGATGACGTCGATGGTCGGAGCGGGCGAGTCCTCCGGTCAGATGGACGTGATCATGCAACGGCTTAGTGACTACTACGCCAACCAGAATAAGCTCGCCAATACCATCAAGAGCGCGATGGTCTACCCGATCATCCTTGTCATCCTGACGGTTGCCGTTGTCATCGGCGTTTTCGTGTTCATCATGCCGACGTTCGAGAACCTGTATGATGATCCGAGCAAGATGCCCGGCCTTTCCAAGGCGATGATGAATATCGGTAAGTTCCTTGTTGCGCATTACGTGATCCTGATCTGTGTAGTCGCCGCGATTGTGTTTGCAGCGATCTGGGCACTCAAACTCCCGAATGTCCGTTTGAAATGGGATCGCTTTATTATCAAAGGACCGGGCTTCGGCAAGCTCGTCGTCAAGATCTACACCGCACGTTTCGCACAGACGATGGCTTCCCTGTATTCCTCCGGTCTGCCGATGGTTGAGTGCCTGAAGCGTTCCTCTGATACGCTGAACAACTCCTACATCTCCCTGAAGTTCCGCGATATCGTGGATGAGGTCAAGAGCGGTGAAACGCTCAGCTCCTCCATCCAGAGAGCCGACATCTTCGACTCTATGTTCTGTTCCATCATCTTCGTCGGTGAGGAAGCCGGTGCGCTGGATGACATCCTCGCAAAGACTGCTGAATATTACGACGAAGAAGCGGACTCTGCCGTCAAGCGTCTGTGTTCTCTGCTCGAGCCGGTCATGCTGATTATCCTCGGTATCGTCATCGGTCTCGTCTGCGCAGCGTTCTTCCCGGCACTGTACGATTCGATCGGCAACATCGAATAATCAAACACAAGGCTTTCGGTGCGGCGGTTCGCGCCGCCGCACTGTGATATGCGTCAACTAAAAAACAGAGAGGTGGATTACCTAAATGCTTTCCTTTGACATTACTGATCGAAATATAAGGATCATTAAGGGAACTGAGAACAACGGCAGAATCCGTATCAGCTCCGCAGCGACCCTGAGCCTCGAAGAAGAGGTCATCGTGAATGGCCACGTCCGCGATGTCGCACGTCTCGCAACTCTGATCAATCAGGTCATTCGCACCAACAAGATGTTCGATAAAGAAGCAATCGTCAGCATCTCCTCGAACATGACGATCTTCAAGGAACTGCACATCGCGAAGCCCGAAAAGCAGCAGGATCTCATGAAGATGGTTCGTGCAGAGATGGCGAATGCACTGGGCATCGACGATTCTTACTCTGTGTCCTACATCGTCGTGGGCGATTCTGACCAGAAGGAGGGCTTCCAGAAGGTTCTCGCAACGGCTTGTCCGTATGAAGTGGTTGATTGCTACAAGCGTGTGTTCAATATGCTTCAGATCAACCTGCGCAGCGTCATGATCGGCTGTAACTGTATCACGAAGGTGCTGCTCTCCGATACCAAGGTGAAGTCCAAGATGCCGCTGCTGGCTGTCCAGATCGACAACAACTTCATCTCGCTGAACCTCTATGAAGACAATCAGCTTTCCTTCTCCCGTTTCGCATCCATTTCCGCGGAAGACTATGATGATTCCGAGGACTATGTGTTCGAGGCAGTTCAGGAGAACATCAACCGTATGCTCATGTTCCAGCGTTCCAAGAGCGGCAGCGATCCGATCGAGAACGTTGTGTTCTACGGCGATACGCATGAGTATGTCCGTCTGACCTCCGAACTGGAGAAACAGGGCATCCGCACCAGCATCATCACGGTTCCGCCGCAGATCCACGGCTATGAGAATCTGGAGTTCTCCTCCTACGCAAACGCCGTCGGCGCAATGTTCAAGCGCAACAAGGACTCTGAGCGTATCAACCTGCTGGAGACCGATACTGTCAACAACAACAAGATCAAGTCTGATTCCTCTTATATCGCACTTCTGGTCGGCGCAGTTGTCGGCGCTGCTGTGATCTGCGGCGGTGTCTACGGTGTCTACTGGGCCAAGAACCGCAGCGTCGAGAAGCAGATGGAAGTCATCAAGCAGAAGCAGGAATGCCAGCTTACGCAGGATCTGAAGGATCAGCTCGTTATGCTGGAAGATAAGCAGAAGGCTGTCAATACGTATCTCGACGGCGTTAAGAGCGCATACAATGCATACGTCAGCAGACCGGCTCCGCTCTCCAAGCATTATGAGGAGATTCAGGAGACGATCGAAAAGGTGATCATTGATACGCTGGAAGATGCAGACGAAGATAACGTCAAGGACTTCTACAAGATTACATCCTTCCAGTACAGTGCCGGCGTTTACGACGTCCAGCTTATTTCGCTCTGCGAAAGTGATCTGCCGCTGCCGGAGCTGCCGTCGAAGGTGATCCGTGCGCTGCGTGATCTGAACGATGTCGAAGATATTCCGTACAGCGGCTATGCTTTTGAGAGTGTCGATGAATTCGAGCAGTTCAAGGGCACGAATGACGAAGGCGAAGAAGTTGATTTGGTTGCAATGGAAGACATCAGAGCGATCGGCATCAATATGTCCATCTTTATGCGGGGCGGCGATGTTGACATTGATTCGCTTGAAACAGAGGAGGCAGAATAATGAAACTTGGATATCGTGAAAGAGTCGCTCTGCTCGTTGTACTTGTGATTCTCGTATTTGGCGTTGGCATTTTTGCGTTCATCAAGCCGAAGATTGAAAAATACAATAAGAACCGTGACGCACTGAAAGTGCTTCAGGATGACTGGGATAACCAGTGCCTCCAGTTTGACCGCATTCCGGGCAGACAGGAGAACATCAAGAAGCATTATCAGGAAGGTCTTGACATTTCCAAGAACTTCACCGACGAGATGAATTCTGTCGAACTGGATGAGTTCCTGCGCGAGAAGTTCATGAACACCGATAAGTTTAAGGAAGACAAGGTGAAGCTGATCAGCAACTTCAGTGTTTCTGATGAGACCACGACTTCCATGAACTACTATTATGTTACCCCGAATATCGTGACCTATCCGCTGGTTGAGTACGCTGACCTCGACGGCACTCTCGAAGAGGCAACGAAGAAGATCCGCAGAGAATCCGATGTTCTGTCTACGCAGACTGTCGAAGCAGCCGGCGCAGGCGAATCCAAACTGACTGTCCGCATCAACCGCGAGGATACCATGCTGCTGCTGGATGCTGTGGATGAGTACAGAAAGGCACATAATGATGCAATGCTGATTACGGGTGTGACCATTGCGGACTATGGCTTCAACGAGGATGTTGAGGAAGAAGAGGGTGAGCAGGAGTTTGTGACCGCAGTTGACGATGAGGGCAATGAGGTTCAGGTTCCGGCAGCACCGACCAACACCGCCAAGGCTGAAAATGGCGAAACGGTGATTCCGGGCTTCACTGATGTTGACATTGATTACACCGCATACTATATGCAGGAGCCGACTGAACCGGAAGTCGGTCCGGCATACGACAAAACAATCTGGGATACCGACAACTGGAGAGATCCGGTTACCGAGAACTAAGATTTGTAAAAGGGAGTGCCTTCTTGCATTATACAAGAAGGCTATCCCTACATGAGAAAGGTGGTTTTTATGAACCCGAATCCTAAGAAAGGAAAAATGACGAAGGAAGGATCAGTCCTCTTCACTGTTGTCACGGTGATGATGGTTATGGTCGTCTTTTTGATGTCCACACTGACCCTGACGACCTCCGCGAACCGCCGATCGTTCTACACGTATTTCCAGACGCAGGCACAGTATACCGCTCAGGCAGGACTGGACGCCGTGACAAATGCTGCATACAGTAATGGAGAATTCGCTAAATGGGTGGGCACTTTGGCCACCGTTGGTCAAAAAGGCGACATTACACTGAACTACAATTCAACGAATATGCCGCTTTCTGAGGGCGTACCTGTGCTTTGTAATGTGGAAAGGGTTGAACCGATCTACATTTGGGATAATGACGCAAGTCGGATTCTGAAGCGCGATGCGTGGAAGATTACCGTCACCGCAACGGTCGGTACAGGAAGAAATGCGGCTACGTATTCGACCTGTAACTACATTTATTCCAATGATAACAGTGATATGGAAGTTGCGACCGCAGAAAACAAGGCGGAGTGGAGCAACGTTGATTCCATTCACGAAGAAGTCACCCCGGGCAAGCGGGAAGTGATTCCGAACCCGCAGAAAATGGCAATGAACAATGCTGTTCTGAGCTTCTCTGCTCTGAAGGCAGAGGGCGGTGCTGCTAACAACATTTTCTGCCTCGGCCCGCAGACCGCGAACATTGATACGTTCCCGGCGGGCAAAGGCAATTACGCCGGCGAGTTTGTGAATACCCTCCAGAACGATAACGCAAACGTCGGTAATGTGACAATCATCGGCAATACGCAGAGCAAGACCCACGCCATGACGGTTTTCCAAAAGGGCGGCGAGGGCTATGCGATTTACGGTGATTTCAAGAACCTGAACGACACCTATTTCTATAATGAAATTCGTGATCCCGTGACGGATTATAAGGACATTCCTTATATTTACGTTGACGGAACCTTTATTCAGGGTAACCAGCCGCTGACGATCGGCAATTCCCCGTATGCTTCCACAAACGGTCTTCCGGTCAATATGTACCTGAATTCCATTGATCTTGGTCACCAGAACGCTGAGATGAATAACTTCAATCTGACGGGTGATATGTACCTGTTTGATCCGGAAGCAGAATCGACATTCATCCAGAATGGTGCAGGTGCATACCTCGGTACGTTCACTTATAACAACATCAATAAGGCGAACTATACCAAGGACGGCTGCTTTACGGGCAATCTGATCTGTAATAATAAGAAGCTGACCATCGCAAATGTTGAGCTGGATGGCGATCTTATTATGACGAATCCTGCCAGTGAACTGGTTGTCACCGGCAATCTGAAGGTTGGCGGCACGATTCTTTGCGCAGGCAAAATCACCGGCAGCGGCGGTGCAATTCAGGCGGGCGGCGGCTTGTATGTCACGAAGTCGAAGGCTACCGGCCTTGACGGCAACGCAAGTGACCTCGCAGCTTTCTGCGATAATTCCGGCGGATACTCGGAAGCTGACGGCACTGTCATCAAGAATACTTCCACTTCCGCGAAGATTTACAGCCTGAATCTGAGCCAGACCGGCAGTAATTATGATGATCTTGTCAAAAACATCCTTGCTACTGTCACAACGGGCTATAACAATGAAAAGGCAAAGTATCTGGAGTCTACCGAATTTGGCATGACCAGCTACGATTTCCGACTGTTCCCGTTCTGCTACAGACAGGATGAGATCTTCGAGAGCTACATTCGCTGGGATCTGCAGTTTGCAACCGCAGAGGAAGCGACGCGGGCGATCAACACCGATCCTGGTATCCTGGAGAGCCGTGCCTGCGGTCATACATGGGGTCCGGTTCAGAAGGTATCTGCGTCCGGTACTGTCTTTGTTCCTGCCACAACTCCGATTGACGGCGAAAAGAGCGCGAACAGCTTCATTCCGGAGCTGAAAACGGTGGATCCGGCAAATATCGCTGACTTCCACTATGACAACAGCTTTAATGACTTTGCCAGCGGCCTTGATACCAAGACTGGTTTCAATACGCCTACCGGCACTGTGAGATTCCCGTCTTACGACAAAACCGGCAAGAAAAGTGATATTACGATCAACAACTGCTACATTATTCAAGAAGACTGTATCATTGATCTTGCTAAGTTTGGCAAGGATGTAACGGAGGATATTCCCGGCGGCGGCTTGAGAAGAGTCGCGAAATCGGATAACAACAATACCGTTACAATCTTCATTGATCCGTATCAGAAGGATCTTGTGAAAAATGGTGCCATGAAGATTGCGTTCATGGGTTCTGTGAGCAGCACGAATATTCGTGTTATTGTGAATAACAATGCAAATTACACCATGAAGGATGCGGGCAATAACGTTGACTTTGAGCAGTATGCTGAGAAGCCGAATGATGGCTATGCCGGCAGAGCAGATTGCCTGTTCTTCTTTAACGGCGATGTGAATGTCCAGGGCGGAGATTCGTATTTCGGTACGACAGGAGCTTACCAGCAGGTGCTCGCAGATCATGATCTGGATGTTGTCAGCAATCCGATCTATCCGAACGATGCGAAATGGGCTGGGCTTGGTGCTGATGAAAAGTATAAGTATCAGCTTGTTCCGAACCTGATCATTTACGGTCAGAAAGATGCTACCATCAAATTCGAGAAGGTTCCGTTCCTGAATGCGGCGGTAATTATGCCGGATTCCACGATTGCAACGCAGGCATCTACCAATGATAAAGATAAGTTCTATGTCTATTATCGTGAAGACCTCTCCTGCGACCGCTTCGATATGAGAGCTCATCTTTCAAATGATCATAATAAGATGCTGGATCTCAACACGCTCGGTTCGCTTTACGTGGGAGAGTTCCAGGCACAGAACCTGCCGACAACGATCTACATTGGCGACACGAACCGTCCGGGCGAAGTGATTAATGAGGAGCCTGAGTCTAAGTTCACGAGAAACAGCACGTCGGATGACAGCTCTCAGAATCGCCGCGTCACGAAGGATCGTGACTACCTTGAGAACGACCACCAGGGTGCAGGCTAATCGAGAGGAGGAGAAATAAGATGAAGCGAAAACAAACCCGTAAGGGTATGACGCTGATCGAGATCGTGATTTCTCTTGCGATCGCAGCAGTCCTTTCCTTGCTCCTCGTTGAGATTATGAGCTGCGTCAATTCGACGATGCGCATGACGGATTATCTGAACAGACGTCTCGCCGATGAGGCTAAGTATGCAGATAACCTGGTCACGGTTGATGATCAGGGTCATGAATTTGACAATATCGACACGAATTTGACTATTTCCCAGCCGGAAAACGGATTCCCTGATATTTCGGCAAGCGGCAAGGAGTACACGCTGCGTTATAACGGCAGTGAGCAGGTCGCAGTCGATCTGAAAACCAATTATCGTTTCATGGTTTTCAATAAGGAGAATTCAGCCCATCCTACACCGAATTCCATCTTTAAGATTTTCATTGTTGCGAACAGCAGCACGCCGATTGACGAGCTGACACAGATCAAAGTATCAGGTGCATACAAGTATTCTGAAGTTCAGAAGCTGAAAAACGGTACGATCACAGAAGCGGATCTGATTGCCGGCGGTGTTGTCAGCAATGACATCATCACTTCTGCTGATATTGATTTCTCTCTTTGCAGAAACAAAGGCGCTACGATCATCGAGCTTTATGTCCCCGGTGATCCGCCGTCCGGAAGCGCTTCTGTTCAGGTTGTCATGTACAAGAATATGAGAACGGATAAGGGTACGCTTCAGACGAATGTTGACTTCAATACGGCAAACCTGACCTATTGTACCCGCGCTCAGAGACCGAGCGGTACCTTCCAGTACTATAGTGATGTGTACTACGGCTTTGACGGCAGAGGCTACAAGTCGGCCAACAAACCCAGTGATCTGTAAAAGTAACGTATTTGCTGATTCAGTGCGGAGCTTTCATGCTCCGCACACAGCAAAAATCCTGATGAAAGGAGTAGCTGCAATGAAAATGAAGCGAAAAGGCTTTACACTGGTTGAGCTGATCATCGTGCTGGCGATCTTTTCGATCATCATGTTCAGTATGGTGCAGCTTCTGGATCCGGTGTCGAAGTTCTTTGTCCGCAGCTCAAACTTTGAAAATACGACTGCTTGCGTGGATAACATGAGACGCTGCATTGAAGGCAACCTGAAATATGTTGACCGTGTGCGCGCCTATGCGGGATATATGCCGTATGATAATCCGCTTGCAGACAGTGTCAACACGGCGCCGGTTCCGTCTGATGATCTTTACAGTAAGGTTGAGAAGTTCTACACGACCTTCTTTGCTGACAGAAAGTTTATTGATACTTCCGGCTCGATTTTTGTTCTCGTGTTTGACAATACGAAGCAGATGACGGATGCCGATCTTGCCAATGAAGGCACGATTGCTGACTTTGCAAAAGATTACGGCAATTCCGGCAAGATTGTGCAGTTTGAGTTCAAGTTTGACAACTACGACCCGAATCTGAACGACTGGGGCAAGGTGAAAAACACCTGCACGGTGGGTACACCGTGGGTTGTGAACCAGAAGCTTTACGGTGCATTTGAGTATCGTTTTGATCTTGCAAACATTGTTGCATCGCCTGTCACACCGGATCCCAGCGAGGTGGTTCGTGATGAAAACAACAATGAAGTTAAGTTCGATCCGCAGGAATTCTGCATTACGATTACCAGTAATGAGATCCGCAGAGAGAATGGCGGCCTGGTTCGTTTGCTGAATACAGACTCCAACACGTCTTCCTTCGCTATGAAGAATGTTCTGGATGCAACCAAGAAGTATTCTTCGCCTCTGATGGATACCAAGACCCTTTGCGCGAATGAGGATGCAGATGGTCACACCTACACTGTTGAGAATAAGACGCGCTATACGAATATTGACAGAAACACAGCAGTAGGCGATATTTTGGATGCAGATGAACCCAGCGGTACGAAGTTTGACGGCTTCTACTTCATCTACACTCTGCCGGAGAATATTCACAGCAACAATTCCGGCTTTGCCAATCAGGCAACGTAATCACCAGCCAGACATAAGAAATCGGGCAGCCGTCAAGGCGGCTGCCCGAATTACAAAAGTCTGAATGCGAATGCATTAACGCAGGAACATCGAGCTGTAATACTGAACCGGCTGCGTTTCAACCAGCAGGCTGCATCGCTCAAGGTACCAGTTCGTCAGCTCATCACCGAACATCGCACCGATCAGCAGACCGGCGCAGAGATACGGGCCAAATGCGAATTTCGATTCGCCCGTCACCTTCTTCAGGATCAGACCGAAGAATGCAGCAAGAAGAATGCCGATGGCAGCAGCAGGAATCATCGCTTTCCAGCCCAGATACAGACCGGCGCAAGCCATCAGGTAGGTGTCTCCAAGCTCGATTCCGCGAATCGCTTCACCGTTTTTCTTTTTGCTGTATACCGCATAACCCTCGCCGATCAGGAAGAACGGTATGGAAATGCAGGCAGCTCCGATCAGCCGCTGCACGATGGTGAGATCCATCAGGAAATGCGCAGGAATCGTCAGAACGAGGATGACTGCCAGAACACGCAAGTCAATTTCCATTGTATCCCAGTCCATGAAGCCAATGATCACAAGCACCGATGTGAACAAACACATGATGATCGCGATGGCATTCGGACCGAAGGCCAGCAGATTCGCGACGTACAGCAGACCGTTGAGCGACTCGACAATGGGATACCGCGGCGAGATTTTTTCGCCGCAGCTGTGGCACTTTCCTCTGAGGAAAAGCCAGCTGAAGACCGGAATGAGGTCGATAACGCGGATTTTTGCGCCGCAGGTCATGCAGTGAGATGACCGTTTGATCAGTGATTCCCCGCGGGGCAGCCGGATGATGACCACATTCAGAAAGCTGCCGATGCAGATTCCGTAGAGGAAAAAGATCGGTAGGGCGAGCAAATAGAAGCCGGGTTCCATCGACTGCCATTCTTTCCACCCTGTCTGGGCTGCGAGCAACGCAGCAGGCATGAAACATTGGTACATAACGGTACCTCCTTTATGGTTTGTACTGTTATCCATTATACCACAGATCTGTTTAATTTTCAAGAGTTTTTGGAGGTTGAGTATGAGAAACATCCGAATCGGTGACTACCTCGTGGAGGAAGGTCACATCACCCCGGAACAGCTGCAGCAGGTTCTGCAGAGACAGCGCGAGTCGCAGGACGGCAAAAAGTTCGGCGAAGTCATCGTCGAGATGGGCTTCATGTCGGACGTCAAATTTGCGCAGGCACTGTCTGTGAAGCTCGGCGTACCGTTTGTTGACCTGAACAGCGTTGAGGTTGACGGCGAAATCGCCCGTAAGGTTCCGCAGGATCTTGCTGAACGCAACTGTATTATCGCAATTAACATGACCGGACGCCGTCTGACGGTCGCAACGGATGACCCTGTCAACTTCAATATTCTCGAAGACATCAAGGTCAAGACCGGTTACGATACGATTCCTGTTCTCGCTACGAGAATGGCAATCAAGAAGGCAATCGGTAAGGCATATCAGATGTCTGATCTCGGTGACCTCGGCATGGACAGCACGCAGGGCGAGATGATGGACGATGATGACGATTCGAGAGACCGCGTTGAGAGCGCCCCGATCGTTAAACTCGCAACCCAGATTATCGAAAATGCGTTCCGTATGGAGGCAACCGATATTCATATTGAGCCGTTCGAGAAGTATACGCAGATCCGTGTCCGTGTCAACGGCGACCTCGTGCTTCTGATGAACGTCTCCTCGAATGTCCAGAATCAGCTCGCAACCCGTCTGAAGCTGATCTCCGGCATGAACATCGCAGAAAAGAGAATCCCGCAGGACGGCCGTTTCTCCCAGACGGTTGACGGCATCCCGCTTGACGTTCGTGTTTCCTCGCTCCCGATGGTTCACGGCGAAAAGATCGTTATCCGTATCCTTTCCACCGGCGCAATCAAGACCAGAGGTCTGCATGAGCTGGGTATGTCCGATTACAACTTCCGCCTGTTCGAGAGCATGATCAAGTGCCCGCACGGCGTTATCCTCGTTACCGGCCCGACCGGTTCCGGTAAGTCCACTACCCTGTACGCAGCCCTCGGCGCAATCGCGCGTCCGGAGGTTAATGTCGTTACGGTTGAGGACCCGGTTGAAAAGCAGATGGAAGGCATCAACCAGTGCCAGATCAACGTCAAGTCCGGTATGACCTTCCCGGCAGCACTTCGTTCCATTCTCCGTCAGGACCCTGACGTCATCATGATCGGTGAGATGCGTGACGGCGAGACCGCAGAAATCGGTATCCGCGCCGCTATCACGGGTCACCTTGTTCTTTCCACGCTCCATACCAATGACGCAGCTTCCACGATCGTCCGTCTGGTCGATATGGGCATTCCGGCGTACATGGTTGCTTCCTCTCTGATCGGCGTTGTCGCACAGCGTCTGGTTAAGGTTCTCTGCCCGAAGTGCCGTCGTCAGAGAATGTCCACGGAGGAGGAGAATGATCTGATGCACATTGATCATTCTGTCCCGATTTACGATGCAGTCGGCTGCAATGAGTGCGGCGGCGGCTACCGCGGCAGAACGGCTATCCACGAGATCATTCAGTGTTCCGGTAATATCTCTACATTGATCGCAAACGGTGCAAGCACCGAGCAGCTCGAAACGACTGCCCGTGCAAACGGCACCAAGCTCCTGCGTGATAACGTCTCTGACCTCGTTCAGCAGGGCGTCACGAGCATGGATGAGCTTGTTCGTGTTACATACGCAGTCTAATCAACTATCTGGAAGAAAAACGGAGGAAAAATCATGCCTACGATTGTTATCAATAAGATTCTGGACGATGTCCGCGCACTCGGCTGCTCTGACCTTCATTTTACCGTCGGTATCAATCCGGTTGTCCGTCTGCACGGTCAGCTCCGTAAGATGAGCAGCTATCCGGAAATGACTGACGAGATGATCGCAGAAATCGTCGAGCAGATGACCAACGAGCAGCAGAGAAAGAACGTCACCAAGCGCATCGACACGGACTTCTCCTATGTGACGCGTGCAGGTTTCCGTCACCGCTGCAACATCTTCTATCAGCGCGAGCATCTTGCAGTTGCAATCCGTCTGCTCCGCAACGACATCCCGACCCTTGAGGATCTGTTCATGCCGCCTGTCATGGCAGAGTTTGCAATGCGTCCGCGTGGCCTTGTCCTCATCACCGGCCCGACCGGTTCCGGTAAGTCCACCACGCTTGCCGGCATGATCGACTATGTCAACTGCAACAAGTCCGCACACGTTATCACGATCGAGGACCCGATCGAGTATGTTCACGAGCATAAGCGCTGCATGGTCAACCAGCGTGAGGTCGGCTCTGACGTTCCGAGCTTCGCAATGGCGCTGAGAGCAGCCCTTCGTGAAGACCCTGACGTCATCCTCGTCGGCGAAATGCGTGACTTTGAAACGATTCAGGCGGCAATCACCGCTGCTGAAACGGGTCACCTTGTCTTCTCGACCCTGCATACCACCTCTGCGCCTGATACGATCAACCGTATCATCGACGTGTATCCGGAGCATCAGCAGGTGCAGATCCGTACCCAGCTTGCAAACGTCCTTGTCGGCGTCGTCTCGCAGACGCTGCTGCCGCTCAAGAACGGCACGGGCCGTATCGCGGCAATGGAGATTCTGAACTGCACAGACGCAATCTCCGCGATGATCCGTGAGGGTAAGATCCACCTGATCCTCAGCTCGATTCAGGCAGGTAAGGCGCACGGCATGATGTGTCTGGACCAGGAGCTTGCTCGTCTGGTCAAGAACAACACGGTCAACGAGGTCGATGCGCTGGAGAAGTGCCAGGACAAGACCGAGTTTTACCGTTACCTCACCGCAATGGGCGGTCAGTCCGTCATCACGCGTGAGGGTGTCATCGGCTAATTACCGGCAAATCAGCTAAAATGTACAAGGAATGCCTCTCTGATGCGAAATCGGGGAGGCATTCTTCACAGTTTCCGGTAGATTTCTGCGGCTTGGGGGGCTTATTTAGTTACAAAGCGGTTACAATCTTTGTGCAGAACGCCGAAAACGAAATCGGAATTTCGGCCTAAAAAACCGCTTTCGTAAAAGTTTGTTCATAATCTCGTAAAATTGCGGAAACCTCTTGACTTTTTCAGTCGTTTATGTTATACTAAGACCATAGAGAAACCGATACGGTGTTTGACGTCGACACGGTATCAGGAAGCTCTGATCAAGCTTCGGATCGCTCCGAAAGCGATCCAGAAACAACCAATTACTTTGAGGAGGTACATTTATCATGAAAAAGAAAGGTTTTACCCTGATTGAGCTGATCGTCGTTATCGCGATCATCGGTGTTCTGGCTGCTATCCTCGTTCCGGCTATGCTCGGCTACGTGAAGAAGTCCAAGGTTACCACCGCTAACACCACTGCGAAGTCCCTGTACAATGCAGTCAACACTTCGCTGGTCGACCTCGACACCGAGGATGCGAACATCGAGCTTTACGATCAGGCCAGCGGTACGGTTTCCAGCTCCCTGTCCGCCAAGGTTCTGAACTACTTCTCCGACCTGAAGACCTTTGCAGCAAAGTCTCAGAACGCTTACTCTGTCAAGATCGATAAGGGTCAGTGCATTGCAGTCGGCATCAAGAACGGTAAGTACTACGGTTCTTATCCGCAGCAGATGAGCGTCGAAAAGAACGACGACATGGGCGGCGTTGATGATGCTCTCTCTTACGCACAGGAGTAATCCAGTCTGATCTGGTTAGTCAGTTTCACGAATTATGAGGATGCCCCCTTAACTGGGGGCATTCTTTGTATCAAGCGTTCAATATGACAATTTTATGAAGAATTTGGGTATGGTTCATGAACAATGAGGGTAGAAAAATGAAGAGAAAAGGTTTTACTCTGATTGAGTTGATCGTTGTAATCGCGATTATCGGCGTGCTTGCAGCGATTCTTGTTCCTGCAATGATTGGCTATGTGCGGCGTTCCAAGCTGACAGCAGCCAACAATGCAGCGAAGTCTGTTTTCAATGCTCTTGCAGTTGCTATGGTGGAAATGGAGAGCATTGATCTTCCGCCGCAGAAGCTTGTTGGCGATTTTTCTGATTCAGGCGCAACGATGTATGCCAAAAAAGGCTACGTTTATTCCGGCGGCCCGACAGATGACATTCCGACGCTCAAGGCCGTGCTTTATTCCAAGGTGTGCGATTACTTCAATGACATCGGTTCGGTAGATAAAATCTCATACCGTCTGAATGGCGCAGGCTGTGTAGCCGTTGGCGTGATTCATCGTGGTTATCCCGGTTCCTTCCCCCCGAAAATCGGCATTGACAAATATCTGCTGAAAAATTCCTGGTCAGAGAGTGATGCGCTTTCCTATGCAATGGATGAGCTTTCGATCTCCGGCTAATCCTCTCGAAAAAAAGAACGGTACCTCTTGCAGGTGCCGTTTCTGCATATAGACAAGGAAATCCCCGCACTCGCGATGAGCGCGGGGATTTGTGTTTTACTTCTCCGGGGGTGCAATATCGGGGTCAAGCTTTGCGAGGAAGCGAAGGAGCTTTTTGAGATCCTCCGAGTTGACTTTCTTGTCGCCGGTGATTTCAGCGTTGATCATTCCCAGATCGGTGATACCGGAGTTGATGTCGCCGCCGACAGCGCGTGCAAGCATCACGGCATCCTTGATGTCAACGACCTTGTCGTTGTTGACGTCACCGTAGATGATATTGCCCTTGCCCGAACTGGGATCATCCGAACTGATCGTCGTAGTGTTTGTGGTTGTGGTCGTGGTCTTGGTTGTGGTGGTCGTGGTCTTGGTTGTGGTGGTCGTGGTCTTGGTTGTGGTAGTCGTGGTCTTGGTAGTTGTGGTGGTGTTAGAGGGCGTGGTTTTATCCACGATGATGACATTGCCGCCCTTATTCGACTTACCGCCGTCGAGGTTACTGTTCTGGGTGGTGCTGTAGAATTCGTTGAGCGAGATACCGTTCTTGCCGAGCGGCGTCTGGTGATCCAGACCGATGTACTTGCCGCTCTCAGTCTTCCAGAGCGACGGCTCAAAGAGTCCGTACTTATCCTTGTCCCAGTTCTTGAACTGCGTATCGAGCAGGCCGCCGGTATCGCCGGAGTTCGGGTTGAGGCACCAGAAGGTGTGGTTGATGTGGTTCTTGATCATGTAATCGCGAAGCAGCTTCATCCACTTTTCGTTCTTGCCCTTATCCATGTGGCCGCCCCACTCACCGATGAGCAGCGGGCCGATCTCCTGTTCCCCGATGAACGCCCATGTATCGCGCCAGTAATCGTCGAGCAGGGTTTCCTCGGTAAAGTCCTTCTCGAACCATGTCTGCGCGTAGACGGAAGGGCCGTAGTCGTGCGGGGAGTAGACGATCTGCGATGTACCGGAATCCGGAACGATCGGGTAATCCTTCACGCCGCGGAAGTTGCCGCCCCACCATGCGCCGTAATAGGGGCTGTTGGTGAGCGAATCCGGCATACCCCATGTGCCGGTCTTGGGATCCTTCAGCGACTGCTCCACGCCCTCGACGAAGATGAGCGCGTGCGGATGCACCTTGAGGATGGCGTTTGCGCACTGTGTTGCGGCATACGCCCAGTTGTTCTCGTCCGTGGAGCCGTCCCATTTTGCGGACTTTACGCCGTCCTGACCCTTGCCGTGCGGCTCATTTTCGAGGTCGTAGCCAAGAATGGTGTCATCATTCTTGAAATGGTCAGCAGTCCAGACGAGCGAGTCGATCCAGCTCTTGGTGGTGACGCCTGCCTTGCCGTACCACAGCGGCCAGTCGTGACCGGAGTTATCGGAGTGCGGGCTGTGGACGTCGATGAAGCACTTGAGTCCGTACTTCTTGAGCTTCTTCACGAGGATCTCGAAGATCTCAAGGCTGTTCTTGGTGGTCTTGCCGTCAGCCTCAAGGAACTCGATGTTGAAGCCGTTGGACTCATCGCCCCAGCACTGCACGGAGCTGACCTTGAGCGGTTCGCCGTTCATCCAGGAGATGAGCAGCTCAGAGGAGACTGGAAAGCGGATGATGTTGATGCCGGCATCAGCGACATTGCTGAGGAACGGATCAGCTTGCTGCGCATAGAGACCGTGCGGCGCATTCTCGGAGCAGTTCATACCGAACCAGTTTGCGCCGGTCAGCCAGACCTCATTGCCTGCGCTGTCGTAGAGACGGCTGCCTTTTGCGTGGAGCCAGTCATCGCCGGTGTCGTCCACGGCGGCAGCGGTCTGCACGTTCTGAGATGCAGAGAAGCTGAGACCGGCCGTTCCGGTGCAGGCGATGAGCGCTGCCAGACTCAGTGACAGCAGCTTGCGGTGTTTCATAGAGATTCCCCCTCAAATCGGATTTCCGCACCGCCGAAACCCGTTAAAACGATCGGTGCGGGATTGGCTTAACGGCTCTGGTACTGAGCCGGGCGAACCAAATAAAACGGTTTAGAAGAACCCGAAGCGCTTTTTTTCGTAGAAGGGCTTTTCATTCGCGACAAGTTCTTTTGCGCGGATATTGCTTGCAGCGACGCACTCAAAGGGCAGATCGGAGTAATCGGCGCAGGTCTCAGAGATGGTATTGCCGATTTCCTCGATGTCCGTATTCTCATCGGCATCGAGCGCGATGAGGAGATAAGCCTCGCCGTTCTCTTTTTCCTGAGAGATGTAGGCTTTCTTGACGGACTTCTGCTTTTTGAGGCAGTTCTTCACAGCGCTGAGCAGGTCATCTGTAATAGCCGAGGTATCGTCGGCATCGGAATCCTCCTGCGAAGCCTTCGCAGCTTCCATTTCCGCCATAGCCTGACGGATCGCAGCCTGCTGTGCATCAGCGGGATTGACGGCAGCGCCGAGGGCGTTGTCGGGCTTCTGCACGGGCTGAGTCTGCACCTGAATGCCTGCGCTTTCCGCGAGGCGCGGCGACTGCATGACGACCTGACCGCCGTTATCACCGATGGCGATGACCTGCTGGCGGATGAGGCAGAGTGCGCTGCCGAAGGGATTGATGACGATACCGTTAATCGGCTCATTGGCCTTGAGGAAACGGTAGAGGTCCATGAAGCTCATCACAGCGACAGAGAACCGCTCACCGGGTTTCCGGTTTTTGCGCAGCTCAATTTCATCCGTAAAAGCGGGCATAAACTTATTGCCCTGCGGATTGGTCATGATCTGGAAAGCGATTCGGGTCTGCTGCTGTTCACCCTCCTGCGGGGGTTCAGCGGGCTGTTCAATCTGAGCGGGCAGCAGATATTTTGCATTGATTGCTGCCTCAAGAAATGCCTTTTCGTGTTCTCTGTTTGTCAGATCAACCTTAAAGGTTGCCATAGCATCAACGAGAACCGGATTGGTAATAGGCTGCATCGGTTCAGGCATTGAGATTCCTCCTGTAAAGGGATATTTCGCCGTAGCTTCGGCGATCACTTTTATTTTAGCATATTTTCCGCAAAAAAGCAAGGGATTTCACACAATTTACCGAAAGAAACAAAAATAAAGGAGGCTTCCACTCCGAAGCCTCCCCTTATTTTTTATTCAGTTGTAGGTTCGTATAGATCAAACGGAATCTATATCAGACACAACAGGGGGACACGCCCTGCGGTCGTAGGCGGGAACAACACCGCATTTCGGGTGCGGACCTGCGTGTTCCCGAAGCATCCGGGCCGCCCCGTGCGCGTGCGGCGCGTATGCTGATTGCAGGTGAAGAAAGTCTGTCCCGTTTGCTATTGACGAAAAGAAGGATGATACAGCGCCCGCTGACCGCAGGAATCAGATTCAAAAATTTACGGTCTATGCGCTGTCTGGCAGCACCGGCTGCTGCCTGATTCATAACAGATTGCTTCGATTGCGGCCACGCTGAAAAGCGTTATGCGCATAAGCTGACAGAAAATCAGCACCGGGGGCATCCGGCGGTTTTCTGTGTCAGCTTCCGTTATGGAAACGTACCGGCGGAAACGGCAGGGGAGTACGGCTTATCGGAGACCGTATCTGCCGCCGCTCAGGATACAAAAATCACACAGAAAACGCTATGCACGAGCCGCCGTCAATAACAGGGGTGATTTCCATGCTATCCATTGGCCTCAGCGTCCTTTCCGGATCGTATTTGCGGTGAGACCGCCGATGCATCCCAAGACACATCGCTTCACGGGATCTGCGTCTGGCAGATTCGGAATCATCGCGTGATCCTTCATAAAATGAATGAGAACAAGCGGAGCGGAAACTCCGAAGCTGTGTGAGAACGGGATAAAGCCTGCGGGGAAACAATCCGAAGCTGTACCGGATCCGTTCTCTGGAAGGTTTCCTTGTTCTTTATGTCCTTATTATAGCACAAAACCTGTGAAATGTCAATAGATTTCTGCAACTTTTTTCAAAGAAAATATCAGCAAGATGAGAAACTGAGGGCTTGACATTTTCGGAAAAATCGGTTATAATGACTTTATGCGGCGGGCAGAAATGCCCCGTAAATAAGCGTCCGGAAAAACCGGCGGAACGGAGAAAACAACATGGCAGATCTGAACACCCCGAACGAAGAACTGAATGAGGGCTACGAGGCTGAGGGCGAGCTTTATACGCTGGTCGATGAGGACGGCAATGAGAAAGTTTTTGAGCTGGTCGATATTCTGGAGGAAGAGGGAAAGGTCTACTTTGCCCTGATTCCGCACATTGAAGACCCGCAGGAGCTGCTGACGGGTGAAGTGGAGCTGGTCGTGCTGGCAGTTTCCGAGGGCGAAGACGGCGGCGACATTCTTGAGCCGATTGAGAGCGACGAGGAGTATGAGCGCATTGCGAACATCTTCATTGATCGTCTGGACGCAGAGCTGGATGAGGAAGAAGATGTGGATGCTGAGTAATTTTATCCAAAATCTGGTTTGATTTTTGGTTAAACTGCCCATTGATTTTTTTGCATCTACGTGTTATACTAGAATCAGCAAAAGACATTCTGCCTTGTGCGAGCAAGCCCGGTCAGATATGATCCAACATTTATCACTAGGGAATTGCGCTCTGTATCAAGATTGCAGGCCTCCCGTTATACACATGATGTATATCTGGTAGCAGGGAGCATGAGGGATGCAGGCAGATACCCACCTGCTTGTAAGCGGGTTTTATACGATCGGGCGACGGCAAGGCGGAGAATGAAAATTGCAGCGGACGGTTCTTTCGGGAACCGTCCGTTTTTTGCGCGCGGGTTCCGCGCCGCCGCTTGCAAAAATTCCGGAAATGTGCTATACTAAAAGAGTATGGCTAATTTTATCCCGATAGAAAGGAAAATCCCCATGGCAAAAAAACAACAGGATTACGGCAACGAGAGTATCACCATGCTGAAAGGCGCGGACAGAGTGCGCAAGCGCCCCGCCGTCATTTTCGGCTCGGACGGTCTCGACGGCTGCGCGCATTCCGTTTTTGAGGTCATCACGAATTCGATTGACGAAGCGCGTGCGGGCTTCGGTACGAAGATTACGGTCACGCGCTATCTGGATCAGTCGATTGAAGTCGAGGATCACGGCAGAGGATGCCCCGTGGACTGGAATCCCACCGAACAGCGCTTCAACTGGGAACTGGTCTACTGCGAACTCTATGCCGGCGGCAAGTACGATTCCGAGAGCGAGACCTATGCCTATTCGCTCGGTCTGAACGGTCTGGGTCTCTGCTCGACGCAGTTTTCCTCAGAGTATATGGATGTGTCGGTTGTGCGTGACGGCACGCATTATTCGCTGCACTTTGAAAAGGGTGAGAACATCGGCGGACTGCAAAAAGAACCCGCGCCGCGCAAGGCAACCGGTACAAAAACGCGCTGGAAGCCCGATCTGGAAGTGTTTACGGACATTGCCGTCACGGATGAGTGGTTTCGCGATGTGCTGAAACGGCAGGCAGTCGTCAATCCGAATCTGCTGTTCATCTACCGCAATGAGGTGGAGTACGGCAAATTCGAGGAGACGCAGTTCATCTATGAAAACGGCATCACGGACTACGTCACAGAGATTGTGGGTGAGAAGCCGCTGACGCCGGTGCAGTTCTGGACGGCTGACCGCAAGGGACGCGACCGCGCCGACCGTGACGATTACAAGGTGAAGCTGAGTGTGGCGTTTGCATTTTCCAATACGGTGCAGCGTCTGGAATACTATCATAATTCGAGCTTTCTGGAACACGGCGGTTCGCCGGATGACGCAGTCAAGCGCGCATTCACGGCGCAGATTGACGCCTTCCTGAAAAACAACAACCGCTATCAGAAGAACGAGGGCAAGATCAGCTTTGCGGATATTCAGGATTGCCTTGTGCTGGTGTCGTCGTCGTTCTCGACGGTTGCATCTTATGCGAACCAGACCAAGAAGGCGATCACCAACCGCTTCATTTACGAGGCGATGACGGAATTCCTGAAGCATCAGCTTGAGGTTTATTTCACAGAGAATCCGGACGATGCCGCGCGCATTGCGGAGCAGGTGCTGATCAACAAGCGCAGCCGCGAGAACGCCGAACGCACGCGCCTGAACATCAAGAAGAAGCTTTCGGGCAATCTGGATCTCTCGAATATGGTGCCGAAATTTGTGGACTGCCGCTCCAAGGATACGAGCCGCCGCGAGGTGTACATCGTGGAGGGTGATTCGGCACTCGGTTCGGTCAAGATGGCGCGTGATGCGGAGTTTCAGGCGGTCATTCCGGTGCGCGGCAAGATCCTGAACTGCCTGAAAGCGGATTACGTGCGCATTTTCAAGAGCGAGATCATCACAGATCTGCTGAAAGTGCTGGGCTGCGGCGTGGAGGTCACGACGAAGGCGAACAAGGAGCTTGCGACATTCAGTCTGGAGAATCTGCGCTGGAATAAAATCGTGATCTGTACGGATGCCGACGAAGACGGATTCCACATCCGCACGCTGATTCTGACGATGATTTACCGTCTTGCGCCGACGCTGATCCGCGAGGGGTATGTGTACATTGCGGAGTCGCCGCTGTTCGAGATCACGACGAAGGAGCGCACCTATTTTGCCTATGATGAAAAGGAGCGCGTGAAGATTCTGGAGATGATAAAGGGGCAGAAATACACGCTCCAGCGCTCGAAGGGTCTTGGTGAAAACGAGGCGGAGATGATGGCGCTGACGACAATGAATCCGGAGACGCGCCGCATCATCAAAGTGACGCCGGAGGATGCGGAAGCAACCTTTGAGATGTTTGATATGCTGCTGGGAGACAATCTTGCCGGCAGAAAGGATTATATTGCGGAGCACGGCGGCGATTATCTGGATCTTGCGGATATTTCGTAAGCTGCGGAAAGGAAAAGACGATGGCTTTACTGAATACGAAATTTGATGAAGATACGATGTATGGGCAGCTCAAGGGTGCGCTGCTGCCGAATGAGAACATCAAGGCGGCGGTCTACGCGACCTTTCAGGACATGAGCTTTTTCGGCAGCAGAGCCTCACAGGTGGGCTTTGTGGCGCTGACGGATCAGGACAGACTGATCGGGATGCGGCACAGTATGCTTGGCAGCACGCCGTTTTCGGGATATTTGGGCTTGCTGAAGAAGCTGAAGCTGAAGAAGGGTCTGCTGCTGGGTGCGCGCACGATTGATTACGATGACGGCAATGTGCATCTGCGCATTACGGCAGTTCCGAAGGTTGCGGGCGCGAAATTCCCGCATCAGCAGGAGAATTTCCAGACGCTCATTTCCGCACTGGAGCCGCGGCAGATTTAAGGGGTGCAGCGAACCGCTGCAAGGCGGTGGATGGGTCACACGGCGGTGCAGGCTGGTGCGGGGAAACCTCTTTGTCAGCTCTGCTGACACCGCCCATTCTCACGCATCGCGCAGCGATACCTTGATACACCGATCCGCCTCGAAGAAAGGTTGAAAACATGGCACGAAAGAAAAAGGAAGCCGCCCCGAAAGCGGCGAATCCTTCCAACGCATACATAGAGGGCGCGGGACTGATGGTCGAGGAGCGCATTACAGAAACGCTCCGCAAGAACTTCATGCCCTATGCAATGAGCGCAATCGTCTCCCGTGCGCTGCCGGAGATTGACGGTTTCAAGCCCTCGCACCGCAAGCTGCTGTACACGATGTACAAAATGGGCTTGCTGAGCGGCGCAAGAACCAAATCCGCGAACGTGGTGGGACAGACAATGCGTCTGAATCCGCACGGCGACGCAGCCATTTATGAAACGATGGTGCGTATGGCGCGCGGCAACGAATCGCTGCTGCACCCGTATGTAGACAGCAAGGGTAATTTTGGCAAGGTGTATTCGCGGGATATGGCGTATGCAGCGCCGCGATACACGGAGGTCAAGCTCGAACCGATTGCCGGTGAGCTGTTTGCGGACATCGACAAGGAAACGGTCGATTTCGTCCCGAACTACGACAACACCATGCAGGAGCCGACGCTCTTTCCGGCGACGTTCCCCTCAGTGCTGGTCAATTCCAATGTCGGCATTGCCGTTTCGATGGCGAGCAATGTCTGTCCGTTCAATCTGGCGGAGGTCTGCGAAACGACCGTAGCGCTGATCAAAGACCCCGCGCATGATCTGCTGACGACGCTGAAAGGGCCGGACTTCCCGACGGGCGCGTTTATGCTCTACGATGAGGAGGAGCTGCGCCGCATTTACGATACGGGCAGGGGCAGCGTGAAGCTGCGCTCGAAGTGGAATTTCGACAAGGAATCGAACTGCATCGAGATCACGCAGATTCCGTATTCGACGACGATTGAAGCGATCATGGATAAGATCGTGGAGCTGGTCAAGGCGGGCAAGATCCGCGAAATCTCGTATATGCGCGACGAAACGGACATCAACGGTCTGAAGCTGACGCTCGATCTGAAGCGCGGCACAGACCCTGAAAAGCTGATGCAGAAGCTCTTCCGGATGACGCCGCTGCAAGACGCCGTGAGCGCGAATTTCAATATCCTGATCGCGGGAATGCCGCGTGTGATGGGTGTGCGGGAGATTCTGGAGGAGTGGATTGCCTTCCGGACAGAGTGCATCCGCCGCCGCGTCTATTTCGATCTGAACAAGAAGAAGGACAAGCTGCATCTGCTGGAAGGTCTGGAGAAGATTCTGCTGGATATTGACAAGGCGATTAAGATTGTGCGCGAGACGGAGGAGGAATCCGAGGTTGTCTCAAACCTGATGATCGGCTTTGGCATTGACAGCATTCAGGCGGAATACGTGGCGGAGATCAAGCTGCGTCATCTGAACCGCGAATACATCCTGAACCGCACGAAGGAGATCGAGCAGCTCCGCAAGGACATTGCCGAGATGGAGGAGATTCTGGGCGATGTGAAGAAGATCCGCCGCATCATGATCGACGAGCTGAAGCGGGTCGCGGAGAAATACGGTCAGCCGCGCAAGACGCTGTTTTATGATACGGCAGATGAGCCGGCAGGGGAGACCGAGGATGACACGCCGGATTATCCGGTGCATCTGTTCCTCTCTGCGGAGGGATATTTCAAGAAGATCACGCCGCAGAGTCTGCGCATGAGCAGCGAGCAGAAGCTGAAAGAGGGCGACGTCGTGATGCAGCAGAAGAACGCGACGAACCGCACGGAGCTTTTGTTCTTCACGGATCAGGCGCAGGTCTACAAGACACGCGCTGCGGCATTTGATGATACGAAGGCGAGTGTGCTGGGTGATTTTGTGCCGGTGAAGCTGGGCTTTGACGACGGCGAGCGCGTGAAGTACATGGTCGCGACGGATGATTACAGCGGCTTCCTGCTGTTCTGCTTTGCGAACGGCAAGATTGCGAAAGTGCCGCTGAATGCCTACATGACCAAGACGAACCGTAAAAAGCTCGCAAATGCGTACTCTGCGAAGAATCCGCTGGTGCAGGTGATTTATCTGGATGAAGACTGCGATGTGCTGCTGCGTTCAACGAACAACCGTGCAATCGTGTTCAATACGGCGATGCTGCTGCCGAAAACGACACGCGATTCGATTGGTGTGCAGGTGATGACGCTGAAAGCAAAGGCGGAGCTGGAATCAGCCGTGGTTGTGACGGCGGAGATGGCAGAAAGCGTAAAGAAATACGTTGCGAAGAACATTCCGGCAACCGGCGGCATGGCGAAGGACATGGAGATCACCGGACAGATGTCCTTCTGAGCAGATTGACAGAATGGGATTGTTCAGGCAGGGCGGCAGCGCCCGAATATCAATCCGGCGGAAAGCTGAACGGAGAACCTCCAAAAGGTTCTCCGTTTCAGTCTGTAGATAAAGTGTCTCCGACGGATTTATATTGAGGGTGCCGCTCGCTTCGCATGAATTTGCAGGCAAATTCACCTCAAACTCCCGCTTAAGGGCTACTAGCCCTTAAGAATCCCTTTTTTGGAACAATATGAAAAAGAACGTATTTGCTATATTTCACATAAATGGGATTCCAAAGGGATAGTATCCCTTTGGCGGGGTATGGGTGAGTTTGCTTGCAAACTCACCGCGGAGTGT
>DGVV01000018.1 GCA_002395085.1 Ruminococcus sp. UBA4275 | reverse complement strand
ACACTCCGCGGTGAGTTTGCAAGCAAACTCACCCATACCCCGCCAAAGGGATACTATCCCTTTGGAATCCCATTTATGTGAAATATAGCAAATACGTTCTTTTTCATATTGTTCCAAAAAAGGGATTCTTAAGGGCTAGTAGCCCTTAAGCGGGAGTTTGAGGTGAATTTGCCTGCAAATTCATGCGAAGCGAGCGGCACCCTCAATATAAATCCGTCGGAGACACTTTATCTACAGACTGTGCCGGAAATCCGGATTTGCTTGACAAACGGCTCTCTTTTTAGTATAATATTCTCATATTATTACAGAAAGCGGGGCGTTTTTTATGCGAAACTCATCTAAATCGAAGCCGAAGTATTGGTCTGTGCTGCTGGTTCTGCTTGCGGTTACGGTTATCATGAATGCGCTGGGTTTTTGGCCTGCGTTCTGTGACTGGTACACTGATCACATCTACCCGTACATCGCGGACGGTCTTGGCTGGGCAACGGCACAGATTCCCTTTAATCTGGGTGAAATCCTCATGTATCTGGGAATCGTGCTGGTGCTGCTTGCCGTGATTTTCCTGCTGCTGCTCATTTTTCTGCGCAAAAAGCAGGGATACCGGCGGTTTGCGGCGCGGTACTTTCAAACGCTCCTGATGACGCTTGTCTGCGTCGTTTTCTGGTATTCCTTCTGCTGGTCGGTGCCGTTCCGCGGGACGGTGCTGGGGCAGCAGTATGAGCAGAAGCGCCGTGATTTTACATACGAGGAGATCTGTGCGCTGATGCAGTATTGCGTGGACGGCGCAAATGCCGCCGCTGAGGAGGTCGTGATCAATCCCGACGGCTCAGTGGATTTCCCGACGGAAGCGGAAAACCGCACGAAGATTGAGCAGGCAATGCTGAATCTCGCGGACGAGTTCCCGCGGCTGCGCGGCTACTATCCGCCCGTCAAGACGGCGTATTGCTCGGATGTTCTCGACCGGATGAGCATTGGCGGATATACCTACCCGTGTACTATGGAGCTGATGCACAGCAAATATTCCGCGGCAGATCCGGTCTATCAGCCTTTGCTTGATGCGCATGAGCTGAGCCACCACATGGGCTACTATAAGGAAAATGAAGCCAATTTCCTCAGCCAGCTCGCACTGATTCAAAGCGATGATCCGTTCCTGCGCATTGCGGGATTTGACGATTTTTGCCGTTATGTCAGCGGCTCTTATTATGAGGCGCGTGAGGATGCGCTCATGGCAGCGGCACAGCAGCAGGGCGTCACGCTCCCGTCACTGGATGACATTGATCTGCATACGACCCCGAAAGAGGTCATTAAGGCGCGGATCGAGGAGATCAATGAGGCAGAGCGCAGGCTGGTTGGCGAGCCGCTGGAGATCGGAGCGCGTTTCTGGCATATTGTGAATGCGGCATACGGCATCCGGGAGGAAGTCTATGCGGCAGACCCGCATCCGATTGATGATATGCCCGTCGTGAATGAGGCGATTGAACAGACGGCGGATGTCGGCTGGTCGGCACAGGCGGAGATCCTTCAGGAGAATACCTATGACGGTGTGACACTGCTGCTGCTGCAATTTTTTGACGGCAAATTGTATTGAAAAATCTTCCAAACAGAGTGGAAATTTAGCGATTTAACGCTTTTGTGCGTTAAAGGGTTGACAAATCGGGGAAAAGCGCGTATAATAAGAACGAAAGACAGCTCAGAAACAGCATCAGTGAACCATTTTACCCCGAAAAGGAGAGAAAACCGTTATGATGAATATGGAATTTGAACGCAAGCTGACCATTCCGAAGGAGACCAAGGAAATGTATCCGGTCACGCCGGAAATGGCAGAGATCGTCGCGCAGCGCGCCAGAGAGATCGAGGATATTTTTACCGGCAAGGATAACCGTCTGCTGCTGATCATCGGACCGTGTTCTGCCGATAATCCCGATGCCGTCATCGACTACATCACGCGGCTTCGCAAGGTCGCAGAACAGGTCAAGGATGAAATCTTCATCATCCCGCGCATCTACACCGGCAAGCCCCGTACCACCGGTGCGGGCTACAAGGGTCTGATGCATCAGCCTGACCCCCACGGTAAGCCGGATATGTTCAAGGGCATCATCGCCACGAGAGAGCTGCATATGCGCGCGCTCAAGGAGACCGGTTTCTCCTGCGCGGATGAGATGCTCTATCCCGAAAACCACCGCTACCTCGATGATCTGCTCGCGTATGTCGCCGTCGGTGCGCGCTCTGTGGAGAATCAGCAGCACAGACTGGTTTCGAGCGGCATTCCGGTTCCGGTCGGCATGAAGAATCCGACCGCGGGCGATTTCTCCGTCATGATGAACGCGATCACTGCCGCACAGCAGGGGCATACGTTCATCTACCGCGGCTGGGAAGTCCACTCCAAGGGCAATCCGTTCGCACACGCGATCCTGCGCGGCTATATGAACCGTCACGGGCAGTCGCTGCCGAATTATCACTACGAGGATCTCGCACGTCTTGCAGATCTGTATGCAAAGGGCAATTTCTTGAATCCGGCTGCGATCATCGACTGCAACCACGCAAATTCCGGCAAGAATCCGCTGGAACAGCCGCGCATCTGCAAGGAAGTTCTTGGAATGCGCCGCTACAACAACGAGATCAAGAAGCTGGTCAAGGGCTTCATGATCGAGAGCTACATCGAGGACGGCGCACAGAAGATCGACGGCGGCTGCTACGGCAAGTCGATCACGGACCCGTGCCTTGGCTGGGAGAAGTCCGAGCGGCTGATCCTGGAGATCGCAGAGATCCTGTAATGCATATAAAAAGGCTGCATAACCCAAGTGTGTTATGCAGCCTTTGTTTATTGTCTGATTGCAGCCTTGGGGATTTCCGAAAGGTCAGGTCGTCAAGGCTGTTGCATAGGGCCGATCCGGGAAGATTTGCAGGAAGACCTGATGATCCTGACCGTCAACAGCCATGAGCAGCAGTCTGTCATCGGCTGCAACGCCGCCGGTGATTGCCGCGACCTCCTTTTTGTCGGGGTTGTTGTCCTGATTCCGGAAGATTTCCGTCCACTGCTCCGGCTCGTCGAGTTCTGCTGCCCAGACTGTGTCGAAGTTCAGGCGCGCATAGACGGTATTGCCGCCGAAGTACAATGCGTTGAGCGTTCCCTGCGGAACGGAAAGCACGGTCTTTTCCGCATTCTTTGCGTATTCTGCATCGGTGGTGTCATATTCCCTGCCGGTATTCGGATCCAGATACACGACAGCATCATCCGAGATCACATGCTTGCAGAATTCGCCCTCGCTGTTGAGGTAATAGAGCGTGCCGTCCTTGACCGTCCAGCTATCCGCGTGAATCTGATCGGTATACGGGCTGACAACGCGGTTGACCTTCCAGTCGGCATCTTCGTGGCAGGGCACGAATACAATGCGTCCTTTGATTGCCTCATAGCAGTAGAATCCCTTTTTCTCCGGTGCAGGGATCAGGTCTGCGAGGCGGTTGACGTCCTGCATGGTCACAAGATGCTCCGGCAGGCAGTAGTAGCCGCAGTCATCGGAGCTGCCGGTTTCTTCAAAGTTTGCGTGCCTGATATAGTAGGCGAAATTGCAGGCTTCATTGGTGTCCGTTGTGCGGGCAGTGCCGGCGATCACGTACACATCGTCATAGATATGCCGGAGAACGGAAACCTCGATATCGCTGACATGCTCCTCAAGATAGCCGCTGTGATCGCCATTGTACATCCAGACGCCCGGCACCTCATAAAACAGTGTCTCATTGCCCGCAGCGTCAAGCGACCAGATTTTGCCGTTCTCTTGTGTATAGAGCTGCTCGCTGTCGGTAATGACAGGATGCCCGTTCCATACCGTAGGCAATTCGCTGATGCCGCCGTATTCGGCA
>DGVV01000075.1:31119-37725 GCA_002395085.1 Ruminococcus sp. UBA4275 | reverse complement strand
CCGGGGGTTTTCTTTGCCAATGAAAAAAGGCACGCAGATGCGTGCCTTTGATCAGAAGCAGATGAGGGGAATCGAACCCGCTACAAAAACGATGAAACTGCTGTAGATACGTCGATTTCAAAAGTGCGCGTCATCTTTTGAGTCATATTCTGTTATTTGAGAATGGCTCTCACCACTGAATAGGTTGGTGTAATACTCATTTATTAGATCATCTGCCATTTCTCGGTCGGCAGAAAATGCGTGTTGATAAACTGCCCGCATAGTATATGTCGTTGCCCAGCCACCACGCTCAGCAGCAACTTTATCTGGTATGCCAAGCCTGTTCATGTCGGACGCGGCTATATGGCGAAGGTCATGAAACCTGACATTATCATAACCGTGCTCTCGCATAAGTTTAACAAATTGGAAGTATAGCGCCCTTGCTGAGATCGTTACTATTTCTTTGTCAAGGGCGAAGACAACACGGACGCCGAGCTTCGCCAAGATTCGCATTTGTGCGGAGTTGAGGTGGGACGTGAGGATTGCACCGCAATTTTTATAGCCAAAACCACGGGCGATCATCACACTTTTCATACCTTCGAACAGGATCACTTCGTTTTTCAAACGAATGCTCTCCATATTCTCGAACAAACCGTACACGACGTTCATTTGCCCGCCCCACTTCTTAAAATACGTATATTTACGCATCTTTTTTTCTTTGTAGTTAGGGTCGAGCGTCCTGCCGCCGATGTTTACAATGTTTCCATTGATGTCTCGTACTGGATATACGAGGTAATTTGAAAAAGCGTCGTATTTTACACCGAAAAACTGCATCGCTTGTCAACTGCGTTGTTCATAACGTCTCCGTCCGCGTTATGAACATAACCATCCACGGTATAACCAAGAAAAGCCGCCGCGATAACCACGCAAAGTGCGATGGTTTTCGCGTTACCACAACCGTCTGAGAGGCGGACGTGCGGGATTCCTTCCCGTGTGCGGGAAACCCGCATAAACCTCTCCGTGAAGTGACTGTAAACCCTGCCGTCATCTGTGGCGGAATACAGTCCTTCATAGCCGGGTATAGGTGTGTTATGTAACCTTGTAAACTCAGCCATTTTTACCTCCTTTTTCTTGCGTATTCGGAGAACGCTCCGCGACCGCCGCCGCACCGATCGGTTTACCGTCTGGGATTGCCGATTTCCCGCAAGTGACCGTTTACCGCCGCCATCGCGTGCCGTTTTTACAGTGCTCCCACCTTGACCCTCGTGCGCCGTTTTCGGTACGCAATCCACGTCTCTTGACCTTTTGTCATCGGTGGATACCGTTATGCCTGTTCAAGTGTGGTAACAGCCGCACTCGCTGTTTTTATAGAGCTGCCCGCTCTGTTGACATTCCGACCAAAATGTGATATAATAAAAACGGTCGGAGGTGAAAACCATGTTTAATGAACAACAAAAGATTGCTTTTATTAAAGAAACTGCGAAAAGCGCTAGCACTGCGAAATCACTTGAAACGCCATTTCGACATTCAGAGGAACAGGAAACGATTTTGAATGCAGATATTTGTACTTGGGAAGAAGATCAAATCATATCATTTTTCAAAAGCAGAAAGCACACAAATATTCGATCGCTTCAAAACGAATATTATGCAATTCGTAAATATGTTAAATGGTGTATAGAAAACCAGATACACAATACATCAGAAGCGATAAACAATGTGAGTATTGATCTGCTCGTAGATCCAAGCGGTTACGCCGAAAAAATGATTGATTCGCCAGCGTCTTTGACTGAATACCTCTCAAAAATCCAAGACAAAGGCGTTGCGAGTGTTCCGGTATTTGTTTTTAACGCATATTATTGGTTCGCATTCTGTGGCGTTCCGCAAGATTTGTTGCTCAGCGTTAAAAAGGATAATATAGATGTTCAAAACCGCATAATATCTATTGACGGGCTAAACCGAGATATTTGCGCAGAAGCAAAACAAGCGATTGAATACATTACAGTTGAGGCAAAAGCAAGCGAAATAATCTTTTCTGGATATGAGCACACGATAAACAGCAGGGATATAGGTTCGTATATAAAAGGACGAATTGCCGATGCAAAGTATTTAACATACGATAATGTCTATAAATCTGGGTTATTTTACCGCGTGTATCAGCGCGAATTATCTGGCTTTCCAGTCAGTTTTGACGAAGAGGTTGTGCGAGGTATTGAACGTCACGAATATGTTGGGCATGGTAACGATTATGCAAAAAGGGAATCTATTCGCAGCCGAAAAAATAAAATGTGTAAAACATTATTAAACGATTATGCGCTTTGGAAGGCTGCGTTTAATCTTGAATAGGAGTGATATTATGAATGCGAAAAGAAGAGATGTCTTAAAACGTGCGATGGGTTATTTGTCAACCGCAAAAGACCTGATTGAGGATGCAAGAGACGAAGAACAGGAATGCCTCGACAATATGCCGGAAAACCTCTTCGGCTCTGAGCGTTACTCAAAGATGGAAGAGGCAGTGGACAATCTCAATTCCGCGCTTGACTACTTCGACGAAATCAATGAATACCTTGATTCCGCAATCGAGTGATCGTCATTAAATTGTATATGCCAGCTCGACAACGCTGGCATACGCGCCCTCTCGCAACATCTTCGTGAACTCTTTGTCAAGTTTATCTGCATACCCTTCCCCGTACTTCATTTCTGCACGCAGAATTGCAGCATAAGCTAGGTCATTCGCACGATCTTTGCTGTTGGACTTGGTCGTCGGCGCGGAGATGTGTTGAATAGAGCTATCCCGCTCTTTAACAACGGCGTCGTTCACGTAGAACTTACCCTCTAAACGGGAACGATAATGCCGCTCTTCATCCTTCAGCTCCGGCGCGGGTTTTCCCTCTCTGAACCGCTTCCAGTTGCGGTACTCCTGCGGAGACATCCCGTAGTGAGTGTCCTCAAACGAGGACTCCTCCTTTTGTTCGGGCTCAAACTGCGTGGCGTACCCAGCTTGGAAAACCATACGTGCGGCGTGTTTTGCGGCTTTGTATGCGTGTGTAAACCAGCCGCTTGTGATCTCATTTTGGGAGATGTACAACTCGATCGCAGACATTGCTGCGACCCGCATTTCCGCACCTTCGCCCTCGTTCATGCTAACTTCTGCACGGGTGAGGGGGATGCGCTTTAGCCTATCTGTCGGAATGCGATCATCGTGATCCTCGTCGCGGAGGACGGCAAAAGCGCAATAAGTTCCGGCAGTCTCAAGCGCTGCATCAAGGAATGATCGCAGTTTGAGGCCGGTTTCGAGACGCTTTTCAAGGCGTCTTTGTATGTTAGACTGCTTCATTATGTACACCTCCATACTAGGAAATTAGACGATCACGAAACCAGATAATCAATCTGTGCAAAGATCTCGCCGTCGTGGCCGAGATCATAGCAGATGAACGACACGACAATCCCTTCCGGCATTTCCGGATCGTCGTAGACGAACCGATTATACCACGGGTCATAATTAACCCGTGTGCCGGTGCCGTCGCCGTGCGAAACCGAGATCACCACCTCAAACTCCAGGCTTCCATCCTGCTGTTCCCAGCATTCAAGCTGGAAGCAATCGTAAATAGGATACCAGAGTGGCTCATCCTGCATAGCGATGTCATACGCCGCCCCGCCAACGCAGACATATTCGAGCGCCTGTACCAAGTCAACTGCATCGGTCTTGCCGTCGCAGTTGATGTCGGTTCGCAGACCGTCCGTACAGCCGACGGTGGTGTCACCGCCGACGATGCGTGCAAGAAGTACGCAATCCGACAGCGTAAACTGCTGCGGCTGATACACAAAGTCGGAAACCCGGCCAGCGTACCGCGCAGACATAACGCGGTCGTCCGTTACATCGTCCGGCGTTCCTTCGTCGGACATTATGGCAGAAATCAGGTCACCGAGGTCATAGTCCTCAGCGCCTGAGAACTCATAAACCAAACCGGTAGCCGTGCGGAACTGCACGGTATCGGCAGAGTGGTCTATGGCAGAAACCATGCCGGTCGCGGCATACGCGGCGACCGTGATGCAGGAAATCAGAGTTGTCATGATAAACCCTCCTTTTTGACCGGTTTAACCGGTTTCGGCTTGCACGCGGCACAGCCGCAAAACCGAATATGCTTCATAACCGCAGGTGCAGATAGCGCACCAAGCACAATTTCTGCGGTTGCGGTCGTGGTGGAAACCGGACGGATCCGGCGGCAACCACTTCTATTCTTGTTCATAGCAAACCCTCCTTATTATTATTTAACATGAAAAACCCCTCCTTAATTATAAGTAGCGGACAAAAATTGATGCCGAGCGCAGGAATCGAACCTGCAAAACCAAACCCGGCATAAGCCCTTGCAAAACCAAGCAGCACGATTTAGGTCTTGCGGCGAATCGGTTTAGAATCTGAAAAACCAGACAGCGCGATTCTTGAAAACCAAACACGGACTTGAAAAGCCGGTGATCCGGATCTCAAAAAACCAAACAGCGCAGGTCTAGGTCTCAAAATCTGAAAAACCAGATTCAGAAAACCAAGCTCAAGGTGCAAGGGCAGGGGAGTGGTCAATGAGCGCATACTTTGAGTGTGCGCTCAAAAAAAACCACTAGGATATAGTATGCCCGCCGCACTTTTCCGGTTTTTTCTCTGCACGGCGGGCTTAAAATCTTCTGAGCATATTTGCTCACTTTCTCCCCCAATGGGGGACGTAGGCGGATTCCGCATAAAGCGGAGCGGATTATAAAACCGGAAACCGCGAACGGCTTCCGGCATAAAAACATTGTCATCGTATACAAAACTAATTAGCAAGTACAAAAGCCCTAGCGTACTACCACAATTCATGATAAACTCCCCGCGAAGGAGAGGTACAGGCTCGTGTACCGGCATATCAGATTCGTACATTCCCTCGCAGACTCTAAGGGCAGTCAACCCCGAGACCGGCACGCTCATTGCCAAAGAGCGCGGTCTGCGCCGCGGATTGTTCCGCGGCTCGTTTCCCCTTTCGGGTTATTAAAGGATAGGCGGCACCCGCCAAACCGCATAAACGGTTGGCGACCTCCGCTTCCACCGAGTTGCTCGGGCGATCTCTCGCTCGACAAACGGATATTTCTGCGGGAGACAATCCGCAGACGTTTGAGCCGTAGGTACGGCTTTACAGTGGGACGGGAAAATCCCACAGCGCGTGTACGCTCAATCAGGCAGAGCGACCAGCCACCTAGCCCGACACTAGGTCACGCCGCGAGATGCGGCGCGGAATGCCTTATAGTCGCGTTGACAAGACGCGACGTAGCAACCCGCAAACCGCACAGAAGCCGGAGAATCCGGAAACTGTACGAAAAGCGGAAAATGGGGCAGAGCTAGTTTACGGCCAACTCTCCAGAAGCCGCAGAGATGTCGAGATGTGGAGAACCGCAGAACCGGCGGAGCCGGTGGAGCTATAGTTAGCCCACCAACTCAACGCGGGCAGGTAACACCTCCGAATTAGAAATCAGGTGTGAGAACAGCATCTTTGCAGCCTAGGCACCGCGCAAACCGCTAACGGTTTTAGCCCGCAAAGATGATATAAAAACCGCATAGACGTAAACCGTCTTATATGGACGCAGTGAGAACAGACCCGGAAACCGGTTCAAAGCTATCTCCCGACAGTTAGATACACCTATATTGCAGAAAAATTCTGCGTAGTGCGAATGCCCTTGCGTGACGGTTTAGACCCGCTAAACCGTCTACACGGATTTTCCCATTTTTCAAATAATCAATCTTTATATGGAGACCTCCGTTTCAAAAATGTCTCTATATATCACTTTGCGGTCTTTACAGACGACTGCTTTTCCTCAATATCCTTCATGCTTACACCGCGAACAGAGTATTTGACATTCTGACCTTCAGCGACCTGAGCGATGACATCAAGAACAATTTCCTGAAACTCAGAGAAGCCGGCAGAACGGACAGTGTTAGGCTTTACGCGAGTGTTAAAGCACTCATCAAGATAGCGCACATTATTAGAAGTGCAGGTCACTCCTTCTCCCAAAATTGCCTCCAAGAGGACGGAGAGAACGACCTTCTTCTTGCTCTTGGAAAGTTCGTCGTACTTTACAGAGAATCCTCCCGCCTTCGTCGTGATTTTTTCGCGGACAACGGCCTGCAATTCCTTAACGAAATTGTAGCCGAATTCTTTTGCAGACGCCCCGATTTTGTCATAAAAGAGGCTTGCAAGATATTCCGTCCACTTGGGATTAACGCCCATATTTGCAAGGTCTGCCGCTTTGAAGGCGTACATTTTGACCCGCACAGATTTTGCAGACGGTTTTGCAATCGTGTCAACAATGACAATATCGGTATAGTCTGTATATCTGTGCGTAGACAGATAGCGCACACCGTCCGTACCCTTAGAGATAGCGACTGCCTTCGCGTAGTCAATAGCAGCAGCCTTCGCGGTCTTGACCGCCTTCTTCATATCGTCGGTCTTTTCGGACGCGCGCTCAGCCGCAGGAAGGTCATTGAATTTGTCAATCTGTGCGATAACAGCCTTTTCTGCCTCAATGAGTGCATTATGCGCAACAGCAACAGCGTAAACAGCATCAACGTCAAAAGTGCTGTCAGCGGTCACAGCGTCAGCGGTC
>DGVV01000075.1:0-31011 GCA_002395085.1 Ruminococcus sp. UBA4275 | reverse complement strand
GTCAGCGGTCACAGCGTCAGCGGTCTTAATAATATCATTCTTTTTCATAGTATTTACCTCCGTTTTTCGTTTGGGCGCAGTGCGCCCTATGTATTCGGAGGAGGTCTCCATGTAAAGACTGATTATTCCAGCGCAAAATATTTGTGCGATTTTGCCATTGTGCGCAAAAAGGTCACGACTGCCGAATACACGGCAAGCTTGTTTTTAGGCAAGGCGCGCGCTTTTTGCAAGCAAAATCTGTATGCACTTGTCAAATTCCCCCGCTTGTATGCTGTTTTTGCCTCCTAGCGACTACTCACAACGTGCAAGCGTGTTTTATAGTGTTATCTTCACTGTGCACTATACGTGCTGTCGATACGAATCAAGCGGCATCTGGTTTGTGTCCGTCCGGTTTGTGTCCCGCTTGACTGTCACAAGTATAGCACACTTTCGCGCACTTGTCAACCCCTTTTTTCAAATTTTTTCAAATTTTTTCATTGAAAAATTAAAATGTACGTAAATACGCGAAAAAAAGTATATCGTAATATTTACTTACAAAATAATGACATATCCGTATACTATTATAATAAAAAATAGCTTTACCGTGCTAAAGCAATAAAGCGAATGATGCACCATACTATTATAATTAAAATAGCTTTACCGTGCTAAAGTGGTAACAAAGTAGCACTTTAATATGCGAAAGAGTACAGGCTTTCGCTTTATCCAGATAAAGTGATAGCACAGTAACATGATAGCGATTTAATGCGCTAAAGTAAAGCGAGTACCGGAGCCTTACCCGTGAATACTGTGCATATACAGTATACACAGTTTCCGGCTCCGGAATCAGTTAAGTTTATTTAAGTAAAATTAAGCACATCAATTCTGGTCGCGCTGCATATTTGCCAAAAGTGGAAGGCGCTTTTAATTCATGTTTAAGTGCGCGATTTTCGCCTATCTGCTGCATCTTCACGGCATTGCAGATTGATGCAGATTTAATGTATAAAGTGATGTATAAATGTATAATTAAGTTTGCAACATTAGGTTTGCTCTAATCAGTTAAGGTGCATTGTGCATTATGCTGCATTGCAAGAAATAACGTATTTGCTGCATTTTCTCCATGTTTTCATAGCTGATTATTTAAGTTTATCCAGTGTATAGCGAAAAGTGTGTTGAAAACTTACAAACTGTGCGATTTGGATTGTTGAAAGAGTGTTGAAAACATGTTGAAAATATCGAAAAATGACGTAAATACGTGGTTTTTGCACTGTTGAAAACTTTCAACATATGTATCTATTGTCAAAATGTACTCTTTGTCTTAAAATATCACTTTAAGACATAGCCCTACTTTATGGTATTTATCATTTAAGTTAAATGACCCGGTTCCACTTGTCACTCCATCTCCCACATACATTTTCACACTTCACTCTCACCCCAAATCACTCCTTCACTTTTCTATCACTATCGTTTTACAAATTTATTTAATATTGCCAAAAGAAGAAGGATTATTCACATCCATCCCATACAAATCGTACAAACTGTTCCTTTTAATCTTTCGTTTTGTTTTCATCGTATTTACGTTCTTTTTCATTGACTTTTTGGTTTGTATATGCTATGATAATAGCAGAGGTTACGAAACACACCGCGCTTAGCCGGTTCCTGCTTCGTTCGATCCTCTGCTATTTTTATTTCTTCTCCTCTTATTTCACCCTATAATATATATATAACAAAAATTTAAGGGGGTATGGTGCCAAAAGCTACGTATCTACGTGGTTTTCGAGGTGTCAAAATTCGTTTTTTTGAAGTTGGATTTCGAAATTACTATTTTTTCTAAAAATAATGGAGAAAAAATCTAAAAGAAGAAAGGGATGATCTTACGGTAAAAGTATGTGATTCACTCATGGGTACTGGCAAGACTTCAGCAGCTATAGCATATATGAACTCTCATCCAGATAAACGGTTTGTCTACGTTACTCCTTATCTTGATGAGGCTAACAGAATCAAGATTGCTTGTCCTGATCTTCACTTTGTTGAACCTTCTGGCAAGATTCCTGAATTTGGTTTTAGCAAAGTAGCTCATACATTAGACTTATTGAAAAAAGGTCGCAATATTACTACTACTCATGTAGCTTTTACCAACTATCCTATAGAAGCTGCTAATATCATCAGAGAACAGGGGTATAACCTGATCCTTGACGAGAGCCTATCTATGCTGGAGAAGAGCGACATTAGTCCTAGTGACTTTGCTATTGCTATCCAATCTGGTCTTCTCGAAAAGAAGGATGGAATGGTTGTAAGAGGAAAGACGGAGTATGGAGACGGTTTGTTTTCTTCACTCTTAAAAAATGCTGAGCACAAGAGGTTGATCGTCGTTGAAGAGGCTGGACAGGATACCACTTATCTCTGGGCTATTCCTCCTACCGTCCTCTGTTCCTTTTCTGAAGTCATCATCATGACCTATCTGTTCGAGGGTCAGGAGCTTTCATTGTATATGAGGGCGAATGGGATTCCATACGTATACATCGGTGTTGAACATTCTTCTTCTGGCTTTTCTTTTACAGATCAGAAGGTATCTGACAAGGAGCTGTGCAAGAGCGTTGGAAGTAAGATTCATATATTCGATGACGACCATTGGAACTCCATTGGAGATGACTACAATGCGCTGTCTAAGAACTGGTTTATGTCGAAGCCGGATCTTGTTAATAGCCTGCGCGGAAAGCTAGGGGGCTATTTCAATTATGTTCATAAAAAAGATCCAAATGCTCGTGGGCTTTGGGGAACATATACGTGTGGCTACTCTATGCTTAAGGGAGCGGGGTATAGTAAGCTATTCCTCCCGTTTAACGCTCGTGCCACTAACGAATATCGTGACAGAGATATAATTGCTTATCCGTGCAATGTCTTTGCGAAAGGATGCGTGGGGTAACGACGTTGACGTTAGAGATGTTGAGCTCGTGCTCACCACGTCAATGCTGAAGTTGTGGGATAGCTACGGGAGCATCGAGGAGTATCTTGAGAACTGCCATGAAAATAAATATACCTTTGGCATAACTAAGGCTTGTCCGGAGATACTTGAGTCAGAACGGGCTACAAACTATCAGTTCTTACAGTCGTTCAATCTTAGCGACGAGGACGTTGAGGAATTGATTGCTCCGACCGTTCAGGAGTTCCACGATGTTCTCGGCGGAGATTGGCGCAAGACTGTTCTATTCCTTGCAGGAACGGGGCTTACGGAAAGCAATGTCTGTAAGCTCCCAGACGATTACATCAAAGCAATGATGATACACAGCGGCGTGGCAAACGATCCGTATGTTATGAAATGCGTGTATCGCCTTATCAAGAAGAAGATCGACGAGGCTAAGGTCGGCGTTATCAAGGTACATGGAAATTACTCTATGATGTCTGGTGATCTTTATCTGCTTTGCCAGAGCGTGTTTGGAGAGCCGCTCACGGGTATCCTCGGGGCGGGGGAGATCTACAACGAATACTGGGCGGATAGCGATGCAGACGCCGTGTTGGGCTTCCGTGCGCCAATGAGCGTGCATTCTAATATCAGAAGGTTGACGCCAAGCAGAAGGGGAGAGGTGCGGCACTGGTTTAGGTATATGCACACCTGTACTGTGATGAGTGCGTGGAGCAATGAGATGAATGCGATGAACGGTGCGGATTTTGATGGGGATCTCATCTTCCTCACTGACAACCCCGTTCTATTACGCAGACACGAAGTACAGCCAGTCCTCATGTGTGAACAGCATAGCTCGAATAAGATAGTCCCTACCGAGGCAGATCTGATCGAGAGCAATATCGCGAGCTTTGGCAATGAGGTTGGAACGATCACAAATCGAGTGACTTCAATGTACGAGATACAGTCTCAGTGTCCAGAGGACAGCGCAGAGTATGCAGAGCTTGCATACAGAATTAAATGCGGTCAGCAACAACAGCAAGACTCCATCAATATCGGTGGCGTCGCACAGTAATGTGCGAATGAATAATTCGGTGAACTCAGAAATCTGAGGTGTACATCCTACGTCAAGGATTCGCAGGAAATGGTGAATAGAGGATGTGCTAACAGGGGATCTGTAAAGAATAACGTGTTAACATTAACTTATGCTATTAGCAGAGTGGAGGTGTAAACAAATGCAGGCTAAAGATCTGAGCGGTATGACGTTTGGTACATTGTACGTCGATAGTTTTGACGCCCGTCGTCACGAAGAAGATACTATGAAAAGGCTTGCCGGGGAAATAGACAGGGTTAGAAGGTACTATACGTGTAGATGCCTTGTTTGTGGTCGTTTAGTCTCTGTTCGCGGCGAAAATCTTGTTAGCGGTAATACCAAAGGATGTGGGTGTGACGCCTATAAAAAGAGCGGTGACAAAAGACACAGCGCAAAAATAAACAGGTATGAACTCGACGAAGAAAACGGATGCTACACTGGGTATGCCAATAATACCGGTATCGCCTTTCAGTTCGATATAGATGATTACGACATCGTTAGTAAATATTGTTGGTACGAGACAGCCGATGGTTACATTATGACTAGACTGAACAAGCACGAACAGATATTTCTGCATCGACTAGTGTGCTTTGGCTATAGTGCTAACAAGCACGCCGAGTTTGTCGATCACATAAATCGAGTTAGAACGGATTGTCGAAAGTGCAACCTTAGAACGTGTACACCACAAGAGAACGCATGGAACAGAACGGTCAGGCATGATTCTCAAAGCGGGGTGTCCGGTGTTCGTTTGTATGAGCCAACTGGGAAATGGAATGCCTATATTCACGTTGGCGGGAAATGGAAGAGCCTTGGTTATTATGAAACAAAAGAACAGGCGGTTCTTGCCAGAAAAAAATGCCGAAAAGATGATCCGCGGAGAATATTCGCCGCGATAACACGTTATTCAGGAAATCCTGTGCCAAGCCGCAACGGTGACGTGCGGAAGGTTAAGAGATCAGGACATACCGACTTTTAGCAGAAGCCGATGAAGTCCGTACACTGTAGTGAGATTCTACAGCATGGAAGTGCCGAACGTCCGTAATCGCGGACGATGATATGATCCACTCCCGTTCTACAAATATCGGGAAACCGAGGGTATTAAGGAGATAAAGCAAAAGGAATTCAATCAAAACCGATGCCGAAAGCATGGTATGACCGTCACAGCATCATGTCGAGCGTGCCAGAGCATAAGCAGCAACTGTACAAAAATATCGTTGCAGATCATAAACCGTACTTTATGATCTACATCTATCCCACTCTTCACAAGCAGTATCGGGAGTACGTAAAGCGTGCAAATAAGAATTGTCTCAGGGAATTTGACCTGACGCTTGACGAACTTCTCGCACGTTCCGCAAACACTCTGACAGATCGTCAGTTAGAGTTCGTTCAATACTACAAGCGCAACCTGCCGGTCGGAGTAGGCGAGTGCGTTGTAAATAGAATCTGCAAAAAGATCGAAGAAAAGTTCGACGGTATCGTCAGCCGTCTCAGTTCCGCATCGACGTTCGATTATACTATTTATAAGAGTGGCGTTGAGTATTCATATTCGCGAATGAGCGAGATCAGATCTTTAATAAAAGATTATGAACGTCGCGTACAAAGCTATTGTCTGTTTGCGCAGTACGAGCGTATCGACAAGGATGAAATAGCAGGGGAGCTATCAGTAATCGAAGATGATTTTCGCGAGCGCTGTAACAAGATTTGTCCGAATAGTGAAGAGCTCGGTGACATCATTATTGATTTGTGTTACAAGGCTGAGAAGTCCAAGCGGTTTGCTTGGAAGGTGTGCGGCTCTCAAATCATAACGAATCTGGCGAATAAATATGAAAAGATTTCGATTCCCGTTGAATCCGACGCCGGTAGCATTTCGTTTGACGGTTACAGTGGCTCTTCGAGTAGCACAGTCGATTCTACATTTGGCATCGAAAGAGTCAATCCAGTTGGTGGCAATGTCATATACAACTTTGACTACTATCTTTCTTGGATGCCGGCAGAGCTTGCGGAAAAGGTACAGCGTTGGGAAAATGCGATTGTAGAGAACGATGTTGCGTATTCGACGCACAGCATGGCGTACTACACGCTACGCGAAGAAGAGTCAAATTCTGTTCTTGAGATACAAAGGCTTGACATTTTGATTGATACTTATACACAGTGTAAGAATAACATTATTGAAACGTCGAGCACAGATGATGTTGAAAAGTACAACATCATCATTGAGGGGCATGGCGGCATCCCCGTCACGATTGAAGCTACTATTGCCGACACCATTTCAAGAATTGACGATCTGGTTGCAGATGTAGAATCAGACAAGGCAGATGAGCAGGCGAACCTCGCAACGATACGGGCAGACATCACTACGGAGGACGACGCGCTTGAACTAATCCGACAGTCAACGGTTCCGTCTAGGGTATTTACAAGTGATGAGTTGGCAGAGTTATCTCGTTATACCTTTGAGGGAAGCTACAACGACAAGTATATCACGATCACAGATAATATGACGCAAGAGGAGCAATTCGTTCAGTTTCGCACCTTATACGTTCGCGGAACAGACACGCTCAAATCAGTGTCTAAGCCTGTGTATAAATTCGACATTGACACAGAGAGTTTCCAATACGTAGCCGGGTACGAACACTGGGCTGAACAGCTCGTACAAGGTTGCTCTATCTGGGTTGAAGTTCAGCCGGATATGGTTGTCGAACTATTCCTATCTGGCATTCGTGTTAATTACACAGATAAGAGCGTCAAATTAACATTTGGTAGCGTTATCGACAGAAACGACCTAAAGGCATTATTTGAAGATGTGCTTGGCACAATCAAAAAGACTGCTAATAGCGTCTCGTATATTTGAAAGGAGGACGAATATGGTTAAAGCGACTTGTTACGACTCGATCGGCAATCTTTTGGAAAAGTTACACCAATGGGATATGAACCGGTACATCAAAGTTGAAGGGCTTGACATCACCGACGGCGCAGATGTTATGTTTCACTTTTGCAATGAACGATCTAGTACGACGCTCGTCGTAGAAGCAAGCCTTAACGAAAACGGGTACGTTGGAGTTATCCCTAATGAACTGCTTGAGAAGCCTGATACGATCTACCTGTACGTCTATGAGAAGTTTGGCGACCCGTCCGAGAAGAGAACTGTTGAAATCATCCGCATTCCGCTCGTCCCGCGCAAGCGTCCCGATGACTATGTTTATGAATCCACGCCCACTCTTAAGGTTGCAACCGGGCTCATACTAGATAACGGCACGATCTATCTTGCAGAAGGCGGAAAGAAATTTGGAACTGGCGTCTCTGTTTCCGGTACGTCCGTTGCAGGTCAAACGATCCCGCACCTATATGGCATGGTCGTCTCTATTATCGGTAATACAACTTTAGTGGAGGGTGGATAATATGGCAATATATAAATCGTATGGCTCGTCCGATTATCAGCAGGCTGCTGAGCTTGCCGCTCAGTGTCTGCAAGATTCCGGTATTTTTGAAAGCGTAACAATCAGCGACAACGTGGTCTCATGCACGTATGGTGGAGAAACCGTTGCGACCTTTACCTATAGCAGCGGGCGTATTGATGTGACATTCGGTGTATATTCCGTGTATGCTGCTGACATCGACACCTTCTGGATTGGTAGCGCAAAAAACGGCGTGCTTCTGGATCATCACAACCGGTTTGTCAATCCGACAAATTACCGGCTGTATTCATTTGCAATCTGTAGATCGCAAAGTGGTGTTCCGATGCTGATGTTTCATCAACTGGGGACTGGCGGAACGGCGGCAACCAATTATGTGCTGACTTATGATGCTCCGTCTGCACCGGAAGCTGTGACCGATCTTGCTCTTTCAACGAGTGCATACTTCAGCAACCTTTGCGGAATTTGCACGATTTATACGGCTTCATCCTCGGCGTCCGCGAGCAACATTTATAGATATGTGGAAAGACAAACGAACGTGCCTATCGACTCTATGAGCGTTATCAGCATTGCTAGTGCGCAATTCCTCACTGACGGATACTTCGCCATGTCTGACGAATAAGGGGTGAAAAAATGATTACTCAGATGTATAATAAAAATTCCGTTTCACGCTTCTTCGGCTTGTCTACAGACACCAAACCGACCGATTGCCCGAACGGTAGTAAGTTCTACGAGATCAATACTGGCAAGAAGTATAATTTTGACAAGGAAAACACGTTGTGGCGCGAGTTTTCCAGTGGCTCTGGCGGCACAACTGATTATACTGATCTCGCGAATAAACCTTCTATTAACAATGTGCCGCTTGTCGGGAATAAGACGCTTTCAGACCTCGGACTTGTTAACCCGATAATTATAAAAGGTCGTGTCAATACAACACTTGATCTCCCGGTAGACGGAGAAGAGGGGTGGATGTATTTTGTTGGTCTTGCCACCGATACTGAGTTAAAAGAGTATGTGTATACTGCGGATTCAAGATGGGAGTTCATTGGCTACAATAATATTGTAATCGACACTGCCATGTCCACAACTTCTGAGAATCCGGTTCAGAACAAGATCATCACCGAAATCCTTAATGGACTCGCGGATGATATTTCTAATCTTCGAACACTGCTTGACTCTAAAATCCAGTACGGCACCGGTGTGGAACTCACGGCGACGCAGGATAATCCTGTCGACCTCGATACGATCACGACAGTCGGAACATACTTTGCTACATCTGGAGACCTTACTTACATTACCAACGCACCGTTTGCCCCGAACGGCATATTGAACCCCATAAGACTTGATGTGATTGCGCTGGCATCTGGACGACGCCAGCAAATCGTCAGACCCACTGGTGGAAGTGGCGACGTATTCGTTCGTAATAACTTGTCCGGTAACTGGGGTGCTTGGCGTAATCTCAATACGTTCGGACTGGCACAGGGTATCGCGACTGGCGCCGACCTTAATGACTACACCGTCCCCGGCATCTATTACTGTAACGCTGCGACTTCTTCCGGATTATCAAATAACCCATATACGGGCGGTGCTATTAAGCTGTATGTCGAATATCTTAATAGCGATTCCAGATATATTCAAAAGCTGATCCCGTCAAAATCGGATACATTCCAGATCTTTTATCGTCAGTATACGGATCGGGGTTGGGGATCGTGGTATCTTTTCGAAGGCACTGCGGTATCTTCGTCAACAGTTAGTAATACAGGAATGCTTACACAAGCAGCGGACGCTGAGTCACGGTCTCCTGATATGGACTATCAGGCATGAGGGCGAACACAAACGTCTGAAACAACCGTGTTCGGTCGCGTAAAGGCGGTAAATGCGTGACAAAGCGTTGTCCCATCGGCCTCGAAACATGACAAAGCGTATCAGGAGGTGAAAATATGTTGACACAAAAATATTCAGAATCTCTCATTGGTCATTTTCACGGTTTGTCCACTGATACAAAGCCCACAGACTGCTCAAACGGTTCGCTATTCAAAGAGATGGACACACAGAAAGTATACAGCTTCGACGAAGAACACAAGATATGGTGTGAAGTTCCCGCTGATTTTTGGACTGAATGGAGTGATAGAAATGAATGATGTTGTAAAAGCAATCTTAGCAACAGTTGTAGCTCAAAGCGGAATTATCGGTATTGTGACAGCGGCGCTCGTCGCCAAGTTCAAAAAGTCTTCTGACGACGGCAAGGCTCTCCGACACGGAGTACAAGCCTTGCTTCGTCATGAGTTGTATGATTTGTACTATGAGTACGTCCAGAGCAAAAAATATGCCCCTGTTTCCGTCAAAGAAGATTTTGAAAATATGTACGCCCAATACCACGCCCTCGGCGCAAATGGTGTCATGGATGGTATTCATGAAGAGTTCAAGGGGCTCCCAACTGCGCCGCCGCAAGGAGGAGATTAAGTTGAAGCCACGGGATAAGCTTGCGAAGTTGATTGATGTTAAGTCGATCATGACGCTGCTTCTTACCGTCACGTTCTGCATTCTTGCCATGTACGGCAAGGTGAACAGCGAACAGTTCCTTACTGTCTACGCTGTCATCGTGTCGTTTTTCTTCGGCACGAAGAATGGGCAACGAATCGCAGAAGAGGAACATAAGGAAAGATAGTCAAGAATAGGTGAGGTATATGGCAATTCTTAAACCGGATGCGGTTACATCTATGGGTGGTGTAACCGTCAACGAGTATCTTCTAACGAAGCACAACCCTAACGGCATTGATATACCGCAGACTTCTATGGATGTGCAAGAAGTGGTCGGTGTTACCGTACACAACACTGACTGGATTACAGTTGCAAAGGGGACTACCCCCGCCGAACAGTATACCCGTGCGACCGTTAATGGAAACATGAGAGATGTTCGTGTACACTATTATGTTGACAACACTTGTGCGTGGCAGAATCTACCGCTGACGCTTTCTGGGTGGCACGCGGCTGACGGATCTGGAACTGGCAACCGCAGAACTATTGCCATTGAATGTATCATGTCTGCGGCTTATAACGACAACGACAAGAAATCTGAAGACAACTGTGCGAGACTTGCAGCGGCACTCCTGAAGAAGCACGGGCTTCCCATTATGGCACTGTACACACATACTCACTGGCTGAATGTGCTTGACGGAAAGAAGGGCACGACCGATGAGCTGAATGTTATGTGGAACAGAAGAAAAACGTGTCCGGCTTACATCATTCCTCACTGGCAAAAGTTCAAAGAGCTTGTGGCTATGTATATGGACGCCGGTCAGCCTGCGGCTGCGGCAGGGGAGAAGAAACAGGTTATGTACCGGGTGAGAAAGAGTTGGGCTGACGCGAGCAGTCAAATCGGCGCATACAGCGTGCTGAAGAATGCGGTCACTGCTTGTGGCGACGGTTATAGTGTGTACGACGACGCTGGCGAGCCTGTCTACACTAAGCCTGAAAATAAGACTGAGCGATGCCCGTACACCGTTCCTTCCGGCGTTGTCAAGATCGGAGCGAAAGGAGAGCCTGCACGTTGGCTACAGTGGCAGTTAATAAAATTAGGCTTTCATTGTGGAAATAGCGGCGTTGACGGTGACTTCGGGCGGGCAACTGAGCGCGGTCTAAAGTATTTCCAAGAGACGTATGGTCTTGAGGTTGATGGCGCTTGCGGCCCGATCACTAAAAAGACTATGCTTTCTATGAGTGGAGAGCCCGTTGTCGAACTGAATGTTTCTTCTTCTGCTTCTCCCACAGCAACATTTACACCGCGGTTCACCGAGCCTAGAAAAGACAATAAGTATTATATCTCGATCGGAGAGGGTGGTTGGAACCCCGGTATCCCCAGAAAGAAAGGCTCTAGCCTGTGGTTCGCAAACTGTGTGTTCTACGCACTAGGACGTTTCGCAGAGATCTGGGGCGTCTGGCTTGAGTCTGTTAATGCCGAAGACTTCATCGGTTCCGCTAAGCGCCTTGGGCATAAGGTGTCTCAGAAGCCCTCTGTGGGCGCTCTGATCGTGTGGGGCAAGGGTGTTGTCGGCAACGGAGTTGACGGTGCAGGGCACGTTGCCTGCGTCGAGAAGATTAACGACGACGGGTCTATCGTAATCAGCCAATCCGGCTGGAGCGCATCTAAACCGTTCTGGACACAGACAATTCAGCCTACGTGGTATTACGGAGACGGATATAACTTCCTCGGCTTCATCATGCCGTAAAAAATATTACCGAGTACAATTACTGTACTCGGTATTTTTTTGCCGCATTCAATTATTATTATAACAAAGTATCTTAATACCTGATTTTGAGTCATATTTCGAGTCATATTTTCTCACAAGATACTGCGATTGATTCACAAGATCTTGTGAAAAAATATTGCTTGAGGCTGTTAAAAAGTTCGTATATACGTAAAAAAGCACGCAGATGCGTGCCTTTGATCAGAAGCAGATGAGGGGAATCGAACCCCCGACTTCGGCTTGGGAAGCGGACGTTTTACCATTAAACTACATCTGCGTGTTAAAAAACCCCCATACTATCTGTATGAGGGTTTTGGATGCGGATAAGAGGACTTGAACCTCCATGATATTGCTATCACATGGACCTGAACCATGCGCGTCTGCCAATTCCGCCATATCCGCACATCCTTTATTTCGTTTCCGGAAGCTCTCTGTCTCCCTTCGACTCTGATATTATAGCACACTTTCGCGCATTTGTCAACCCCTTTTCGCGAAATTTTCAAAAATTTTTTTTGCTTTTTTCTGAAAAGTATGCTATAATAGAAGGGCAATGAAAAAACAGGGGAGGAATACTGCTCGAAAATGGCGATTTATCTTGATTCTGCCGCGACGACCCGTCCCTCGGCGGCTTGCATCGCGGCAATGACCGATGCGATGCAGAATCATTTCGGGAATCCGTCCTCGCTGCACAGCGTCGGGCTGGATGCGCAGCTTACGATGGATCACGCGCGCAAACAGATTGCAGCCGCACTTGGCTGTACGCCCGACGCGCTGATCTTTACCTCCGGCGCAACGGAAAGCAATCATCTCGCGATCCGCGGAGCAGCCGCTGCATACGGCAGACGGAAGCGCCGTGTCATCACAACAGCTGTGGAACACGCCTGCGTGCGCGGGGCGTTTGATCTGCTGGCGGCGGAGGGCTATGAGGTTATCCGGATTGCGCCGAATGCAAACGGCAGATTTGATCCGGCGGAATTTGCAGCGGCGGCAGACGACAATACCTGTCTCATCAGTATGATGCTGGTCAACAATGAGACCGGTGCGGTGCTGCCGGTTGCGGAGACCTTTGCGCAGATCAAGCGGGCGCATCCCGAAATCATTACACATACAGATGCTGTACAGGGATTTCTGAAGCTGCCCTTTACGCCGGAGAAGCTGCACGCCGATCTGCTGACGGTCAGCGGACACAAAGTTCATGCGGCGAAGGGCATCGGTGCGCTGTACCGCAAGCGCGGAATCCGGCTGATTCCGCTGTTGAAGGGCGGCGAACAGGAGGGCAGTGTGCGTCCCGGCACAGAATCTGTGCCGCTGATTGCCGGATTCGGCGCGGCAGCGGAGGAATTGCAGGGTACATTGCAGGAACGCGCGGAAAAAGTATCCGGACTGCGCAGCAGGCTGATCCGGCTGCTTTCTGAGATGGATGACGTTACGGTCAATTCACCCGCAGACGGCAGTCCGTATATCCTGAGCTTTTCGGTCAGGGGGCTGCGCTCGGAAACGATGCTGCATTTCCTCTCGGAGCGGGGGATCTCCGTTTCCAGCGGCTCAGCTTGCTCCAAAGGAAAGCAGAGCGGTGTTTTGCAGGCGTTTGGCGTGAAGTCCTCGCTGGCAGACAGCACGCTGCGCGTAAGCTTCTGCGCAGAGAATCAGCCGGAGGATACGGATGCACTTGCGGAAGCGCTCCGTGAGGCACAGGCACGGCTCGTACATAAGCGGCGCTGAATATGCACTATTTAATTACGGAACAGGAACGCCGCACACGAAAACTCGGAAGCTGTTTCTTCGAGTTTCAGCGCGGTGCATACAGGCAGGAATGCTGGCTGGAGGATTCGCTTTTGCTGGATGCAGATTTGTTCGATTCCATGAAGCTGTATGAATTATTCCGGAAAGCATTGCCGGAGTTCAACTATTACGGCTTGACGACGGTTACACAGGAACAGTGGGAAGTGCTGCGCTGTGCGGCAGATGCACACAGCAGTCAGGCTGCTGTACTGATGGCGGAGATGACGCCGTGGGCGGAAGACTGTTTCCGCTCAGACAGTCTGTTTACGATCTGCGGAATATAAGGAACTTGAATATGATAAGAAAATATCAGGAAACGGATCTTGCTGCTTGTGCTGCGCTGTACTGCGCGGCGTTTGCGGGAGATCCGTGGAATGAGCAATGGACACAGGAAATCGCGGAAAAACGCATCAGAGAGCTGATGTGCAGCCCGATGTCGGCAGGATATGTCTGCGAAGAAAACGGCAGACTCCGCGGTATGGCAATCGGCTGCGGCGTGACCTATCTTTACGGGCGTGAGCTGGTTATTCATGAGTTTTGCGTAGATCCTGCGGCGCAGCGCACAGGCATCGGGTCTGAGATGCTCCGGTATGTGTGCGATACGCTGAAAGCGGAGGGTTATGTCGGAATCTTCCTGAATACCCGCCGCGGCTATCCGAGCGAAAAGTTTTATCTGAAAAACGGCTTTACGCGGTCAGAGGATATGGTTTCCCTGTACCGCTCACTTTGATGTATACTATATATATAATGAGAGGAATCTGACATGAGAGAGATTATTCTGGTGAAATACGGCGAAATGGCGCTGAAGGGACTCAATCGCAGTACATTTGAAGATGCCCTTCTGCGGAATATCCGCTACCGGCTGAAGGCGCTGGGCAAGTTTTCGTATGCGAAGGCGCAGTCTACTATCTATATCACGCCGGAGACCGATACAGATGAAGTATGTGCAGAGCTGATTGACAAGGCAATGCCGCGGCTGAAAAAGGTGTTCGGCATTGCAGCGCTTTGCAGAGCGCGGGAGTGCGAGAAGGATTTTGCCAAGATCGCAGAGCAGGCAGTCGCCTATCTGCATGAGACGCTGACGGCGGCGAAAACCTTTAAGGTTGAGGCAAAGCGTTCGGATAAGGCATTCCCGATGAAGTCGCCGGAGATCTGCCGGGAACTGGGCGGCATTCTGCTGGAGGCAAATCCGCATCTGACGGTGAATGTGACCGAGCCGGAAATCACGGTGACGGTTGAAATCCGCGATACGCACGCATACATCCATGCGGCACGCGAGAAGGGAGCGGGCGGTCTGCCGGTCGGTACGGCGGGTAATGCGATGCTGCTGCTGTCCGGCGGAATTGACAGTCCGGTTGCGGCATACATGATGGCAAAGCGCGGTCTGCGGATTACAGCCTGCCACTTCGCATCACCGCCCTATACCTCTGAACGTGCGCGGATGAAGGTTGAGACGCTCTGCGAAAAGCTGACACCGTGGTGCGGCAGTATGGCGTTTTACTGTGTGCCGTTCACGGAAATTCAGGAGGAGCTTCAGCGGAATTGTCCGGAGGAGTTCTTCACGATTCTGATGCGCCGCCTGATGATGGAGATTGCCTGCAAACTCGCGGAACGTGACCAGTGCGGTGCGATCATTACGGGCGAGAGCCTCGGACAGGTTGCCAGTCAGACGCTGCCGGCGCTTGCCTGCACGGATGCCGTTGCGACGATGCCGGTACTGCGCCCGCTGATTGGCATGGACAAGGTGGAGATTGTCGAGATTTCCCGTAAAATCGATACTTTTGAGACGTCAATTCAGCCTTACGAGGATTGCTGCACAGTGTTCACGCCGCGCCATCCGAAGCTGAGGCCGCATCTGCCGGAGATTGAGGAAGCACAGGCGGCGGTTGATTTTGCGCCGATGATTGAGAAGGCAGTGGCGAATGCAGAGAAAAAGATCTTTGCACAGCATATTTCAGAAGCAAATATGTAATCTCAATTAACATAAAATGTTCCACGTGAAACAAGATTTCACAATGGAAAATCGTCAGATTGCACAAGCAGCGTCGATATATACCAGTTGCACTAGACAATCTGACGATAAATTTTCAAAAACTTGACATTTCCGGCGGAATGTGCTAGAATAACACTTGGAGTATAGTCGATCGCAGAAGACTGTACTCCGAACGTGTTACATCAGTGTCAGGCGCAAGACTGACACCGACCGGAATGATGGTGCTGCTCTGAATCGGATGGAACGAAACTTGTTTCATGCAGACGCCGCCCGATGCACCGCGGATTGCGGAGGCGGAGAACGGCAAACCGGAACAATGCAGCGGCTGCTTACGGCTGTTCGTGCCGTCGCCGCAGTGCGTGTCCCGCCAATCAGGCAAAGCCGATCAGCACGCTGATGCGTGCGGCAGACCGGCTGGATCAATTACTTGTGTGTCCCGCTTGCCGGGATGAATCCGCGCGCGGAGGTGTACAGACTCCGCATGGCGCGAACAACCTGCGCTCAATTCCATGCGAAAGTGACCGTTTGTATCTGCGGTACACGGACGCTGTGATGCGGGCAGATGATGGAGGCGTTCTTATGCTGCGAAATTCTAACAGTGAACCTAGCTGCCCTGAAAACCTGCCGGAGACCGGATGGGGTGAACAGGCAGTGCCGGATGAAACCAGCTCGCCGTTTATGACGGGGGCAACCGGCTCAGAACCAACACGCAATGCTTACAGCGGACGCAGGATGCTGAAGGGAGCCGCCGCACGGGCGGGATCGGATGCAGAGCGCGGCAATGCTGCTGCGGAGCGTTACGGATCTGCAGCTCAGAGCGGGGGATCATCCGATGATGACATCGAGGCGATTCTCGCGGAGGTTGCGGCAAAACGCCGCGGCCAGACTGCTGAGATGCCCGGTGCGAACCGTTCTTACGCCGGAAGCAATGCCGCTGCCAGCAGACATCCGTCTGCGAAACAGCGTGCGGACCGATCCGGAAAACGCCAGCCTGCAAGGTCGAATACTGGAACCAAGCGGCAGGGCGTATCCGGAGGAAAGTCTGCTGCGCAGAGCGGAAAACGTAAGAAAAAGCGCAATTCATACACTTTTGTTGATGTTCTCAAGATCTTTATCCCGTGGCGCGGTGACTCCCGCTATGAGGCAGTGCGTAAAATTGTGTTTACGTCTGCACTTGCAGTGGTCGGTGCCTGCACGTTCCTGATCAGCAATTACTATATTGATCTGTATCAGGCGAAGAAAGCCTATCAGGCAATGCAGGAGGATTATGAGGAGGCGCGCAAACGGAGAGGCTTCCAGGATGACGGCACAACAGATGAAACAGAAGTCGGTGGAATGATTGAATACCTGGATTACAACTATGTGGCAGACCGGTTCCTCAGCCAGAACCCTGATCTCGTCGGGTATATCTGCATTCCGGATACCCTTGTCAGCTACCCGGTTGTACAGAAAAAGTCTCTTGATCCGAATATCAACATGAACGATTATTACCTCTATCGCACCTTCCATCAGGAGAGCAGCAAGTCCGGCTGCATCTTCATGGACTACAGGTGCCACTTTGATGAAGTCGTCGATCATCGGCGCGTCGTCGATAACTCGGGAAATCTGCTGATCTACGGGCATAACATGAATAACCAGACAATGTTCGGCAGCCTTAGAAACTATGTCAACAGTCCCTATTACTACATGGAACATCCTGTGGTGGAACTGGACAGCATCTACAACAGCTATAAGTATAAGATCTTTGCGATCTTTATTGTGGACGGCGATGACTATGAATCCAAGTATGCCTTTAACTGCTGGAACAAGCTCGATTTCACAGACGAGGACGATTTCTACAACTTTGTCAATGATGCAAAGAAACGTACGATGATTAACACAAGTGTGGATGTGAAGTATGGTGATCCGCTCCTTACGCTGTACACTTGCAACGGATTGGTGAAAAATGCGAAGCTGATACTTTTGTGCCGTCAGGTACGTGCGGGAGAAGACCCGCTGGAGGGTACACAAGATGCCACATTGAACGACAATGTGATGTATCCTCAGGCCTATTACGACTATGGCCACCCCGAAGACTTTGATCCTGCGAAATTTGTCCCTTACGGACCGGATGCGGACTGAGTATTCGATGATGCAGAAATGCAGGCTGCAATCAGCGGGCTGAAGTATGCCCGGAACAACCGGTTCCTGTATACTTCAAATCGCTGCGGGCAGTTTTCCTAAGCTGGTTCATATTGTATTCCAGAGCTTCAGACGTACTGTCTGGCTCTTACGCAGAACTCCCTGCGGCGCACTGTTCCGCAATATGAACGATACCAGCACAAGATAAAGAGGAACTGCACCTCAGTATGAGGGTGCGCGCGGCTGCACGGCCAGGATGTACCGGCAGCTGGCGAAAGGAGCGACAGAACCGATCAAGACAAAATCCCCACAGCAATCTTGGGGAAATAAAGCCAGCCCCCCAGCTGGTGAGATTGATTATTGGAGAGAAACTATGCTAGCTCGAACGCGAAGAAACCGCGTCGCGATTCTGGTTTCCCTGTCCCTCGTATTCACGTCTACCTGTGCGATCGAGGACGACGGAACCGCGATGCAGCGCTCAGGAGCTGCCAGTATTGTATATGCAGCCGCTGCGGCGGATCTGGAGCAGGTGTCGGATGTACAAGCCGGCATTGAATCGGATTTCGCGGGCGGCAGTCGGGATGACAGCCATTCCGGTGCAGATACCTACTTAAATGAAGCCGATTCGTGGAAGGCCGATCTATTTGAATATGACAATAGCCTTCAGCTAATCAGCTACAAGGCAGTTCATACGGAGCCGGACGACCCGCTGATTACGACTACAGTGACAACAGATGCCAGAACGATAAAGAATTCACAGGAGGGTACTGTTACAACCGTTACCACCGTTTCAGAACCGCAGATCACTGCCAGACAGACGATCATTGCGGAGGCTGACAGCGTTGTGTTTTATTCGTCCGGATACGGACACGGCGTTGGTATGAGTCAGAATGGCGCGAATTTTTATGCCATGTACGACGGTTGGTCCTATGATCAGATTTTAAGCCTTTATTATCCCGGTACTGTGCTGGTGCAAACCGGTACACCGGAAACTGAACTGATGACTGTCGGCGGGAAAACCGATACTGTTGTGTCGATCCTGTCACAGATCTGCAACAATGAGATGGGTCCCACCTTCTCGGTAGAGGCGCTGAAAGCGCAGGCTGTTGCAGCCTATACCTATTATCTCTATAATGGGTATGGCGCAGGTATGATCTGCAAGCCGAATCCTTCTCAGAAAATCGTGGATGCAGTCCGCGAGGTGCTGGGTATCGTGGTCTATTATGACAACGCCCCCGCGCTGACCTCGTTCTATGCCTCCAGCGGCGGCGCGACCGCGAATTGCCGTGATATTTTCTGCGCTGATATTCCGTATCTCCGCAGTATTCCGGTCCGCCATGACGAATCCTCGGATCCGCATTTCAATAGTACAAAGACATTTTCGTCTGCGGCACTCAAATCCAAACTGGAATCTACTTACCATATCACGCTCTCAGGCAACCCATATGATTGGATACAACTTGAGTACGGTGACGGCGGCTATGTTGCCTATGCTGTCATCGGCGGGCAAGTTCGCGTGAAGGGCAATGACCTCCGCGGCGTGCTTGGTTTGAAGTCTCCCAAGTATGAATTTGTGTATCAGCCTGATTCCAACGCTGCGCCGGCGTATATTACGACGACTGAACCGCTGGAATATGACGATCCCAGTGTCACACACGCATCTGTCTCGTACCTGAATACCGGTTCCACGGCGACAGAAACGACGGTTGTGATGACCGCAACTGAGACGGAAACCACTGTCCTGGCGGATAACACGGATGTGACCGGCGAGACAATTCAGGGTGAATAATTCCCTGATGCTTTGAGATGAAGAAGCCCCGTACACTTGGTGTGCGGGGCTTTTTGCTTTTATATACGATTCTGCCCAGTTTATGACCGGATGTTGCGAATGCGGCTCTTTCGGTTGACATTTTTGCGGATTATGTTTATAATGGAACTATATTGCGATAAGGGGGACTTCTCATGAGAAGTAAGCAAAAAGCGCTGTTTCTTGCAGCTTGTGTCTCGTTTGCGGCGATGCAGCCGCTGTCTGCATTTGCAGTTTCCGTTTCGGATGTGCAGCACCTTATGAAGGCGCTGACTGTTCAGACAGATCCCATTGCGGCGGATGATTACAACGGCGACGGCAAAATTAACGCGATTGATCTGTCGCTGATGAAGCAGGATCTGCTTTCTGCGGCTGCGGATACCGGTGAGCAGAAGGCACAGACCGTCACCGATATTGTCGGAAGCACCAAACTCATCGGCAGAACGCTCACGAAAGATGGCGTGACTTGGCTTGTGCAGAGCGGCTCTGCCTCTGAATGCACTGTCACCGGTACGAAGGCGAGTGTCACGATTGCCGGCGACGGCTGTGTCTATTCTGATGCGAAATACCGTCCGCGCTATGGTGTTTATGTGGACGGCAAACTGGTTAAGGATGTGGTCATGGACGAGCCTGAGCAGACTGTGGAGCTGTTTTCCGGTACGACGCAGCGCACTGCAACCGTTAAGGTTATCCATCTCTCCGAATCGAACAACGGCGCAGTCGGTGTCAAGTCGTTCGATGTGACATCCTCCGCTGCCAAGCCGGTCAAGCCGACTGCCAAAAAGGATCTTACGATTGAGTTCATTGGTGATTCGATCACCTGCGCTTACGGCGTGGAGGCGGATTCGCAGTATGTGAATTTCGAGACCGCGACCGAGAATTTCACGCTTTCCTATGCGTATCTCACGGCGCAGCTCCTCGATGCGGATTACAGCGCGGTCAGCTACAGCGGTTTCGGTATTGTTTCGGGCTATTCCAATGACGGCACGAAAAATACAGATTCGCTTGTCCCTCCGGTTTATGAGCAGGTCGGTAAGCTGTCTGATTATGCCGTGGAGTGGGATTTTGCGGCACATCCGAGTGATGTGATTGTTCTGAATCTCGGTACGAATGATGATTCCTACGCGACGAAGGAGCTTGAAACGCGCGGTGCTGAGTATCAGAAGGGCTATGTGTCGTTCCTGAAACAGATTCGCAAGAACAATCCGGATGCTGCAATCGTCTGTACGCTGGGCATTATGGGCTGTCAGGAGCTTTATCCGTATATCGAAGCGGCAGTCGCGGAGGTCGGTGACCCGAAGATTAGCTGCTACGAATCGCCCACACATAATATTCAGCGCGACGGCATCGGCGCAGACTGGCATCCTTCTCCGAAGACGCATGAGCTGAATTCCTATCTGCTGGCAGATAAAATCTGTACGGCGATTGGTAAGGAGTACAGCAAGATCGGTCTCGATCTCGCGGCGGACGGCGAATACGGCTCGGAGATTGACAAGGATACCGGCGCGAATGCATGGCCGTATTATGCGGATTGGAACAAGTCGCTGAACATCAACATCTCGGCTAAGGGAACTTCGCCGGAGTCGATTACGGCTTATGTGCGCGGACTGAATCTGCCGGCGGGCGGCTATGAACTGACCTTTACGGTGCAGGCTTCTGCGGGTGCGGAGATTCCGTATGCGCTGCGCAGCACGAAAGATCCGGCTAAGATCTATCATTCCGGCACATTCAAAATGGGCGCGGATAAGGATACGCTGACTGAAACGCTGACACTCAAAGCTGCGGCACAGGATGCAGAGATTGTCTTCCTGATTGGTGAATTGCAGCAGTCTGTGACATTCAGCGATGTCGCGCTCTATAAGCGCAGCTAAATTCAAGCAGATACAAAGAAAACGGGCAGAGCCGCGATTGGCTTTGCCCGTTTCTGTGTTTGTAGGATTATTTGCCGTAAGCCTCTGCCAGCTTCTTGAATGCCGGCAGGCTGCGCTCGATCATCTCCGTCGTGACGCAGTATGCGATGCGGATGTAGCCCTTGCAGCCGAAGGAATCCGACGGCACAAGCAGCAGCTCATAATCGCGTGCCTTCTGGCAGAATGCGTTTGCATCGTCCTCCAGCGCCTGCACCCACAGATAGAATGCTCCGTCCGGATAGATGCAGCGATAGCCGTATTCCGTCAGTGCATTGTAAAGCAGATCGCGGTTGCGGCGGTAGATCGAGAGATCACCGGTTTTGCCGAGATTCTCTGCGACAACGCGCTGCATCATGCTCGGTGCGCAGACGAATCCGAGTGCGCGGCCCGCGCCGCAGACAGCCGCGTAGACATTGCGGTTATCCGCCATTTTCGGGCTGACAACGATGTAGCCGATACGCTCGCCCGGCAGGGAGATCGACTTGCTGAAGGAATAGCAGACAAAGGTATCGTCATATAAATTGGTGAGGTAGGGGACGACGGTATCTGCATCGTAGATCAGCTCCCGGTAGGGTTCATCTGCGATGAGGTAAATCGGGTGGCCGAATGCCTGCTCCTTTTCGCGGAGAATATCGCAGAGTTTGCGGAGATTCTCTTCCGTGAACACAACGCCGGTGGGGTTATTGGGGGTATTGATGATGACGGCTTTCGTCTCCGGCGTGACCAGCTCAGCAAACGCGGCGAGATTGAGCTGGAAGTTCTCAGTATCAGCGGGAACAACCGTCAGCTTTGCGCCGGTTGCCTCGGTGAACACGCGGTACTCCGGGAAGAACGGCGCGAATGCCATGCAGACATCGCCGGGGCAGAGGATCGCATTGAGGGTGACGGTCAGGGATGCAGCCGCGCCGCAGGTCATATAGAGGTCAGCGGCGGAGATGCCTGCGCTGAAGCGGCGGTTGATGTCGTCTGCGATTGCCTGACGGGTCGGTTCTGCACCGATTGCGGAGGTGTAACCGTGCAGCAGGACGGAATCGGTTTCGTCCATCAGACGGCGCATGGTCTCGTGGACACTTTCCGGTGCAGGCACACTCGGATTGCCGAGACTGAAATCAAACACATTTTCTCTGCCGATCTCCTTGGCACGGCGGTTGCCGTACTCGAAGGTTTCGCGGATCACGGAAGGCGCTTTGCCGAGCGCCAGCATGGAGCTTTGATAAGGCTGAAACATCGTAGTTCCTCTTTTCTATAGTTTGATGCAATGCTTTGCAGCACTACTATAAATATACCAGAAAATGCACGATTTGTCAACATGAAAACACGAAGGAGGATGATTTTATGCAGACGGCGGAGCTGATTCTGCTGGCGGCGGGGCTTGCAATGGATGCCTGTGCGGTTTCCATGACGAATGGGCTGTGCTGCCGGAATATGCACGGGGGATGGATTGCGGCAGACGGGCTATGCTTCGGGGCAATGCAGGGCGCGATGCCGCTGCTGGGATTTCTGCTTGGATCATGTTTTTATTCGGTGATTGCGGCATTGGACCATGTGCTGGCACTGATTTTGCTTTGCGCAATCGGCGGAAGAATGCTCTGGGAAGCGCATGGCAGCACGGCAGATTCCGGCGGCAGCAACATGACCATTCCGCTGCTGATGATGCAGGGGATTGCAGGCAGTATAGATGCGTTGGCAGTCGGGATCAGCTTTTCGGCGTTTGCGCAGTTCCGGATTCTGCCGGCTGCGGCGATGATTGCATCTGTGACAGCGGTGCTGAGTATCGCCGGTGTTCTGATCGGGCGGCGCTTCGGTGCAATCCTGCAAACAAAAGCGCAGATCCTCGGCGGGCTGATACTGATTGGCATTGGCATCCGGATCTTCGTCTCACACGTATTTGCATGAAAAACAGTTGTGTGCTGAGAATTGTTTCGGTGAATTGGGATAACAACACAGCGAAATCGCGTTTTTGCTGAAAAAATCACCCATAAAATAACGGAGAAATGCCGCTTCGGCACTTGACAAAAGTGCAAATCTATGTTATAATGATTATGTTAGAAAAACAACTGTCCGTCCCGGACGGAAGCTGGGAGGCATAGTTCTATGTCTGGAAGGGAAAAAAACTGGGTCGTCGTTGATGCCTCTGTATTGCCGGAGGTCATCCTCAAGACTCTGACCGTGAAACGTATGCTCGCGAACCGTGAGGAGAAAAGTTCCTCCGCAGCCTGCCGCACCGTCGGCATCTCGCGCAGCGCTTTTTACAAGTACCGTGATTCCGTGTTCATCTACGAGGAGCAGATGCGCGATCAGATTTTCACGGTCTATCTGCTGCTGCACGATGAAGCGGGCGTTCTCTCCGGCGTGCTGCACACGCTTTCGGATGCCGCCGCGAATGTCCTGACGCTCAATCAGAGTATTCCGGTGGACGGCGTGGCAACGGTCACGGTCACATTCCGGCTTCAGGATGCAGCAGGCGTCTCAGCGCTGGTCAACGCGCTGGGCGAACGCAAGGGCGTTGTGGATGCGCGGCTGCTCTCCGGTACGTAAAATCAAAGAGAAATGAGGTAAAAAGTCCCGATGCGGGGCGAAAGATGCGTATGAAAAAATTTGCAGTTTTGGGTTACGGAACGGTCGGTTCCGGCGTTGTGGAGCTGTTCTTTAAGAACCGCAAGAAGATTGAGCAGAAGGCCGGCGAGAAAATGGAGCTGGGTTATATTCTGGATCTGCGCGATTTTCCGGATTCTCCTTACGCCGACTGCTTCACGAAATCCCTTGATAATATCCTTGTGGATGAGGACATCGCGGTTGTCGCAGAGTGCATGGGCGGCGTTGAGCCGGCATTCACGTATCTGATGCAGTGTCTGGAACTCGGCATCAGCGTGGTGACCTCGAACAAGGAGCTGATTGCGCAGAAGGGTGCAGAATTGCTTGCTGCCGCGAAAACCTACAACGCAAACTGCTTCTTTGAGGCGAGTGTCGGCGGCGCAATTCCGATCATCCGCCCGCTGCACCGCTGCCTTGCTGCGAATGATATTTCTGCAATTTACGGCATCCTCAACGGAACGACGAACTTCATCCTGAACAAGATGCTCAGCGATGATATGTCCTTTGATGCTGCACTGAAACTCGCGCAGGAGCTTGGTTATGCAGAGCGTGAGCCGAGTGCCGACGTGGACGGTCACGATGCCTGCCGTAAGATCTGCATTCTCTCGTCGCTGGCATTCGGCAAGCACGTCTATCCGTCAAGCGTTCATACGGAGGGCATCCGCGAGATCTCTCTGGAAGATGCTGCCGCTGCGGATGCTCTGGACGGTGCAGTCAAGCTGATTGCTTCCGTGCGCAAGCTCGCAAACGGCAAGATTCTGCCGGCGGTTATGCCGATGTTTGTACCGCATGAGAATCTGATTTCCCGCGTGGACGGCGTGTTCAACTGTGTGGAGGTCTGCGGCGATGCGATTGACCGTGCATATTTCTGCGGCCGCGGTGCTGGCAAGCTTCCGACGGCGAGTGCCGTGATGGGCGACATCATCGAGGCGGTCAAGCAGCATGAGACGGTTCTCTCGCAGGATTGGATTGATGACGGTTCGCAGGATCATGTTGCGGACATCAGCGAGCTAGTGGCGGGTATGTTCATCCGCTTTGCTGAGCCGCACAATGCGATTGAAGTTTGCGAGTATCTGTCGCAGTTCCTTGCAGAGCGCGGCAGAGACGGTGCGCAGGTCAGCGCAGTGGATAATGCCTGCCTCGTCAACCTTCCGCTGACGGAATCGGAGCGCACGAAGGTTGTGACTGCGCTTGAGGAGAATGACTGGAAGGTCGCACACACCATGCCGGTTATGGAAGCCTGAGGATACGCACATGGGTCTGAAAATTCCGCAAGTGCCTGAACAGGATCGCATCGGAAAGATTTCATCTTTCATTCAGTTGGTTGTGTTTTTCGTGCTTCTGATCTCGGTTTTCTTTTTCGTCAGCCGTTTTGTTCACGGATTCTTCCTGCGGCTGCTGGTTTTCGTCGCAGATTACATCGTTGTCAGCTTGTTCACATATCTTGTGCTGAAGCCGCTGTGCGAACGCATTGAGGAAAAGCTGCGCAAATAATAAAAATGCGGGCGGAGTCAAACGGCTCTGCCCGTTTTTTAACGGATCTACACATATATAAATGCCCCGAAGCGATTTCACGACCGCTTCGGGGCATTGCTGTCTGATGCTGATTTACCGCACAATGACGTGATTTTCCAGCCACTCTTTCCAGACGGGATAATTTGACCCGTTCGGGTGAACGCCGTCGCGGGTATTCTCCGCAGCAAGCGCACCGGAGGCATCATCGAAAACCGGATTCACATCGAGATAGAAGATGTTGACATCATCTGCGAATGCGGCGAGGGAATTGTTGTAGCTGTTAATTTCCGGATTGTTGACACCGTAGACATTCATCTCGGAACGCGCAGCGGTAACGTGCAGATTCGCCTCAATATAGATGATCGCATTGGGCTGTGCGGCACGGATGCGGTCCAGCAGGGCACTGAAATTATTGAGCGTGGTAGGGCGGTCATTGCCAAGTTCGTTAATGCCCATCATGATATAGACCTTGCCGTATTGGCGTGCGCTGATCGTAGCTTCAAAGCCCATACCTTTGGTTGTGGAGACTTCGCTTTCAGATTTGTAGATATTTGCGGTACTCATGCCGACGGATGCGAAGTAGGTCGCGCCTTCAATCGCGCCCCAGTTTGCCTGGCCGACGGTGCGGGAATCTCCGATGAACAGCGCGTCATTGAAATAGCCTTCCGGTGCCTGCGTGAAGCCGCCCGGAGCAGGGGCAGCCGTTGTGGATGTGGTCGCCGCCGCAGAGGAGGTGGTTTGCGCTGTTGTGGAAGCAGAGGATGCAGAGGTCAGTGCTGCGGAGGATGTGCTGACCGTTTGCTGTGCGGCATCAGCGGAGACTGTGGTGGTAGTCTGCTGCACAATGGTATTCGTAATGGCATCAGCGGCGTCAGAGATGCTGCTTTCGGTAGATGTCACTGTGGACGTCGTCGATGTGACATCGCTGCCGCCTGTAACAGCAGTCTGCGCCGGGTCTGCGATTTCAGTTGCATTTGTGTCGGAGTAGGGGATTTCGTCGGGTTTTGCCTTTTTCCAGACGAACAGCTTACCCGTTACGAGAAATGCGGCGCACAGAACGAGCGCCAGCAGAGATCTCTCTTGCTGTTTCATGAAATGTCGCCGCCTTTCTTAGAATCTGAAATAGAGGAACGGATCATTCATACCCTTATAGATGCAGTAGCAGGAGCATCCGAGGATGATGAGCATGACCGGAATGCAGAGGTACGCCGCATTGCGGGATTTCTGCATTTTCTTATAGATGTTTTCCGGCAGGGCTGTACAGAAGATCAATCCGAGAATGAGCCATTTGCCGTAAGTGCCGAAATAGACGGCGTAATCCCTCGCCATGAGGCCGGGGCCGCCCAGACCGAACAGTTTTGCGGCATACATTCCGATGTCTTTCATGTTGCTGATTGCGAACAGCAGCCAGGTCATCGGAATCCAGAACAGCATATACAGATGTCCGACGGCACGGTGCTTATTGAGCCAATCGCCAAGACCTGCTTTTTCAATCGCCATCAGCACAAACAGCAGCATACCCCAGAGGATGAAGTTCCAGTCTGCGCCGTGCCAGAAGCCGGTCAGTGTCCAGACCACGAACATATTGAAATACATCCGCTTTTTGCCCTTGCGGTTGCCGCCCAGCGGGAAATAGACATACTCCTTGAACCATGTGCCGAGGGTCATGTGCCAGCGCCGCCAGAATTCAGTCATCGTGACGGAGAGATACGGGTGATTGAAGTTCTGCGGGAAATGGAAACCAAACATTTTGCCCATGCCGATTGCCATTTGTGAATAGCCGGAGAAATCAAAATAAAGCTGCATACTGTAAGCCGCAATGCCCATCCAGGCAGCAGGTGTGGAGATGGCATCGTAGCCAGCCATATCGAGGTCACTCCAGAGACCGCCCAGCATATTCGCAAGCAGCACCTTTCGTCCCAGACCGATAATAAAGATCTGCACACCCTCCACAAACTCATCCCAGCGGACGGTACGGTTGTGCAGTTCTTTCTGCACGTCTTCAAAGCGGACAATCGGGCCTGCAATGAGCTGCGGGAACATCAGAATATATGTGCCGAGATCAACCAGATCATACTCCACGCGCACCTTGCCGCGGTAAACGTCGATGAGATACGATGCAATCTGGAAGGTGAAAAAGCTGATGCCCAGCGGGAGAATCAGATTCGTCAGCGGGAGATTGATCAGCGGCAGGTGATTGAGGTTTTTGATAAAGAAATCGAGATACTTGAAGATGAACAGGCAGCCGAAATCCCAGACCAGACCGATTGTCAGATAGGTCTTTTGCAGATAATCGCGCTTGCCGATCAGCATACCAATGATCCAGTTGATGACAACCGATCCGAGGATCAGCCAGAGATATGCGGGTGTTTCGATCGCGCCGTATGCATAGAACACGATGCTGAAAAAGAGCAGCACCAGATTCTTGGTGCGTTTTCGTGCCAGCATATAGACAACGATACAAAACGGCATGAACCAGAGCAAAAATTCAAAACTGCTGAAAACCATAGCATTCTCCTGTCTTTCTGTTCTCTGTTATTCTTCGTCCGAGGTGCTGAAATCGCGGTCGATCACGATGGAAAAGTGATACAGCGGGAACTGTGCCGACAGCGCATTGCGGATTTCCTCCACGGTGCGCTTCGGATCTTCTGCACGAAAATCGAAGATGATGTCGAAATCGCACTGTCCGTCGTCGGTATCTGCGTAGAAACCGTGCATCTGGATGATCTCCGGATGCCTGGCAATTTCCTCATGCACAGCATTGCGGATCGCTTTTGCTTCTTCGCTGTAGGTATTGGTTGCGTATACACCAACCGTCAGCAGGACACCGTATTCATTGAAAATCTGAGGCACAATGCGGCGTGTCAGTGCATCCATTTCTCGGACGGTCATTTCGTCATCAAGTTCCACATGAACCGAACCGAAATACGTATCCGGACCGTAGCTGTGCAGGATGAGGTCGAATGCGCCGTTGACCTCCGGATATTTTTCGAGCGACTGAATGATACTTTTAGTCAGGGTGCTGTCCGCACGCACGCCGATGATCGTCTGTACCGTGTCGTACATGATTTCAATACCGGCTTTGAGGATGAACAGCGAGATGACTGCGCCGAGGATGCCTTCCAGTTTCCAGCCGAGTGTCATTGCGACGATTGCGGCAAGCAGCGTTGCGAAGGAAATCACGGCGTCAAAGAGGGCATCTGTGCCGGAAGCTTCCAGCGATGCCGAATTCAGCGCCTTGCCTTTTTTGCGGAAATACTGTCCGAGAAAGATCTTTGCGCTGACACCGGCTGCGAGGAGCACGAGTGAAACAACGGTGTAATTCGTTTCATTCGGATGCAGGATTTTGCCGACGGATTCCTTCAGCGAGGTGACGCCTGCGAGCAGCACCATAATTGCGACGGCGAATGCAGAGATATACTCAATCCTGCCATGTCCGAACGGATGCTGACGGTCTGCGGCACGTCCGGCAAGTTTTGTGCCGATAATGGTGATGACTGACGAGAGTGCATCACTGAGATTATTGACCGCATCCAGTGTGACTGCAATGGAATGTGCAGCCAGACCCACGGCTGCTTTGAAAGCGACAAGCAGCAGATTGACTGCGATGCCGCGCAGGCTGACTTTGACAATTTCATTGGTTCTTTGCGTTGTTTCTGCCATCTGAATTCCCTCTTTCTATCAGCAAAACACGCATTTTTCGATAATACTCCACGCTATTATACCATAATAATGCGGAAAAAGTCAAGGAATCCGCGTATTTCCGGAATTTTCTACAAATTTCCGCAATGCAGCACAAAAAATGCAGAGCATTCAATCGCGAATACTCTGCACAGTGTTTCAGCGGTTCGGCTGCGGGATGCTTAGCTGCCGAGATGCAGCACATTGAGCAGCAGAATCCAGCTCAAGCCGTAGTAGGTGACGACAGCGACGAGGTCGTTGACGGTCGTGATGAGCGGGCCGGATGCGACTGCGGGGTCAACTTTAATTTTTTTGAAGAACAGCGGGATCAGTGTGCCGACAGCGCTGGAAATCAGCATTGCCAGCATCAGGGATGTGCCGATGCAGCCGGAAATGGCAAACGCTGTCAGCGGTGCATTGTGCTTGACAAGCCAGATGTACAGCCCGACCAGTCCAAAGGAAAGAAGCCCCAGCAGGAGACCGTTGCACAAACCGACACGCATTTCCTTGATGACGAGGTGCATTTTCTGGGAGAAAGTGAGGTTTTCGTCGGTCAGAACACGGATGGTGACAGCCAGCGACTGCGTTCCGACATTGCCTGCCATATCCAGAATGAGTGACTGAAACGCCATAATCAAAGTGAGCTGTGCAATCACGCGCTCGAAAATGCCGACCACAGACGAAACCAGCAAGCCCAGTGCGAGCAGCACAAACAGCCACGGCAGGCGCTTTTTCATACTTTCGCGCAGGGGCTCCTGCAAATCTTCTTCTGCGGTCAGACCTGCGAATTTCGCGTAGTCTTCGCCCATTTCGTCATCGACGACCTCGATGATGCTTGCTGCCGTGATGACGCCAAGCAGTTTGCTGCTGTTATCCAGTACCGGAACAGAGTCTTCGGAATAATCCTTCAGCTTTTCGATACAGTCATCAATTGCCTCATGCGCATAGACATACGGAAATGACGTAGAAATGAGATTTTCGAGCGGTACATTCTGTCGCGCGGTAATCAGTTCCTTGAGGTCGATTGCGCCGTAATATGCACCGGATTCATCCACGACGAACAGCGTGGAGATATTGTCATTTTCTTCTGCCTGCCGGACGAGTTCCCGCATTGCCTCTTTGACCGTGAGATTTTCGCGGATCACGATACAGTTTGTCGTGAGCTTACTGCCGATTTCGTCCTCATCAAAGGCAGCGATCATACGCAGTTCCTTCTGCGTATCTGGGGGAAGCAGGTCGATCAGCAGCAGACGCCGCTCCTTGTCGATCTCGCGCAGAACGTGCGAGGCGGTATCGGTTTCCAGTTCGGCAATGACATCTGCCGCTTTCTGGAGATCCATCTCCCGCAGATAAGCACCGGCGTCATCTTCCTCCAGATACTCGAAGATTTCCGCAAGCATATCGGCGGTACATATACGGCAGAGTTTTTTGCGTTCCTGTGTTGTCAGCGTCTGCATGACCTGTGCGATATCATTAGCGTGATAATCGCTGAGCTTGGAGAGCATTGCACGCGGGGCATCATTGCCGCGGATGATCCCGGCAATCTCCAGCTCGTAATCAGGTCTGACCGCGACGCTTTGATCCTGAGTGATCTCAGTTGCCATGAAACATTCCTCCGTTTTTCATGAAATCTGCTGCGATCTCATGACAGCAACGGACAAATGGGCATAAAAAGACCCTGTTTGCGGTCACAAACAAGGTAGCCGGATGATACGACAGAGCAGGGGCTTACGCACAAAAAGCACACAGGCAGCAAAGCAGTCTGTGCGGTGCAGCCGTTCTGTTCCGGCGTATCTGCGGTAATCGCCCGTTTGAACCACAACTGTCACTGTTAGCCACTTTGCTCACCTCACTTGATTTTTTGAATTTGCAACATATTTATTATAGCACGGGAGCGGCGAAAAGTCAACCGTATCGCAGAAAAAAGTGCAGAAAAGGCGGTCTGCACAGTGCAGATCGCCTCAGCTTGTAGATAAAGT
>DGVV01000037.1 GCA_002395085.1 Ruminococcus sp. UBA4275 | reverse complement strand
TAATCATCGCGCAGCGATACCTTATGCCGCAGGCGTATTTTATTTTTCCAATTCCGCAAGTGCCTGCTTCAGCAGATAATCCTCATGTTCATCAAAGAGTGCATGGATCGCTGCACGGTCAAAGGGAACAATCTGTACCGCATCGCCGTCCGTGCTCTGCCGGTCAATGCCGGAATCAATGAAGATGCTGCCGTCGCGTTCCAGCGTGGCACAGCTGGAAAAGCTGACGATGCCGCAGTCTCCCGCCAGATAATTGACCGCCTGACACGAACCGTTCGGGCCGGTAAAGCCGAGGATTGTCACATTCTCCATATCCTCCATGACCTTCACCATGTCGTCGCCGGCACTGACGGTCTCGGAATTGACCAGCACGATCACTCTGCCGTCACCGAGGAGCTGTTCGCCCTCAAAGTTGATGTCATCCTTGGGGATGTATCTGCCGGTATCATCCGTTGCCCAGCAGTGATGCCTGTCATCCCAGAGACAGGTGGAATTATTGTAATGCGTTCCCTTCGGTGCGAACATCGAAACCACGCCGCTGACCATGTGCGGAGAGCCGCCGGTATTGCTGCGCAGGTCGATGATGACATCCTGCACGCCCTGCTGCTGATAGCGCAGGATCGCCGCGCGGATCTCGTCTTTCATCTCGTTGTAGCCGTCTTCTTCCTGCTCATAGGTCTTGGAATCGTAGCTCATGCCCTTGATGCGCAGGCAGGCGGTGGTGTCATTGAGCTTTTTCCATTCGAGATTGCCTGCATTCACGCCCTGATTGATCGTTTGCAGCGTGCCGCAGATCCGCGCAAAGTAATCGCCCAGCCGCGGGAGAACAGCAGTCTGCTCTGTACCGGCATCATCGAGATAGGTCACCGTGACGCTGTCTCCGCCGATGCCTGCCGCCAGCACACCGCTCCAGAAGATCTCGTTGTCGATGTCGGGGTAGCTGTCCAGATTGATATACAGTTCCTCGTTTTCGGGATCTGCAACGGCAGCCCTGAGACCGTATGCAGGGGATGTTTTGCTGACGGCATCGGGGGATTTGCCGTCCCATTTCGTGATAACCGTGCCATTGTGAATGCCGGATGCCGCAAGGCACGGATCGGTATTGACCGCCGCAAAGCTGCCGTCCGTGCAGCGCATGACGGAAAGCCCGTAATCATTGCCGAGTGCTTTGCGGAACGCCGCAGACACATCTTCGGCCGCATCTTCCTGCCGCGCGATATAGCCGACATGGCCGTCGTGAAATTCGCCGCAGAAAGCCGCCCATGCAAGCGAATTTGCACCGGCATCCTGTGTGCGGTCAATCTCCGCGAACTGCGGCTGATATTTCGTATAGAGCGCATCCCAGTCGATGCCCTTGTGTTCCGTCAGGACATAATGCTCACGCATACCGGCATAGAGCTGCTCGAAATCCCCGAAGTAATCTTTCGCACGGTATCGCGGATTCCACTTGCAGGCGGGAATGCTCAGCAGGATGCAGACAGCGCCCGCTGCGGAGATCATTTTGCGGTTTCGTTTGTTTTCAGTGAAGAAGCCCAGTGCGGCGATGACTGCGCCGAGATACAGCGGCAGCAAAGAGAGATCTGGGCCGTATTTCGGGATGAGAAATGCACCCGCTGCCGGAATCAGCCAGAGCAGCTTCCATTTTGTACTTTTCACGCGGTCAGCGCGGTCAGCCAGCATCCACAGGATCACGCAGAACGCTGCACAGACCAGAAACGCAGTCAAATCTGATTGTTGCATGACGCAGCCTCCTTTCAGTTCATATCATCCACATGGAAATAGTGATAGCTCAGCAGCAGATAGACTGCGGTCATCACCAGCGAACAGATCACTGTCAGCGCGATCTGCGAGGCAGGCAGTTCCGGATAGTAGGTGTAATATTCGTTTAATTTGAGATCGTAAGTGCGCCAGCTGTCAAAGATCGAGAGGTTGATGAAATCAGAAATGCTCAGCATTCCGTGAACGCGGCGGCAGGTTGCGAGCAGGACGGATGTGCTGCTGCTGCTTGTCGCTGAGAGTGCGATCGGTGTGATGACCATAACGCTGACGATGCTGACAATCTGCTTTTTGACGACGAATATCAGCAGAATGAAAAAGGCACTCAGCCGCATCAGCGGAAACAGCATCAGCAGAAAGCGCAGCGCGATTGCAGAGAGCGGAATCGTATCGCCCGCGCCGTACAGAATTCCGTACAGCACAAACGGCAGACCGCACAGCGCCGCCGTCATCAGCGGAACGAAGATCAGCGCCGGAACCGCGCGCCCCAGCAGCGATGCCGCACGGCTTCTGCCGGCAGTCAGCTCATGGTTGATGGTCTTGTCTGCGAGGTCATCGCCGCAGGCAATGCCGATGTAAATGCCGGGAAGTGCTGAGGAGAAAACCGCAATGAACGGGAGTGTTTTCGGCAGAACAGCGGTCATGAAATCCCGCGGTTCTCCGTAGTTTGCAGTGGTCAGAAAAAGCAGCACGAAGAATACGGCAAATACCAGAAAAAAGAGCAGGAGCGCCGTTCTTGAACGCAAAAGCTGCCGGAACTGATAACGCATAATATCAAGCATAACAGTCCGCCTCCTTATGAAATATCGCGTTTCCGGTAGACTGCAAGTCCGGCTGCGAGCCACATCAGCCCGATGCCGAACGATGTGCAGAGCATCCGCAGAACCGTGCCGCCGGAGAGAAACGCCTTGTATACGAGAATATCCTGACCGTCCAGAAAACCTTCCGTCGTATTGGAGAAATCCAGCATGGTTTTGAGATCGCTTGCAGCGGTCTGCCATGTGAGCGCATAGCCTGCGTCTTCCAGAAGAAACGACGCGATCATGACCAGCAATGTGCCGACAAACGAAACGGTAATGGGGACAAGATCATTGCCGGCAAGGAAGGTGAGGGCGGCGTAGACCGCCGCAAGCCGGAAGACAAACGGGAAGATCATCCCGAAATGCAGTAGCGCATTGCCCGCCGTGATGCTGCCGCCCCAGCCGTTCCGGAGCGCCATGAAGCAGACCGGTACAAGCGTGACCAGCAGTGTCACCGCGCATGAGACGATGAGTGCGGCGAAGAATCTGCCGAGATAGACCGCGGAGCGCTTTTTACCGAACAGGATCTCATAATTCGCGGTCTTGTCGCGGAGATCTGTACCGCAGATTCTGCCTGTGATCACGCCGATGAAGATCGGCAGGAGCGCCCCCGCGAAAATGCCGATCCCGCCGACAGCCTCGCTGCCGGTTGCAGCCGTCAGTGTCTCATCGCCGGCGACAGTGCTGATGCCCTCGATTACGAGCAGCGCGCCCGCGCCCAGCAGCAGCTTATCATGAACGGCTTGCCGCAGATTCTCTTTCAGAATGTTCAGCATTGTCATCACCTACCAGTTTCATATAATAGGATTCGAGATCGGCCTCATGGATGTGCAGCGTGGTCGGCACAAGACCGTTTTCGTAGAGTGTTTTCGAGATCAGCGGCAGATCATCAAGCCGCTCAAAGAGCCGCAGAGTGCCGTCTTTGAGAACATCGCAGGTTTCGATGCCGAGCTTATTTTGCAGAGTTGCCAGCGCAACGGCGTTGTCATTGGTGTCGATGTGATAATATTCACCGCAGATCTTGTGCAGCTCCTCCGCAGAGGTGAACTGCCGGATCTGCCCCTTGCGGATAAAGAGGTAATCGGTGCAGAGCTGCGAGAGTTCCGCGAGAATGTGCGAGGAGATCAGAATGGTGACATTTTCCTCGCGGTTGAAGCGCCGGAGCAGCTCACGGATCTCGATGATGCCTTCGGGGTCGAGTCCGTTGACCGGTTCATCCAGCACCATGATCTCAGGCTTTGAGAGCAGTGCGCCCGCAAGACCGAGCCGCTGCCGCATTCCGAGCGAGAACTTTTTTACGTGCTTTTTGCCGGTATCGGCAAGCCCGACGAGTTCCAGCACTTCATCGACGCGCCGGGGGTTCGGGATGCCCTTTTGCAGCCGGAGCTTTTCGAGATTTTCGCGGGCGGAGAGTTCTTCTTTGACATAGGGCGTTTCGATCATGAAGCTCATGCGCGAGCGGGAATGCGCAAGCTCCTTTTCCGAGCTGCCGCCGAAGATCGAAAAGCTGCCGGATGTCGGGAGTACGAGTCCGCCGAGCATTTTCATGATGGTGGTTTTGCCGGCGCCGTTCGGGCCGATCAGACCGCAGATCATGCCCTGCCGGATCTGGAAGCTGACGCTGTCCACAGCCTTATGCGTTTTGAATTGCTTGGTCAGGTCTTTTGCTTCTATGATGATTTCAGACATAACAGTTCCTCCTTCTGGGTGCAGGATTCCAGCTGATCTCCTTTGCTGGTTTTATGATATAGGAAAAGTATAAAGAAACCTTTAAGAATGAAAAAGTTTACAATTTGTTCATAATTTGCGCTGCCAATCCCGCAAAAGGGATGCTGCCCCTTTGAAATCCCGTTATGATAAAATGGTCGTATTTGCTGTAAATCCATAGTGCTATAATGAACAGCAAATACTGATAATTACCTATAATGGGCTTCTTAATGGCAGAGCCCCCATTTATAATCCGTCGGAGATACCTCATTCCGGCGGAGACACCGAAAGCCCCGAAGTGATCTGCCGGTCACTTCGGGGCTTCTGCGCATCATTTCGTTCAGGCGGATGCGGTTTTTTGTGCTGCATTCGGGAATGCAATGCAGATCGTCAGGAGATCACCGGCGGTCTGCGCACGGACCGCTGCATTCTGCTTTTCGGCAAGCAGCCGCACAATGTACAGTCCCAGTCCCGCGCCGCTGCCGCTGCGGGATGCATCCGCACGGTAGCATCGTGCGAACATCTGCGCCGGATCGGGCATCTTCTCCGGTGAAACAGTGTTGGAAAAGGCGATTGTGCAGCAGGCATCGTCCTGCGAGACGGTCAGCCGGAAGCTTTCCTTCGCATATTTCAGCAGATTGTTCAGCACATTGCCCAGCATCCGCACAAGCATCTGTTCATCCGCCTGAATATAGACAGTCTTCTCCGGAAACACGATTTCCGGTTCAAGCCCGTGCAGCCGGATTGCCGCTTCACTGTCTGCAAGAAACTGCATCAGCACCTTTGTGAGGTTAATCGGTGCAAGTTCCGGTGCGGTGTCATCGCTTTCCAGTACGGACATCTCAAAGAACGCATCCGCCATATCTTTCAGCACGTCCGTTTTGCTGCGGCAGATTGCGAGATACTCTGCGCCGCGTTCTGAGAATTGTTCTTCCTGTGCGAGGAGCTGCAAATTGCCCTTGATGACCGTCATCGGGGTGCGGAGATCATGGGCAATATCCGAGACAGACTGCCGCAGATTCCGTTCCGCACGGGCAGCATCCAGCTTGAGATGCCGCTGTGCATCGAGAGAATGGTTAATCTCCGTACACAGCCTGTTGAGATCGCGGTCAAGCAGTGTGATTGTTGTCTGCCGGTTGTAGGCGGGATCGAGGTTCTTGTGCAGTTCCCGCGTGATCTGTTTGATCTGCTGCTTCATGAGAATGAGGCAGACCGTCAGTGCCGCGCAGAGAATCAGCAGAATGCAGATGGCGGCGGTCTTCATGTGGCATCCTCCTTCATGCGGTATCCGATGCCCCAGACGGTCTCGATGAGATCGCAGCCGGAAGCCTTTTTCAGCTTTGCCCGCAGATTGCTGACATGGACGCTGACGGTGTTGTCCTCATAGCAATATTCCTCATTCCAGACGGATTCATAGAGATTTGCTTTGGAATACACCTTCTTCGGATGTTCCATAAACAGCAGCAGAAGCTGAAATTCCTTCGCGGTCAGTGCCAGCGGGATGTCCGCCCAGCAGGCACGGTTTTCGGCGGGACAGAGGGTGAGTTTCCCGACACGCAGCAGCTTTGGAAGCTGTGTTCTGCCTGCGCGCCGCAATACAACCTCCATGCGCACCAGCACTTCGCTGAGGTCAAACGGTTTCAGGATGTAGTCATCCGCGCCGAGGCGCAGAACCTCCAGACGCGTTTCCAGCATGGATTTCGCGGATATGACAATCACGGGGGTATCAGAATGTCTGCGCAGATCGGCAATGAGGGTTTCGCCGCTGATGCCGGGCAGCATCAGATCCATGAGGATGAGGTCGAAGGGTTCATCGGAAAGCAATTCTGCCGCAGCGATGCCGTCGGCTGCTTCGCGGACGGTACAGCCGCTGCGCGTGAGAAATCCGGAGAGCAATTTGCGGATGTCCGGTTCATCTTCAATCAGGGCGATGGCTGCATTCATGTTATTCACCGGCTTTTCGTAGTTTTATGTATCATACCATATAAGCAAAGCGTTTATGGTATAATCGCCCGATATGCAGGGAGCAAATCTCAGATTTGCGGATCTGCAGGGGCATTCAGAGAGTCTATAATGAATGTGCATTCATTATATCATACTGTGCCGGAAAATGCAACGCCGCGGTATGGCGGAGACCTTCTGCCGCATTTATGAAATGTCTTCCGGTGTTTCCCAGGTCATGCCTTTTTGGGCAGTCGCTGCGCGGGTTTCGTCAAGCGGCATCGGCTTCCCGAAAAAGAATCCCTGTGCGCGTTCGCAGTTGATCTGCCGCAGAAAATCAAAGTGCGATGCGCTCTCCACGCCTTCACAAAGCGGTTCAATGCCCATGCCGTTTGCCCCTTTGATGATGTATTTCATCAGGGCGGCAGTTTTATCGTTCCGGTCGTAGCTGCGCAGAAAAACGAGATCCAGCTTCAGCACGTCAAAGTCATAGTCTGCAATGGTATTCAGCGAAGAATAGCCGCTGCCGAAATCATCCAGCCAGAGATGAAATCCCAGATGCCGCATCCGGTCGCACTCGCTCTTGATGTAGCCGACATGGTCATTGATGGCACTCTCTGTGATTTCGAGATCCAGCATATTTTTGGGGACACCGTATTCCCGGCAGGTTTCCAGCACAAACCCGAAAATATCGCACAAATCAAAATCCAGCCGCGAGATGTTCACCGAAACCGGCACAAGCGGTTCACCGGCATCGGCAAGACGCCTGTAATCCATGCAAACCTGCCGGATGACATACTGATCCACCAGATGAATCAGGTGAAACTGTTCCAGCGTTTCGATGAAATCGGCAGGGGAGAACATACCGATTTGCGGGTCAATCCACCGCACCAGCGCCTCATAGCCGCAGATTTTGCCGCTTTTGACGCGGATGACCGGCTGATAATACACGCGGATATATCCGTTTTCAATCGCTTCCTCAATATGATCCACAACATACTGCTGCTTCCTGAGATTTTCACGCAGGAGATCATCATAGATGCAGTAATACACATCGTGCCGCCGTTTGATGCTGCTGCACGCAAGACGGGCATGGTCGCAGGCAAGACCGACCTCTGCACGGTTTCCGTCCTGAAAATAGATGCCCGCTTTGATGCGTACTTTCTTGTTGACATCATCTGTGAACAGCATCCGCTTGTAGACCAGATGCACCTTCTCGATGACCTCTGATTGGGGACAGTTCACGCAGACAAAGAAGCGGTCATCGGAAAACCGTGCGACGGTCGCGCCGGCAAAGCATTCCCGGATGGCGCGGGCAAAATCGCAAAGGAGTTCATCTCCGAGTTTGAAGCCGTGGCGTTCATTATACAGCTTGAAGTTCGGAATATCAAAATAGACAAAGGCGAGTTCCAGCCGCCAGGATTCGGGCTGTGCCAGCATCATCTGGATTTTGTAATAAAAGAAGGACATATTGAACAGACCGGTCAGTTCATCCGTTTCCTGATTGCGGGCGAGGAGTTCCGCCTCAGCGAAGGAATTGCGGTTGTTGTTCAGATATTCATTCTGGTCCACATCTACGATGAACACATAAAAAACGCTCCTGCCGTTTTCCATGTGCAGCAGATGACCGAAATCCTCAATATAGCGGGTTTCGCCCTGTCTGGTGATGATGCGGTAGCGGACATAGTCATGCCGCTTTTCACCGAAAAGGGTCTGTGCCTGAATCTGGTTTTCAATCTTGTGCAGATCATCCGGATGCACCATGCCTTGAAAAGAACTGCCGACATATTCCATGAATTCTTCAAACGTGCTGCACCCGAAAAGATCAATGACATTCTGATCCGCAAATAGAATTGTTTCCGGTTCATGAGATTCGTAGACGAAAAATCCGCCGGGCAGTCCGGACGGAATGCTGCCGTAGCCGTTCATCGGCAAAAGAGTATGTTCCATATTCGCTCCTTTCTCCAAAATGCATCCGTGCGCAGCGTTCATGCGCTGCTACCTGCATTATATCATATTGAACGATAACTTTCAATAGTTTATTTATATTTTATGCATCAGGATTCCGAAATTGTTCAGATTTCATGTCTTGACATTTGATTTCGTATGCAGTAAAATAAATATAACTATCTCTGCGCTGCGGCTGCGGAAGCAGCCGGAACTGTCAGCAGGATATTGGAGGAATGTCAATGAAGAATCCCGTTCCGCGCAGGCGTCTTGCTTTGCTGATTGCCGATCCGGCATCGGATTATGCGCAGGCAGTCATCACAGGTGTCCGCAGTCAGTGCGCGCAATACAATTATGATTTGCTGGTGTTCAGTACAATGGTGAAGGTCTGCCATCCGGACAGGCTGTACCTGAACGGGGAGATCAATATTTTCCGCCTGCTGAATTATGATCTGGTGGACGGTGTGCTGGCGGCATCGCTTGCGCTGTATGAAGATCAGGTGCGGACGGTTCTGGAGCATCTGGAGGACGATCTCCGGCGGTACTGCAGGAAGCCGGTCGTGTCACTGGATCTGCCGCTTGCCGGTTATCCGGTCGTTTATACGGATGACCGGAAAGCTATCCGGCAGGTGGTGAAGCATCTGGTGGAAGCGCATCACTGCCGGAATCTGTATCTGCTGACCGGTCAGCAGGATTATGTGATCTCAGAGGGCCGTGCGGATGCCTTCTGCGAACAGATGCAGGCGGAGGGTCTGCCTGACGCAAGAGAAAAGGTTTTTTACGGCAATTTCTGGTATACCGGCGGAGAAGCCTTCGCAGACAGGCTGCTTTCCGGTGAGCTTGCTTTGCCGGATGCGGTGGTATGCGCAAATGATTTCATGGCGATCGGTCTGACAAACCGTCTGATCAGCGGCGGCATCAAAGTGCCGGATCAGGTGCGCGTGACCGGCTATGATGCCACAAAAGAAGCGATCTTCAATACCGTCAGCATCACATCCTATATGCCGGATGTCTATGGCATGGCAGCGCAGGCGGTCAACCTGATGCATACGATCATAGAACCGAATGTTCCGGAAGCGGAGATCCGGATGCCGGTACATCATGGCTTGCAGACCGGTGCAAGCTGCGGCTGCGTGCAGAAGGCGGATGATCTCCGGCTGCTTCAGGGGATCGGGCTGAACCCGAATGAGAGAAAGCGGAATCCGGACGGCAGCCTGACCGTCAACGATATGCAGGGGCTGCACGAAAGCTATATGTTTGAGACGCTGTCGGTCATTCAGGACAAGGATCAGATCCTGCAAACCATCACGGATGTCTCCTATCTGCTTCAGCCTTACCGGCGCTTCTATCTCTGCCTCAGAAGCGACTGGAGTGATCCGGAAAGCCGCTGCATTACCGGTTATCCGGAAACCATGCGATGTGTCATCTGCTGTGTGCCGCAGATTGAGGAGGACGGGTATTCAAAGGAACGCTATTCGGAGGATTCGGATGCATACTGCTTCCAGACCGCGCAAATGCTGCCGGCACTGGATGATCCCCGCGATGAACCGGTTGTGTTCTATTTTCTGCCGTCGCATTTCAGTGATGATACAATCGGATTCGCGGTGCTGCAAACGGCAATGGACGCAAAGCGGTCTGCGGATGAGGTCTCGACGCTGTGGCTGCGGAATGTGAATAACTCCCTGCACATGGTCAGAATCGTCAGCAAGCTGATCGACTACTCGATTCGGGATTCCATGACCGGACTGCTGAACCGGCGCGGCATGGAGATGCTGTATCAGCGCCGCAGAGACCGGCTGCGTCCGGACGACTGTTTTGTGATCTGGGTGATTGACATGGACGGTCTGAAATACATCAATGACCATTTCGGGCATGAACAGGGCGATGTGGGGCTGATGACAATTGCAGAATCCATCCGGATGATTGCCGGCAGGGATGATCTTGCCGTGCGCACAGGCGGCGATGAATTTGTGCTGATTGCAGCCGGCGCACTGAATGAAAAAGACGGACAGGAACGTATCCGGAAATTTGAGCAGATTCTGGCGGACAAGAATGCCATGATGACCAGCAGACCTTTTGAGATTACCGCAAGCATCGGCTGTGTCTGCTATCCGGCATCGGAGGAAAATGCGCTGGAGACACAGATCAAGGAGGCAGACCGCAGAATGTATGCGTATAAAATTGCGCACAAAAAACAGCGCAAAAACTGAGAATCACAATATCCGCCGTCTGGAAGGGCAACAGACGGCGGATTGTTTGCTGCGGCTGTATTTGTTGTTTTGTGCAATTTTCCGGAAACGGCACTTGTGATCCGGTGTTTTGCCTGCAAAATCCGCGCCTTGTTTACAAACTGCATAAATGTGTATGTTTGCGTTGACATTTCTTGTTCACTGTGTTATAATATTCCTAATAAGATCCGCCACCCGTTTGAGATGTGAACAAAGAGGGACTATACATGAATGACAGGAAATTTCAAGAAGCCGTCCTGCATTTCCAGCAGATGATGCAGGCGGCAACGCTTTCACTGGAGGAAATGCTCTCCGAAATGCAGGCGGGGAAACTCATTCCCCGGAAGGAAGCATCGGATTATCAGGAGATGATTGCAGCGCTGCATCAGTGCTATGATACCGCTGCGGCAGAAGCCGGCAGGATTTTGCCGGAAAGCATTCTGCCGGCAGCCGGAAGCGATCTGGCAGCGTATCAGCAGGCGGTCACGCAGTACAACATGGAACTCGCAGAGAAGGTCTGCGCTGTGAAGCGGATTTTGGAACAGTTTGTCCGTGTGCAGTCGCAGTTTTCTGTTTATGCGGATGCGCTGTGCAGTTATCAGCAGCAGGCGGCATCGCTGCTGGAACAACTGCAAGATCCGGAGTATCTTGCGGATCATTCCGTGGATGACAATACCGCAAAACCGCAGGAACTGTTCCTGCGGGGCATTCAGGAGACACCGGGGGACTCTGCGGCGGAACTGGAAAAATGGGAAACGCTGATGGATGAGATTCACCGGTATTATCCGGAGCGCCGTATTTATGACGGTCTGGTTGCCCGCCGGTATGTGCTTGCCGGAACAGCCGCAGCATCCGGCGAAACGACAGCGGAAATCTGTGGGGATGTACTGCCGGCGTAGCAGTCCGTTCCGGCAGATGCCGGCGTGCAGGAGGCGCAGCCCGCAGATTTGCCGGAAGCGGCGGCGGAAACTGCACCGGAAATTGTGCAGGCGGCTGAACCTGCCGCAGAACCGGAAACCGTACAGCGTTCAGAACCGGAATCTGTGCAGGAGAAGGCGCAGGAAGCAGAACCGGTCACAGTTTGCAGGGCAGAACCGAAGCAGGAACAGCCGTCGTTCTGGGAAACAATCGGCATCCATAATCCGGACAGCATGACGGTTTCTGCATCCTCAAAGGTCATTCAGCAGATTGTCAGCAAGAAGGCATCGGGCGTGGTCGGCGCGAAGACATTCCGGAACGACAACCGGAATTCGCAGGGTAAGCTTGCCATGGTGCTGGTTGAGATCGTGATGAACGGATTTACCGTGCCGGAAATGCTGGCATACCGGATCAACAGTACGGTAAAAGAAGCCGCGGAACTGTGCGACAGTTATCAGAAACTCGGCTATCTGAATATCCTGCGCATGAAAGATTCCGACAGCATTTACGTGCTTTCTGAAAAAGGCAGAAAGGTGATGCAGCAGCGTGAGACCGTGAAGCTGCTGAAAATGGACAAGCGGATACTGAAGTTCCAGAATGCTGCACCGTCTGTCAGCGATGCCAATGCGCTGATGCTGCGGATGATGTATGTGCGGTTCTGGAAACGCTGGTTTGTGCAGCAGCAGGATCAGCCTGTGATTGAGATTATGACGTATTTCTATGCGCAGGCGTTCAGAAGCTGCATGGATCTGCGTGCGAATCTGATCTGTGCAGGTATTATCAGCAACCGTCCGGATCAGTTTCTGGAACTGTGCCGCAGTGTACGGAAACTTGCACTGAAAGACTCGTATCTGCTTGTGATTGGCATGAACAAGAATCAGGCATTTGCTGTGAATCAATGGCTGTGCCAGGAATGCAAAGTGCTTTCTCTGGAGAATACATTTGTGATGGATGATACCGACGGGTCTGTTTATTCCGGTGCGACGGGTGCGCGGGTGGAGTATGCGGAATTGCGCCGGATCTGCCGTCTGGATCAGCGCAGGGATCTCCCGAAGCAGAATTCTGCGGAGGAGACGGAAGCAGAAGCAGCGGCGGAATCCCAGCCGGAGAAAACGGAAGATCTGCCGGAAGATGCGGCGGAATCCCAGCCGGAGGAAACGGAAGACCTGCCGGAAGCAGCGGCGGAATCCCAGCCGGAGGAAACAGAAGATCTGCCGGAAGATGCGGCGGAATCCCAGCCGGAGGAAACAGAAGATCTGCCGGAGGATGCAGCGGAATCCCAGCCGGAGAAAACGGAAGACCTGCCGGAAGCAGCGGCGGAATCCCAGCCGGAGGAAACAGAAGATCTGCCGGAAGCAGCGGCGGAATCTCAGCCGGAGGAAACGGAAGACCTGCCGGAGGATGCGGCGGAATCCCAGCCGGAGGAAACAGAAGATCTGCCGGAAGATGCGGCGGAATCGCAGCCGGAGGAAACGGAAGACCAGCCGGAAGATGCGGCGGAATCGCAGCCGGAGGAAACGGAAGATCTGCCGGAAGATGCGGCGGAATCCCAGCCGGAGGAACCATACAGATATGCCGCAAAGCCGTATGTTCCTGCGGCGGTGACACCGGTGGAACTGACCGCAGAAAAGCGCGAAAAAATCCTGCATCTCTGCATGGAGATGCTGATTGCCGAAAAGCCGTACTGCGCAACTGCCTATGCAAGGTCGTTCATGAAGGTGCATCCGGAGATGGAGAACTTTTATAAGCAGCTTGCCTATGCGTATAATGATCCGCTGGAACAGTGCCGGTACAGTTCGGATATTCTGTATGACGTGTATTTCAGCGTCAGCTATCCGATTTCGGAATATCTTGCCATTGCCGCCATTATCCGCAATTTCTTCTATGATCATGCCATGTATGATCACAATGTTCATACGCTGTACAGCACCATTGCAGGATGGCCGCTGCTGGAACAGAACACTGCGCTGCGGGATCTGATTTACCGGATGAAAGAATTCAAGCTCCGGTATCATCACGGCATGGATGCCTACGCCAATTACCGCCAGAAAGACCGGATGCGTCTGGAAGCGGAATTGCAGGAGGTCACGCAGGAAGCGCAGAAACTCTATGAGCTTTACATCGAGACGGATGCAAAGGAAACGGCACATCAGAAGCGGATGCTGGAAACGAAAAAGCTGCTGTTTAACCGCGGCAGCAATCTGGCGGTGCTGCTGGATTCTGTGCGGAAAAATGAACGCGAATCGGTGGAGCTGATTTCGGAGTATCTCATGACAACGCTGATCCGTGATGAGTGTTCGATTGATGAGAGCAACTTGGATTCCCAGAAAATCAACGCGCTGATTGATGAGAAATGGGCGGAAGCAGGCGCACTGATCCGGCTGGAGAAAAAATCCTCTGACCTGATGGGCAGACTGCGGAACAATGTGTTCAAAAGCATCCAGAAGATCGCAACGCTGCTGTGCCGCTATGTTTCGCTGGTGCAGAATCAGGGCCCTGTCAGAGAAAGCGAGGAGCAGCTTGCCTATGATCATCTTTGTGACCTGATGATGCAGGGAATCCGCGAGGCGGTTTTGTTCAGCGAACAGACTGAAAGCAGCGCGCTGCCGGATGTTTGCGGCAAACAGATCATCTGCGATGTGCTGACGGAAATTGAGAAGCGCATGGACGGTTCGTATGATGAAGCGCAGCACCGCTGCTTCTACGTCGGCTTCCTGAAGAACGAATGGGTGCTGCTGGACTGCAATTTCCTGCCGGTCTTTGAGGAGGTTTATGAGATTCCGGAGCTTTCGATTGCTGCGCGTATTGAACGGCATCAGTCTGAGCCGGAACAGACACTGGAAGAACGTCTCTATGCGATCTTGCAGGGCGGTGATGATTACGGTTCTGCCAAGCTGATTGTCCGCTATATGATGCGGTTTGCCGGAAGCGGAGAGGAGATTCTGCCGGAAACGGAAATTCAGCGCGCAGAGGATTATGCGCGTGCGGGCATGGATACCAAGCGCAAGGAGTTCATGGAGGAACTCGAACTGCGCTATGCCTACGGTCAGATTGATAACACCAAGGTCGATATGAAAGAAAGCTTCGTGCAGATTATGGATCACTGGTTTGCATGGGCGGTGCAGAACGGCAACTACGGCTTCTTCGGGAAGATCATCAAGGGAATCCTTGCACAGATTGCGAAGAACGCGCAGTCAAGAGCGGCTGCTTTGCAGCAGGATATTGATGCCTATATCAGGGAACATCCGGAAGTGCAGACCGATGCCAGAATGCGTGAGGCGGTAGAGAAAATCCATAAGCGGATTGAAATTCAGAATTACGCTGCCGCAGAAGATCTGCTGAACCGCCTGATTGCCAATGATTACGATATGGCGGAAAGCTTCATCGAGAAGGATTATCTGCGGGAATTTCTGGAGAATTATCAGGTGTATTCCGTCAAAGCAGGCAGTCCGGGCGTGACACTGAAAACGATGCAGGTGCATAACAGAGATATGAAGGGCGGCAACCGCCTCTATGATAACTGGCCCAATACGCCGGATTTCTCGCCGGAAAAGATCCGGAGTCTGATGGAGGCGCTCGGCTTTGCAGTGGAGAAGGTCACGGTTCAGCCGAAAATCAGCGGAAACGATCACTATTATGCCTACCTCAAGCAGCCTGTGAACGGCAGAAAGAATAATTATACGCATCCGATTGCCGTGTTCGGCTCGGAGGCGGAAAAGAGAGGCTTCCGCATCGTTGCAGTGCGCGGCAAAATGGATGCCTCCAGAGTGATTGACACGATGCGGAACATCGGTTCTGCGCAGAATACCATTATTCTGCTGGATTACGGCATGAATCTGCCGGACCGGCGCGAACTGGCACGGAAAATGAAAACCATGAACTTTGCAAACACCTTCATGGTGATTGACCGCATTGTCATTGTGTATCTGGCACAGCACTATTCCGAATATGCCGTGAACCGGATGCTGATGGCGGTGACGATGCCGTTCTCGTATTATCAGCCGTACAGCTATGATTCGGTTCACATTCTGCCGCCGGAAATCTTCATGGGCAGACAGAAGGAACTGACAGCGATTGAATCTGCAACCGGTGTCCATCTTGTATACGGCGGCAGACAGCTTGGCAAATCGGCTTTGCTGCGGATGGCGAAAAAGGACATCAACCGGAATGAAAACGGTGACCGCGCTGTTCTGGTCGATATTAAGGGCAAGAACTATAAGGAGGCTGCACGGAAGATTTCGGAGACGCTGATTGATGAGGGCATCCTGCCGGATGAACAGCCGACGGAAGACTGGTCTCAGCTTGCCCGCAGCATCAAGAAACGCCTGCGGAATCCGGAAGGTGTCCCGCCGATTCCGTATCTGCTGCTGCTGCTGGATGAGGCGGATGTGTTCATTGAAAGCTGCGGCGAACCGGGTGTGGAGTACAAGCCGTTCGATGAGCTGAAGGACATTGAGAGCATCGGGGAAAACCGCTTCAAGTTTGTCATTGCCGGTCTCCGGAATATTGTTCGCTTCAATAAGAAGGCAGCCCTCAGCAATAACAGAGTGCTGACGCATCTTGATGCGCTGACCATCAAGCCTTTCCAGGCGACAGAGGCAAGAGAACTCCTGGAAGTGCCGCTTTCGTATCTGGGATTCCGTTTTCCGGATGATGAAAAGACCGAAACGCTGATTTCCACCATTTTCGGCACAACGAATTATTTTCCGGGTCTGCTTCAGCTTTACTGCGCCAATCTGATTGAGAGCCTTCAGAAGAATTATGCGGGCTATGACGAAAATGCCGTTCCGCCCTATGTGCTGAAGGAGGAGCAGATCAAAAAGGCACTGGCTGATTCCAAGCTGGAAGTGCAGATTCGCGACAAGTTCTTTATTACGCTCAGGGTCGGAGATGATGATTATTACTATATCATCGCACTGCTTGCAGCATATCACTATCACGACCGCGAGAGTCTTGGGCAGAACGGTACAAGTGCAAAGGATATTCAGGAACTGGCGGAATATTTCGGCATTCCGAAGATTGCTGCACTGGACCGCGATATGATCGCTGCGCTGATGGAGGAGATGCGGGAACTGAATGTGTTCCAGCTCAGCGGAAATGAGATGTACCGCTTTGCGAGACGCAGCTTCTGCCAGATGCTGGGCAGTGTGCAGCAGATTGAAGACGAGATTCTGCAATATTGCGAATTTTAAAGGAGGGGGATATGAAACAGGTTTGGTGGACGATGATTTCAAAGGCGGCGCTGTTTATTCAGCAGATTACCGATTCGCTTTTGAAGCATCAGAGTCTGATTCTGCTTCTGCCGCCGGAGATGCCGTGGCGAAGCGAAATGATGGAACGGCTGGATGAAAAGCTGATGGAGCAGAATAACGAAAAACGGCTGGAAGTGACAGAATGTCCGGAACAGGAGCCGGGGGCTTATCTGCTGGAACACTACTGCAAGCAGGAGAAGCGGGCGCAGTATCGCTACGGCAAATCGTTTGCGGCGTTTCTGGCGCAGGAGAATACGGTTCTGAGTACGCGCTACATCTGGCTGAAAAATGTTTCCGGAGAGCAGCTTGCCCAGTGGTGTCAGTTCATCCGGGATTATTACGGACACACCGCCTCTCCCGCAGAATCTGCGGTGTTCATTCTGGAACTGAAGGAGCAGACCAAGATTCCCAAGGGCATCAGCAGGCTGAAGAATCTTTCGTTCTCGGATTTCATTGAGCCGTTTGATGTTTACACATTCTGTGCGCTCTCCTGTGCGGAGATGCAGCTCAATACGCAGCAGCGGCGTTATCTTTCGGAGATGGTCTCCACCATCTGCGGCAATGATGTGGAGCTTTGTGCGGAATGCATTGCGAAGGGCAGCGGCTTTCTGGAATCGCCTGCTGCCTGCCTGACTGAAATTGCGGGATCTGCTTGCAGAAGTGACGGCAGCCCGTTTGAGATTGCGCTTTCTGAGGAGAAAATCCGTGAGAAGATCTGGGAGAGTCAGGTGAAAATTCTGTTCCCGATTATCGAACAGTACCGCAGCGGATTTGTGAAAAAGCATGAGGCTGAAATTCAGGCTGCGCTGCCGCTGCAAAATGCGCTGGGAGAGGAGATTACCTCTGTGTGCGATGTGGAACTGGGCTTGCTGATTCAGTTGACGGCACGCGGCATGATCCGGCTGGATGATCAGAATTACAGGCGGCTGGATCTCTTCCGGCTTGCGCGCAATACGCTTGCCCATCTGAAACCGGTCAGTTATGCAGATGCTAAGAGCATCATGCAGACGGTCCGGTAAAGTGTATTCTGCGGATGTGAAAAGGAGTTATTATGTTTGATCTGAGTTCCGTGATGTTTTATAATACCAAGTTCCGGATTCGCCGGCAGGATGAGAACGTTGATATGCTGTGGGAACTGGTTTTTCAGATCCGGCGGTGGATGACCGAGAAGCATAACAAGAACGGTACTGTATGTCTTGATCCGAATCTTCGGCGCTGGTCTGCCTTCAAGGCCGGAAAGCCAATTTATTCCCGTACACACTTTCCGGGCGAAAAGGATATTGTGCTGGTGTCAGACTATTTTCGTGAGACCGATGAGCAAAAGGAAAGCAGCGCTGAATACTGGGCCTGCACCATTACAGAGCGTTTTGTGCCGGTGAATTCCTGCGCCCCGCGCATCTGGACGACCGAACTGGGCTATGAACAGATCAGTGCGGATGAAGCGGAAATCTCCTGTGTGCTGAGTTACAGCGATCACGCCGGACATATCGGCCCGACAGAGGAAACGCCGCATCCCACGATTCCGCGCATCATTCAGCTTATCATCTGTGACCGGAAGCTGGAATGTTCCTGCGGACTGGATACGCCCGGTGGGAGCGAAAATGCGGTGCGGGCAGGAGACTGGTATCATATCTGGAACAGGCTGATCAGTGCGGAACGGCGTCTGCCGTATATCATTCTGAATCCGAAGCTGAATGAGGAGAATCAACCGGAATTTCAGGTTAATCCGCATGATCTTGCATACGCCATGTGCGGCAATGCGCTGGTGTTCTATCCGGAAAACGCAGATTCGGTGCGGGATATGCAGGAGGCATTCCCGACGGACTACCACTGTACAACGGGTTATATCCGCTGCTATGTTCCGTACTGCATCCCGACACAGAATAAGGACAGCTACCGCCATCGCTTCCTGACATCTGCGGAGATTACGGCGCTGGGTGCGGAGGGTGTCATTGCGATTTTCCGCCGTGCGCTGGTGCAGAACCGTGAGGATACGGTGAATTTCTTCCGGATGGATGATGTGAAGCGCAGGCGTGATGCCCAGAAACATAAGCTTGCGCTGCAGGGAATGCATCAGCGGTATCAGAAGTATCTGGAGGAGCAGAAGGCAGCAATCAACGAAAATGCAGAGGCGCTTCTGGTAGAACAGATCAAGAAGCAGGAGGAACTGGAGGAAGAACGCGATGAGGCGCTGCTTCGCGTGCTGGAACTCGAAGACATAAGTGAAAAACTGAGACGCCAGATTTATCAGCTTCGCGCACAGAATGACTCCATGCAGAGAGAAGCGGAACGCGGCCGCGCTGCTGCCAGAATGGAAAATGCCAGAGAAAAATGCCAGCACATGGATAGTATTTTTGATGTCGTGCTTTATTTTCAGGAGACCTATTCTGACCGGCTTGTGTTCAATGAGAATGCGATGAAATCGCTGGATACCTGTACGCTGAAAGTCGGAGAACTCTGGTGGTGGCTGTATGCGCTGGCAGAGTATATGTATGATCTGTTTGCGGATTCGCAGGCGGAGATTGAAAAGAAATTCAAGGCGAAAACGGGCATTGAATGCGGCAGAGGCGAAGGTTCTCAGACCCGTCAGGATAAGAAGCTGATCCAGAATTATTTTACGGAATATGAGGGCGAGAAAATCAATGCGGAGATGCATCTGAAATCCAAAAACAGGCTTCAGGCGCTGCATTTCGGTTTCTCTCAGAAGAAGAAAAAACTGATCATTCACCACTGCGGCGCGCACATGACCAATTCCCTGACCCGCAGCAGATAAACAAAAGCACCCGCCGTCTGCGGCTTTGCAGGCGGCGGGTGATGTTTATTCGCGGTTGTATTCCTGAATCTGCTTGATGACCTGACCGCTGTCAGGGTCAAGGAACAGGAAGGATGCTTCCCGTATATCGAAGTTCCATTGATAGAGAATCACGCTGTAGCTGCCGTTTTCAGCTTGCTCAAATCCGTATATGCACAGGAATTCTTCGTTTTCCGGCTTATATTTGAGCGTCTTGCTGCCGCCGCCGTTCCAGAGATACAGCGAATCGCCCTGGCTTTCCGGATGCAGATAGAACACTTTGCCGTCCGGTGCGATCATCAGATTCCATGTGTAGACTGGATCTTCTTCCATGAGGACAGGCTCGCCGTTTTCGCGGGTATAGAGCCGGTTGTCTGCCGTCAGATAGTATTCGGTATCGCCGGAGCAGTAAGCGTTCTGAATCTCGCCGTAAGCGATGGGATCGGGTTTCTCGTCCGTCTCATAGCCGGGGCAGTCGATCAGATCATACTCGCCGTTTGCGATGACAAACATTTCGGTTTTGTCGTCAGAGCAATAGTAAACCGGCAATTCGTACTGCATTTCCCTGTCAGAAAGAATGCTGCCGCTGTCGTCTGTCCAGATCTCGTATACGCTGTCCGCAAGATCTTCCGGCGGATCCACACCGGCAATGTGTACGGCCTGCATGAGGATGAAATACCGGTCACGGATATGCCAGATATTTTCGCAGTCATAATGCCAGCCCAGTTTCTCTGTCCGGTTGTTCAGGTTATGCAGATAGCGCTGCACCTCGGAAGGATCAAACCGGTTTTCGGCGCTGCCGTCCGAAATGACCGTCAGATCCTGCGTATAAATGCGTTCTCCGTCAGAGATCATCATTTCAAAGGGGAGATCGGGGGCATCCGAAGGCTCGATGATCGAGAATTTGCCGCCTGCAATCGGGCATCTGAACCAGCAGCTCAGATCGAAATAATAGTAATTGTCCTGATCGCGGTACAGACCTGTTGTGCCGTGATTGTTCCAGCAGACCGGATACACCGTGCCTTTGCCGCCGAACATATTGGCAGTTTCGGCAGGTTCGGTCTGGCTGATCGTTTCCTCCGCAATGTCCTTGAGCGACTGTGTGCGCAGGATGCGGGCATTGCCTGTTGCGCGTTCGATCAGCAGAAAACCGGTATAATCCTCCCTGAAACAGCCAAATAAATAATAGTTTTCATCGACTGCATAGAGTTGCGGATTTGTGCTGTCAGCCTTTGCCCGAAGCAGATTCCGGATCTCGTCCGGCAGGTCGCTGCTGAAGTCTAAAACGGTTTCGGTCTGCGTCCATTCCGGATCCGTGCAGATGAGCTTCTGACCGGCAGTCAGTGTATAGACCTTGCCGTCATACGGAACGATATTGGCGAAATCGGGGTCATGCACGATCTCCGTGTAGGCGCCTGTTTCGGGATCCAGCTTGCCGTAGCTGTCAACAGAAAAGTCGTGTCTGCCTTCCTCAGAATCGACGTTCAGATCATTGACCGCATAATAGAGGAAACCGTCCGCAGCAAACCAGCCGCCTCCATAAGATTTGAGGTGCGTGTCATCGGAGATGCGCGTCATATCAAAGGGTGAATATGTGACGCGGTAGATGTCGCCGGTACAGGAAAAATAACCGTGATTACTGTCGTCGGCTAAAAATCCCAGTTCTAATTCGGGTGCGCGGCTGAGGATTTCCTCCTGACCGGTTTCTGTATCATAGAGGCAGCAGACGGAGTAAAAGTCGTTCGTGTACTCCTCTCTGGTATCTCCGATCCGGAACAGAATGCAATAGAATCTGTCCGTGAGTTTTGATACTGCGGCATACTTTGTGCGGATGATCGCATCGTCTGCAAACTCACCCTTGTATGCGTCGGTGTCGATTGTATAGAACGGCGTTTCATCCAGATGATTGCCGGTGCTTTCGTCGATGCGGTACAGCGATGCACCTTCTTCGCGGAAGAAGCAGCCGTCGTCCCAGAGGACATCATGGAACGGGGGACGCTTCTGCATCTCCTCCAGCATACTGCCGGTGCGTGCCGCCTCGAATGCATTGAGCAGGTAGAATTTGTCGTTGTCGTACAGCATCGCTTCGTTGGTGCGGATTTTTCCGCTGCCGCCGAGGAAATTCGGTGCGGCTGTTTCGATGATGCTGTTTGCGGGATCGGTGCGGGTTTGTCTTGCCTGCTGTGTGATGAACCATCCGCAGCCGACCGTGACGGCAAGGGCTGCCGCCGCTGCAATGCCGGTCGTGAGGCGCTGCCAGATCGGCTGTCTGCTGTGCATCCCGTCTGTACGGTCTGTGCGGGTGACTGCGCTGCTGCCTGCCGCTTTCACGGAACGGTTCCGGCTGCTGCTTTCCGGTGCAAATTCCGGCGCGGGATCTGCTGCGATGTTTTTTCCTGCGCGCCGTTCGAGTTCCTGTTCGGTTTCATGGATGTATTTTTCAGAAATGCCGTCCATTGCGTCAAAGAGATCAATCGGCTTCATAAAAATCCCTCCAGTTCGAGATGTTTCCGGAGCTTCTGACGTGTACGCATCAGTGTGACCGTAACTTTGGATTTGGAAATATGCAGTTTGGCTGCAATCTCATCGACCGGATATACAGACCAGTACCGCAAAATGAAAATCGTGCGGTGTTCGGGTTTGAGTGTTTCCAGAAATACGTTGATCGAATCGCTGAGCGCATTTCGGTCAATCTGCTGTTCCACAGAATCGGAATCCGAACAGCAGTCATAAAGTTCATCGAGAACGACCTGTATTTCACCGCCGCCGCGTTTGACGGCATGGTTCATCTTGTAGCGCTTGTTGGCGACGGAACGGGCAACAGATGTAAAATACGCTTTCGCATTATCGGGTTTTGCCGGCGGGATGTGATCCCATAGCCGCATCAGGACATCATTGACGCATTCCTCTGCGTCTTGTGCGTTGCCGAGAATATTGTGTGCAATGGTGTAGAAGTATTTTCCGAAAATGCGCTGCGTTTCGCTGATTGCCTGCTCATTGCGGTCTATGTACAGGGAAATGAGTTTTTTATCATCCATAGTCATCAGCATCCTTTCGGTTCAGGTTTGAAGCAGCTTCACTATAACTGACACCAGTTTCATCCGGCAGATTACATCGGTTTTATTTTTTTCACAGCGTGCAGGCAGCTTCCCTGCGCTCTATTATTATAGCAGGGAATCTTCGCAGCGTCAATATGACGGGGAACTCGTCTGCTGCCTTTGCTGACGGTCTGCGGGTATCATTTTTTCTGATAACGGATAATCACTCTTTGGTATTGGACAAGCTTTGCAGAACAGTGTATAATAAATGCACACCAAACCAATAGGAGATGGCGCGATGAAAGAGATTCTGTGGATCGGGCGCGGCGGACAGGGTGCATTTACGGCGGCAAAGCTGTTCGGCGCAGCCTATACGGTCAATCACGATGCGCATTATGCGCTTGCATTTCCGTCGTTCGGCCCGGAACGGCGCGGCGCACCGGTCAGGGCGTTCACAAAGCTGGATGAAAAACCGGTTCTGGACCGCAGCCAGACGGAACAGGCAGATTATATAGTTGTGCTGGATGATACGCTGTATTCGCCGGAACTGCTGTCACATCTGAAGGCAGACGGCAGAATCATTGTCAATTCCAAAGAGCCGCTTCCCGAAACCTTTTCCTTTGACGCAGAAGCCATTGCAGCCGAATTCAGGCTGCCGACAGTCAACACGGTGATGCTTGGCATTGTTTCCGCGATTTCCGGCTATATCACGGAAGAACAGGCGGTCAACGCGATAGAAGGGTATATGCCGCAGAAAATACAGGCACGGAATGCCGGTGCAGTGAAGCTGGCAAGAGAGGCGGTGCAGAAATGAGACCCTATCTCAGAGAAAAAAAGACATTTTCTGCCGCAGAGATACCGGAAGCAACTGCATTTGAAGCAGGGTATCTGGTTTCCGTGAACAGCGGCTGGCGCAGCATCCGGCCGGTGATTGACGCAGGACGCTGTATCGGCTGTGAACAGTGCTATCTGTACTGTCCGGACGGTGTGATCTCCGTTCGGGACGGCAAGGCTGTGATTGATTACGATTTCTGCAAGGGATGCGGCATCTGCGCAAAAATTTGCAGGCTCGGCGCAATCAGAATGGAGGCGGAGCATAAATGAGCAAGAAATTCTTATCCGGCAATGAGGCGTTTGCGGAGGGCATCCGCCTTGCAAAGCCGGATGTGATCTCTGCGTATCCGATTACTCCGCAGACCATCGTGGTGGAACGGCTCTCGGAAATGGTTGAGGACGGCAGTCTGAAATCGGAATTCATCCATGTGGAATCGGAACATTCTGCGCTGTCCTGTGCAATCGGCGCAAGCGCTGCGGGTGCAAGAGCATTCACTGCAACTTCCTCGCAGGGCTTGCTTTATATGGCGGAATGTCTGTATTACGCATCGGGCGGGCGGTTTCCGATTGTCATGATGAACGCAGACCGTTCCACCGCACTTCCGTGGAATATCTACGGCGATCAGCGCGACAGTCTTTCGCAGCTTGACAGCGGCTGGATTCAGGTCTATGCGGAGAATGCACAGGAGGCACTCGACCTCGCACTCATGAGCTGGCGCATTGCAGAGGACAGCCGTGTCTCCACGCCGGTTATGGTCAATCTCGACGGCTTTGTGCTGACGCATACCTACGAAACAGTGGAGATTCCGGAACAGGCACAGGCAGATGCATTCCTGTCGCCTTATGTCACAGAGAACCGCATCGACTTCGGTAATCCGAAGAATCTGGCATTCTCAGCCGGCCCTGATACCAACTACATTTTCAAGTATAAGGCGCATGAAGCGATGCTCGCTGCCAGAAAAGCCGTGGCTGAGACAGAGACGGCTTTTGCGGAAATCTTCGGCAGAGCATATACCGGATTGCTGGAGTGCTACCGCACGGAGGATGCGGATTATATTCTCGTGACGCTCGGCAGTATTGCCGGACTTTGCCGCGAATCGGCTGAGCGGCTGCGGCAGCAGGGGATTCGTGTGGGCGTTGTGCGCATCCGTTATATGCGTCCGTTCCCGAATGCAGAAATTGCTGCTGTCCTCAAAAACGCGAAAGCATTCGGCGTACTGGAAAAGGATATTTCCTTCGGCAATGAGGGTACGGTCTATACGAATGTCAATTCCGCGCTGCAAAAGGCAGGAATCCGCATTCCGGGCTATAATTTCATCGGCGGACTCGGCGGCAGAAATATCTCCGCAGGGGATGTCGCACAGATTTTCGCGGCGATTCAAAACGGTACAGACAGCGTGAATTTCGTCGGAATCGGAGGTGACGGCAATGGCGAATAAGACAGCGGAAGGCATCTCCCGCGATGAATTTTTCTATGGGCATAAAGCCTGTGCCGGATGCGGCGGTGCGCTTGCCGTCAGAGCGGCACTGAAGGTGCTGGGGGAGAAGGCAGTTTCGGTTCTGCCGGCGGGATGTATGTCGGCAGTCGGCTTTAATTTCCCGCAGCTTTGCTTCTCGAACAATTCGATCATTTCGACCTTTGCAGGTACGGCATCTATGCTGACAGGCATCGAGGCGGGACTCCGTGCAAGAGGATACCGTGATTTCACGGCAGTCGGTTTTGCGGGAGACGGCGGTACTGCGGATATTGGCATTCAGGCGCTGTCCGGCGCGATTGACCGCAATGACAATATCATCTATATCTGCTATGATAATGAAGCCTATATGAATACCGGCATTCAGAAAAGCGGCCTGACGCCGTTCGGCGCACGCACAACAACAACGCCTGCCGGTGCGAATATCCACGGCAATCTCCGCCCGAAAAAGAATATGTTTGAGATTGCTGCCGCGCATGATATTCCCTATGCAGCAACAGCGAGTGTCGGCTACCTCGCGGATTTCATCAAAAAGGTGGAAAAGGCATCGCAGATCAAAGGCACAAAATACATCCATGTGATCGCACCCTGCCCGACGGGCTGGGGCATCGCGACAGATGAAACGGTTGAGATTGCAAAAGAGGTTGTGGACTGTGGCCTCTGGTATCTTGCAGAATACGAAAACGGCACATTTACGCTGAATCACAAACCGAAGGATTTTTCGAGTGTTGAGGCGTATCTGAAAAAGCAGGGACGTTTTCATCATCTGGATCTGGAGGATCTGAAAACGATCATCCATGCCCGTGACAAAAAGTGGGCGTTTATCGAACGGAATTTTAATTATCCGTAAAATCCTGCCATTTCCGCTGCAAAACAAAAAGACTGAGGCTTGCCTTGACGGTAAGTCTCAGTCAGCTTGTAGATAAAGTGTCTCCGACGGATTTATATTGAGGGCTCTGCCCTCAAACTCCCGCTTAAGGGCTACTAGCCCTTAAGAATCCCCTATTTTGTGAACCTAGAATTTCAACGCATTTACATTACTTTTCTTATAGTGGG
>DGVV01000063.1 GCA_002395085.1 Ruminococcus sp. UBA4275 | reverse complement strand
CCTTTTTCGACAGCCTGAGCCTCCCCTGAAAAGTAAGGCAGCGGAGGGGTTTCACAGGCGCTTGTTCGCATGAGAAACTCCTCCGTCAGCTTTGGAGAAAATATTTCGCATTCCCTGTAAGAAAACCGCATCGCAGCAGTCTAATATAGTGAGGGGGGGCGAACAGCATGGACAAGGATTTCGCGCTGATCTACGAAACCTACAAAACAGACCTCTACCGGTTCATCCTGAGTATGACGCAGAATGAAGATCTCGCGCTGGATATTTTGCAGGATACGATGCTGAAAGCGGCAGAAAGCCTCGGAAAGTTCCGCGGAGAATGCACACTCAAAACCTACCTGTGTACGATTGCGCGCAACGAATACCGGAGTTATCTGAAAGCAAACCGCAATCCCCCGCTGCCCTTGCACGAGCTGGAAGAACCCGCCGCGCCGGATGACGTCGCACAGCAGGCAGAAGACCACGATCTGTCCATGCGGATTCACTGTCTGCTGCACCGTCTGGATGAGCCATACAAAGAGGTATTTCAGTTACGGGTCTTTGCGGAACTGCGTTTTGCGGAGATTGGAAAAATCTTCGGCAAGACAGAAAACTGGGCAGGCGTGACCTTTTTCCGTGCGAAGAAGAAGCTGCTTGCAATGCTGGAGGAGGAGGATGCGAAATGAAGAAGCAGAAGATAAGCTGCAAGGTAATTGAAGATCTGTACCCTGCGTATGCAGACGGGCTGTGCAGCGCAGAGACGAAACAGCTTGTGGAATCGCATCTGGCGGACTGTGCCGCCTGCCGGAAGCTGTACGGGGAATTTCCGCCGCGGCAGGCGGATACAGAGCCGCCGGACATACAGCGTGCGCTGAAAAAATACCGCAGGAAAGCGCGTATCCGCAGGATTTTCGTGTGGACTTCCATTGTGCTTGCGGTACTGATTCTGATTGCAGCAAGCGCAATTTGCTGGGCAGACGGTTACATTCCGCTTTTCGGCAAACTGCGTGCGCAGTCGCGGCTGACGGCATACAGCGGACACAAAGTACGCTGCACATTTGACATTTACAACGGCGAATACCGCGGCGGCGGACTGATCTACAAACTGCGCGAAGATCTGATCATTGACAGTGCCGTCAATGATGAGGCAAAAGCGGCGATCAACGCGGCATACATTCCGCTGCGCACGGAACTGTGCAGCGAGGGCATGACGGCGGCAGAAACGCTGGATGCATACACTGCCGTAGACGGCGCAGATTTCGGGCAGCAGTTCAGCCGGATATACTGGTATGTGTGGATGCCGCAGGAAATGAGCGATGCGGAAGCGATCAAGCAAATGGCGCTGCTGACAGACCGTCTGACGGCAGCGGTTGCGCCGCAGCAAATCACGGGCATCCAGCTGGAATACAACACGCTGACGGGCTGTTACCGGAGTCTTGTGCCGCTTGGCAAACAGCCTTTGACGAATACAGCGGTGCAGGAAAGTGCGCAGCGTCAGGAGCGGCTTTCGGAGGAGTATCTGGAATGGCAGGCGAAGGGCGGAAAAGAGCTGCCGTTCACCTATGCGGAGCCTTGACATTTCCCTGCAAATCTGCTATAATAAGAGTATATGCGGTTTACCCGCACGACAGTTCGTTTGCACCATCCTGTCGCAAAACAAAACTAGGGCAGATACGGAACAGGTATGTCCTCCCGTCTGCTTCTGCGGCGGGAGGACTTTTTTGATAGACAGGAGCAGGCAATGTATAAACTGAAAACATCGGCAGCCTTTGACAGCGCACATTTTCTGGCTGGCTACAAGGGCAAATGTGCAAATCTGCACGGACACCGCTGGACAGTTGAGGTGGAAGTCGGCGGAGAAGATTTGCAGGAGACAGGTGAAAAGCGCGGCATGATCATTGATTTTGGCGATCTGAAGGCGGCGGTGCGTTCGCTGGCAGATTTTTACGATCACGCGCTGATTTACGAATGCGGCAGTCTGCGTGAAACGACGCTTGCAGCACTGCGGGAGGAGCAATTCCGGCTGATTGAAGTCCCCTGCCGCCCGACTGCTGAGAACTTTGCGCGGCTGTTTCATGAGAAGCTGACGGCGCAGGGCTTGCCGGTGCAGCGTGTGACGGTCTACGAAACGCCGGACAACTGTGCGAGCTACGAGGTATAACATGGCGGGAACATACAAACTTGCGGAGCATTTCATCAGCATCAACGGCGAGGGGCAGCGTGCGGGAGAACTCGCGCTGTTCCTGCGTTTTGCGGGATGCAACCTGCGCTGTTCGTGGTGTGATACGGCATGGGCGTGCGGCGCGGATGCCCCGCACGAAGCGGTGACGGCGGAGCGCATCACGGAGATTGCGGCGGAGGCGTATGCACAGGGTGTGCGCAATGTGACGCTGACAGGCGGCGAACCGCTTTTGCAGGCGGACATTGCAGATGTGATGGAACGGCTTGTGCAGATGGGACTGCGCACGGAGATTGAAACGAACGGCGCGGTTGCACTGGAGCCGTTCATGCAGACCGGCTGCACATTCACGATGGACTACAAGCTGCCGGCGAGCGGCATGGAGCGCTTCATGCGCACAGACAATTTTGCGCTGCTGCGCGAATGGGACACGGTGAAATTTGTCTGCGGCTCGCGGGAGGATGTATTTCGCGCGAAGGAGATTGCAGCGCAGTACAAGCCGCGCTGTCCGCTGTATCTGAGCGCAGTATTCGGGCAGATCGAACCGGCAGAGATCGTGGAGATCATGAAGGCGGAGTGCATGGGCAATTTCCGCCTGCAATTACAGCTTCACAAATTCATCTGGGATCCGAATGAGCGGGGCGTATAAATGAAAACAACCGTAAACACGTTATTATCGGAGCTGATGCGCCGCAGCAGAACGGTCTGGGGGATGGATCACGCGCGCCTTGCGAACAAGGCGGTGACCGAGCCGGACGAGCCGGATTACGAGTACGGCGAAAACGACATTCACCGCCTGTACCGCTATATCCGCGAGATCACGGCATACGGCATCCCGGAGCTTGCGGCGGTGCGCAATTTCAATGAGCCGTTCACATTGCAGACGCTGACCCTGCGCAGGGATGGCAGTCTGCTTGATCTGTACAGCAGACATTGCAAGCTGGATCTGTCTGATTTCGTCAGTATGCAATACTGGTTCCTGTTTGGGGCGAGCAGAAGCACACCGGAGCTGGAAGCCGCATTTACTGTCATCATGGGCATTCAGAGGGAGTATTTCTGGTCATCGGGGCTGTACCATGCGGCGCTGTTTGATTATATGTCGCTGCTTGCGGCGGGGCAGATGCAGTACGAGCCGGAATGCTTCCGCAACATCTTCCTGATTGACATTTCCGAATCCCCCGCCGATGCGGAAGCAATCTCGCATTTTGATCTGCGGGTGCAGGCGGGAGAAGTGCGGTTCATCTTCCGCGACACAGGCGAAACGCTGGGAGAAGTATACCGCCGGATGTGCAGCCTGCCTGCGGACCGTCAGTGGATACAGCGCGGATTCCGGGAAACTGCGCCGGAAGCGTTACAGGCAATAGAGAACGATTTCACACAGATTCTCGCACATTTTTAATGCGGCTTACAGGAAAAGGAACAGTATATGAAAATCACAAAAATATGCGCATTCCTTGTGATCGCGGCAGCGGGTCTGCTGACAATGACCGGCTGCGGCGAACGCAGCGCCGAGCGGAAGATTAAGAAGGCGGCGCTCAGATACATAGCGGATAAATACGGCATCAAAGCGGAGGTCACGGAAGTGGAGCTGCGTCATGTCGGGGAACTGGAAGGCGTGTGGCACAAGAAGGACGGCGGCTATGCGTCGATGACATATCAGGGGCGCACATTCCGAGCCTATGTGGATGTCAAAAACGGCGATTATGCGGTTGACAACTACCGGCAGGCAGATTACGACGAGCAGCTCACGCAGTATTTCAGCGAACAGCTGCGCTGCGATGACATTTTCGTCATGACGACATACGGCGGCACGATCCGCTGCGGCGTCCCGATGGAGATCAAAACCTTTGAGGATCTGACCGCGAAATGCGAAAACATCGAGATCACCGTCAGCGTGACCGGACTGGACAAAGACAGCGTGCAGAATGTGGATGCAGCGCTGTTTGGTGAAAAGACGCGGATCCGGCTGATGGACTGGAATGACGCATCCTGTATGCGCGATCAAGAAATGCTGATACACAGCGCATCGGACAGCTTTGCGAAAGGAAAACTGCGTTTCTACTGCGAATTTGAAGGCGGCAAGATACAATCGAGTCTGCCGTAAAGGGGAGGATTATATGAAAAGAACCATTCTCATGATTGCAGCGCTTGCTGCACTGATGCTTTCCGGCTGCACAGACCGTGCAGACAGTCATCCGGATGTACAGACAGCCGCAGTCACCGGCGAACAGACGGCTGCGCAGCCCGCCGAAACGGAGCCTGCTGCCCCGTCAGAAACGACCGCGTCCGCAGAGACAGCCGCACCGGAATACGACATCGAAACGGTCTTTCCGGACGCAATGTTTGTGCGCATCATCGAGGGCGATGTGACGCCGGTTGAAGTAACATACGGGCAGGGCGGCGAGCAGGGCTATCTGACCTACAGTTCGCAGGATCCGGCTATGATTACAGATTTCATTGAAGGCTTCCGCGCGATACAGATTTCGCAGGAGATCACAGATCCGGAGGAAGCGGCATACACCGCAGACGGCATCAACGATTTCACATTCAGGCTGGATGACGGCAGCGAGGTTGCGGTATCGCTGGATGCCATGACCCGTGCGCACATAGAAGGCACTGTCTATATTCTGGAGGGGACATCCGCACTGAACGATGCCCGCATGAAGATTCAGGCGCCGGCGGACATACCGGAGATTCCGGCGCCGCTGCCGGACTGAAGCAGGAGGAGAGAAAATGATTGACAAGCAGGCAATCGAGAAGCACATCCGCGGGATTCTGATCGCGCTGGGCGACGACCCTGACCGCGAGGGGCTGCGCGAGACGCCCGAACGGGTTGCGCGGATGTATGAAGAAGTCTACGCAGGCATGAACTACACAAATCACGAGATTGCGGAGATGTTCGGCAAGACTTTTGAAGCGCCGGCGAATGCAGGGCCGGTGGTCGTGCGGGATATCGAGGTGTTCTCCTACTGCGAACACCATCTTGCGCTGATGTATGATATGTCGGTAAATGTGGCATACCTGCCGCACGGCAAGGTGATTGGCCTGTCGAAGATTGCACGCATCTGTGACATGGCAGCGAAGCGCCTGCAATTACAGGAGCGGCTGGGATCAGACATCGCAGAGATCATGATGGATGCCGCCGGCACATCGGATGTCGGCGTGGTGATTGCGGGAACGCACAGCTGCATGACGGCGCGGGGCATCCGGAATGCATCTGCGCGGACGATCACGCAGACATTCTGCGGCAGATTCAGCGAAGACTGGAATTTGCAGCGGCTGATTACGGAAGGAGTCAAGTGAAATGAAAGCACTGGTATTATTCAGCGGCGGACTGGACAGCACGACCTGTCTGGCGCTCGCGGTCAAAAAGTACGGCGCAGCGGAGGTGCTTGCGCTGTCCGTCAGCTACGGACAGAAGCACACGAAGGAACTGGAAGCGGCGCAGGCAGTTGCGGCATATTACGGGGTGAAGCTGCAAACGCTGGATCTGAGCGCGATCTTTGCAGATTCCAACTGTTCGCTCCTGAAGGGCAGCACCGAGGAGATTCCGAAGGGCAGCTATGCCGAGCAGCTTTCGGAGACGGACGGCAAACCGGTCTCGACCTACGTGCCGTTCCGCAACGGTCTGTTCCTGTCGTGCGCGGCGAGCATAGCGCTGTCTCACGGGTGCAGGGAGATCTACTACGGCGCTCATGCAGATGACGCCGCGGGCAATGCCTATCCTGACTGCACGGTTGATTTCAACGATGCCATGCACGATGCGATCTACTATGGCAGCGGCAATGCGCTGCAAGTGATAGCGCCGTTTGTGGAGGCAACGAAGGCAGATGTCGTCGCACTGGGCTTGCAGCTCAAGGCGCCGTATCACCTGACATGGAGCTGCTACGAGGGCGGCGAGAAGCCGTGCGGCAAATGCGGCACCTGCCGGGACCGTGCAGCGGCGTTTGCGGAAAACGGCGTCGCAGACCCGGCGCTTGCATAAGGGAAAACCGGCATGGTATTCCCGAATTGCTTCAAGCACACGGTTGAGGAAGTGTGCAAAGAGGTGTACGAGCATACGATCCGCTGTCTGCTCCCGAAAATGCAGGAATACGCCGATGAGGAACAGGCGCGGCAAGACCTTTTGCATTCGCCCTGCCTGTTCGTCGCGGACGGACAGTGTTATGTGGGCATTACGAACAATCCGGTGCAGAGCCTGAGTGCGCACGGCATAGACATCTTCGCGGGGAACGCGGTCACGTTCTACTGCACGCAGATTCCGAAAGAGGATGCGCAGCGCTGCAAGGAGGCGGTCATGGCGACGGATGACTTTGAAGCCGTCACCGACCCGGCAAACGACCGCACAGAAACGCCCTATCCGCTGCTGTATCTTTACATATACCGCATCACGGCGCACACAAATGAGCATCCGGAGCTTGGTGATATGCTGCCGATGGAGCAGCCGCCGGAATACGGTTCGCTTGCCGTGCGGACGGAAGACCGCAGCGGCAGGGGAGAGGTCCGGTATCTGCCGGAGATGAACGAGGCGGTCTGCGATGCGCTGATGAACGAGTTCAGGGCGCTGATTGCGGACAAACAGCTGGCAAAGCTGACGGTGCGCCACCGGGAACTGTACACGCTGTGGGCAGAGTTCGGGGATGATTGCTTTGTGATCTGCTACGACAGCGGCAGATCACAGAGCGGGGGCTATGAATGCTGCCGCAGTGGTGAAACGTCGCGCAAAAAGGTGCAGTTATACAAGGGTGAATATCCGGCGTATGCGGTATTCCGGGATATGCAGGTATTCGAGCGGCTGTTCCGGTATTTTCTGCTGAAGGGCAGGAAGCCGGACAAGCGCCTGAATATCAAATGGGCAAAAATGAAGTACGCCGGCTGGGAGTAAGATTCACTTGTCAAGATGCCGGAAAGCGGCGGAGATACGTGTATTCTGATGCAGCACAGACCGCAGGAGGGCGATTGCCAGAGCAGCGTCCAAAGGCGTGAAACCGGGCGTCTCGCAGTGCAATGCTAACCGCTGAACGGTGCGCTGAATGAAAAATGCGCTTTGAACATCCCCGCCAAAACCGCAAAATGATGCACGCTTATGTGCATCATTTCACAAAGTTTTCACCTGATTTTCAGAAAGGAGCTATTTATGAGCGAACGAGACAAGCAGCAGGAGGGCATCACGCTGCTGGGCAATCAGCACACGAAGTACCCGCAGGATTACGACCCGTCGGTGCTGGAGACCTTTGAGAACAAGCATCCAAACCGCGAATATTTTGTCAAATTCAACTGTCCGGAGTTCACGAGCCTCTGCCCGATCACGGGTCAGCCGGACTTTGCAACAATTTACATATCCTATGTACCGCGCATCAAGATGGTCGAGAGCAAATCGCTGAAGCTGTACCTGTTCAGCTTCCGGAATCACGGCGATTTCCATGAAGACTGCGTAAACATCATCATGAACGATCTGATCGCGCTGATGGAACCTGCGTACATTGAGGTATGGGGAAAATTCCTGCCGCGCGGCGGCATTTCGATTGACCCGTACTGCAATTACGGAATGCCGGGAACGAAGTGGGAGCAGGTGGCATGGGATCGCCTGACGCATCATGATCTGTACCCTGAGCCGGTCAACAACCGCTGAATCCGGCTTGCGCACAGGAAGGGAGAAGCAGCGCAAGTATTTAACAGATTCTATGCGTACATTTCTGCCAGCGGCATTGCATGATTGTGAACAATCTGCTTTTCACATTCCCCTCTTGACATCCGGAGCCGGACGTGCTATACTGTAGATGCTGCACCGCAGCAAAATTTTATAACAAAGGAGTCAGTTGTTTGAAATATACCAGCCGACCTGAGATTGTGGCGTAAACGGGAAGGTTTGCGAATCCAATCTCAACACAAACCCTCCCGTACTGGTGAACGAAACGAACACAATTACAGGAGGAACAATCATGAGCATTCAGAACAAATCCCATTCCAATGAGGAATTCGCCATCCGTCCGGAGCAGCCTGCGGATTACCGTGCCGTTGAGGAACTGACCCGCGAGGCATTCTGGAATGAATACAAGCCCGGCTGCGATGAGCATTATTACATCCATGTGATGCGCGATCATCCGGATTTCATCCCGCAGCTTGCCTTTGTGATGACGCACGGCGGCCGCATTGCCGCGAACATCATGTATCTGCGTTCATGGCTGGAGGATGAGAACGGCATCCGCAAGGAGACGCTCTCATTCGGCCCGATTTCGGTGCATCCGGATTATCAGCGCAGAGGGCTTGGCAAGCGCATCATGTCGCACAGCTTTGCGGCAGCGCGCGCAATGGGCTATGATGTTGTGGTGATTTTCGGCAATCCGGAGAACTATGTGACGAGCGGCTTCCGGAGCAGCAAGCACTTCAATGTTTGTCTGGAGGGCGGCATTTTCCCGACGGCACTTCTGGTACACGAGCTGACAGAGGGCGCACTGGACGGCAGACGTTACATCTACCGCGAGAGCGACTGCTTTGCGCCGCTGGAAGATCGCGCAGCATTTGAAGCGTTTGAAGCAACGTTCCCGCCGAAGGAAGCGGGCTGGCAGCCGAGTCAGGAGAAATTCTGGATCTACTCACATTCGAGCATTCGCTGATACAGCGAGCGGGCGTTCCGTGCAGACGGGACGCCCGTTTTTTCGCAAGGAAACCAAAAGCCGCCGGACACATCCGACGGCT
>DGVV01000111.1 GCA_002395085.1 Ruminococcus sp. UBA4275 | reverse complement strand
CCTTTTTCGACAGCCTGAAGCTCCGATCCGGAACGGGTCGGAGCTTTTCCTTATCTAATTTGCAGTTGATTATTCGGGGACTGCGGGGGATTTGCCTGAGGCCGTGCCTGACGGTCAGTTTTCTTGTAAAGGAACAGATCATTGTGCTGTGAGAGCTGAAAACTGCCCTGCTTCACATAATCAGCTGCCTCCCGCTTCTGCGCAACTGTTTTCAGTTCAGAAAGCAGGCTTGCACGCACAATTGCACCGACAATGATACCGATGATGAGTGAAATCAACAAAAGCTGAAGATCCATTTTGCGTACACCTCCTTAAAACATTGAACCGATCAGATACGCAATGACGGTTGTGACCGCTGTTGCGATGAAGAAATACTGCCATGATTTCGACTTGTCAGCGGGCAGATTTCCGACGAATTTGCCGGATTGTCCGTTCATCGCAAATGTGTATTTTGTGCCATTCCATGTTGTATTCAGAATCCAGACAGGATAGAGCGCGTATTTGGTTTTACCGTCGTGGAAATTCATGCTTTCCTGTTCCTGCTCAAAACCGGAATAGCCCTGAACGGTCTTTGCAAATTCCTGACGGATGCTAGCCTGAATTCGATCCGCTGCACGGCGTTTGCTCGTTTCGGCATCCACATCGTAGCGGTCAGCTAGATAGCCGGAGAGAAAAGCTGTTTTGAAATCGACAGCCTTTGAAATATCAAAAGGTTCAAGTGATTCCATCAGGGCATCATCCATTTTTTGAGAACCGTCCACCGGCACATTGGCAAAAGCAATTTTTCCGGCGCGGGTGACATTGAAATAACTCGTCTCCGTGTACATGAACTGCTGATCGCTCCATGTGCGAACCTTCCGCGCACGATACTGAAAATGCGCATTTGCGTCAGTTTCAAAGAGCCATACTGGTACATATATTCCTTTGATTTCGTCAATGTGGTTCTCGCTTTTGAATACTTTTGGAAGCAGTTTTTTTCCTTCCATGTGCTTGAGCAGCGCTTTTTTGGCAGCTTCTTTATCGAGCTGAAACGGAATGACAAGATCCGGTTTCAGATCACCGCTGAACTGCCCTGTCATGATAACCGGAGCATCACAGTAAGGGCAGCGGGAAGCGCCGGTTGTTTCGTCTCCGATGACCTCGCCGCCGCAAGCCTGACACTTGTAGATGCGCATTCCCTCAGTTTCGCCCTGTTCCCATTCACAGCCTGCGTCCTGGTCCCAGCCGACATTTGATTCCGCCGGCTGTTCATTGAGTGCGCTGTCATAAGAGGCAAGTGTCTCCAGATCAAAAACAGTCTCGCAGAACGGGCATTTCATTTCCTGAACTGTGCTGTTATACTCAATTTTACCGCCGCAGCAGGGGCAGAGGTATGAGATCAAGTCAGCCAAATTCAGCACCTCTTTTCGTACAGTTTCCTGTAAAGATGGGATGCCCCGCAGGACATCCCATCCTCAGTGAATCGAATATTACTGTGCGTCGTTCTCGTCAAAGACGTCGCCGCACTCCGGGCAGAATTTCGGCGGATGTGCCGGATCTTCCGGAACCCAGCCGCACTTATCGCACTTGTACATCGGTGCGCTGGCGGGTTTCTTTGCACCGCAGTTCATGCAGAATTTGCCCTGATTGACCGTACCGCAGGAGCAGGTCCAGCCTTCAACGGGAGCGGGCTTCGGAGAGCCGCACTCTGAGCAGAATTTTGCGGTATTGACAGCACCGCAGGAACAGGTCCAGCTATTGGCAGCCGGTGCTGCGGCAGGAGCAGGAGCCGGTGCGGGAGCTGCCGCCTGCTGCTGCTGTGCCATACCAAAGAGCTGTGCAGGATTGACTCCGCCAGCCTGCTGTGCAAAGCCCATGCCCATGAAGCCCTGCATTGCACCGGCGGAATTCTTAGCGGCATCCTGCATTGCCTGGCTCTGCGCCGTGACAATGGATGCTGCTGCCATAGAAGGATCACGGTTGATCGCAGCACGCTGTGCCTGCTTGATCAGTTCCTCGTCCTCCTTCGGAATGGTGATCGAGTTGATTGAAATGTCAGCCAGAACGATGCCGCGCGTACCTGCCCACTTCTGGGAGAGCGCTTCGTTCATTGCATCGCGCAGATCATCGGTCATGCCGGGCAGTGCGCTCGGACGGACACCTTTTTCGGAGATCTTGGCAAATGCCGGCTGGAGTGCGTGCAGGAACTCAGAGCGAAGCTGTGCGTCGATCGAGCCCTTGCTGAAGCGATCGTAGTTGCCTCCGCCGATCGTACCGATGTTGGAATAGAATGCCATCGGGTCAGTGATGCGGAAGGTATACGTACCGTTGCAGCGGACAGAAATATCAATATCGAGACCGATGTTGCGGTCGTAGATGCGGAAAGGAATCGGATTCTGCGTACCGAACATATTGCCGATGATTTCACGGGTGTTGAAGTAGTAGATGCGCTGATAGTTAGCAGCGGTACCGCCGTATGTGAAATTCTCAACGGCCTTCTTGAAGGATGCGACGAGACCCTTCCCGAATCCGCCTGCAAAGACGGTCGGAGCGACGGTATTATCGTAGATATAGCCGCCCGGCTCTGCGCAGATTTCCACAACTCTGCCGTCCTCAACGATCAGAGCGCACTGACCGTCAGCAACAACAACCTTGCTTCCGTTCGTGATAACATTATCATTGCCCTTGTTGTTTTTCGTATTCATTTTGACGCCGCGAGTGAACAGCACCTCATTATCCAGCGAATCACAGTAGAAAAATTCCTTCCACTGATCTTTCAATGTGTTGCTGACTGCGCCAACAGCTGCTGCAATTAAGCCCATGGTGATTACTCCTTTCGTGCCGCAGATCCTCCGCAGCATTGCATATTCATCTGAACGAAAACAGACTCGTTCCCATTTATTATACCATTTTTTGCTGATTTTTGCAATCATTTTACAAGGAAAAAACTATGTGCTTTTGTACAATTTTTCATGTGTGGAATTGTGCAACATGGTGGTGCTTTCCACTTTTCAGGCTTTTCGGGCGCTTGACAATCTTTGCAAAGCATCGTATAATAAAAGTATCATTTTCAGAAAGGATTATTTCAATGAAATGGATTATTGCATCTGATATTCACGGTTCTGCGTACTTTTGCAGACAGCTCCTCGATGCTTGTGTGCGGGAATCCGCTGACCGGATTTTGCTTTTAGGTGATTTGCTGTATCACGGTCCGCGCAACGATTTACCGGAAGGATATGCACCCAAAGAGGTCATTGCGATGCTGAATCCGATTGCATCTGACCTTCTCTGTGTACGCGGGAATTGCGAAGCGGAGGTTGACCAGATGGTGCTGGATTTTCCGGTGCTTGCGGATTATGCGCTGCTGTCGGAAGGGCAAACGCTGATTTTTGCGACGCACGGACATATCTACCATGCGAATCATCTGCCGCCGCTGCATACCGGTGACATTCTGCTGCATGGGCATACGCACGTACCGGTTTGCGAACGCTGCGGCGCGGCAGGTGAGTTTATGGTTTTGAATCCGGGTTCTGTTTCCATTCCGAAAGAGCAGTCTCCGCGTGGATATATGACGCTTGAAAATAGTGTATTTACGTGGAAAACCCTCAGCGGTGAACCGTATTGCACATGGAAAATTGGTACACAGCCGCCGCAGCGGGACAAAATCTTTGTGCAAAACTGATGAATCCGATTGCTGCTGATGGTGCAAATCGCCAAAAATGAAAAATCCCGCCGCAATGTGTTGACATCGTGTCAGAGTAGTGCTATAATATCAGTAATGACACAATGTCAGAATATAGTTATTCTATCAGCTATACGAAACCTGCTAAGAAAAATCAAT
>DGVV01000098.1:39706-52604 GCA_002395085.1 Ruminococcus sp. UBA4275 | reverse complement strand
ACACTCCGCGGTGAGTTTGCAAGCAAACTCACCCATACCCCGCCAAAGGGATACTATCCCTTTGGAATCCCATTTATGTGAAATATAGCAAATACGTTCTTTTTCATATTGTTCCAAAAAAGGGATTCTTAAGGGCTAGTAGCCCTTAAGCGGGAGTTTGAGGTGAATTTGCCTGCAAATTCATGCGAAGCGAGCGGCACCCTCAATATAAATCCGTCGGAGACACTTTATCTACAGACTGAACAGGCTTTTCTGATGCGCTCAGAAAAGCCTGTTTTGATTTTGCAGGCGGACTTTTTGCGGACTCCGGACACATAGTATCATTTGTCCGGTACGCCGTCCTCCTGCCACACGCCCGGTCCGCATTTTTCTTCGATGATCTTCCGAAGCAGATCTGTCGGGTCGTTTTTTTCTTCACAAAGGATAAGCCGCCTGTGATTCTTTGTAATGATGATGACACGCTGCGTTTTATACTCCTTCCCCGGTTTTGCGAGAAGATAGGCGGAGATGGGCCATCCGCCGCCGGGCATTTTCTTTGGTTCCGTATGAGAGCGGCTGCTCGTATATACCTTTTGGATGTCGCTGTATGCAACAACCGTCAAGCCTCTGTTCGTGCCGATCAGGACATTCGGCGTGACGAAAATGTCATAGCTGCTGTACCATTTCGCATCGGGGCTGTTTGCTTCTGCGTCGATTTCCTCCGGCGTATACCGTTTGCTTCCGCAGGCAGGATGCAGATGCTTCAGCATATTGAAACCGCGGCTCTCATGGATGAACACGGCGGCAGCGATCAGGAACGTGATTCCGAAGCCAAGCCCGACCGGATGCCGTTCACTCAGAATCTTCCAGAAGCCGTTTGCGCTGTCCGCGCGCATATCCCTGATAGTCAGGACAATACTGACCGTACATAGGATCAGTCCCGATATTAAACAGAACAGGTTGATCGGAACCATATAGGAATCTTCTGTCACACGTTCTCTCAGTTTTTCATTTTGGTATTTGTATTTCAAGTTTTTCACTCTTTCCGTTATGTGATATGCAGATCATATCGGCTGACAAATGCATTGGATTGTTCCGATCAATCCGCAGGAAATCCTCATGCTGAATCTCCACGCAGAATTATAGCACACACGGCTGAGAAAGTCAAGAAAACCGGTGAAACGGGAAATTGCAGCGGAAACAATTGGCGGCAATTTGCTTCCGGTACAAAAAAGCGAACCGGTTTGATCGGAAACCGGTCCGCTTTATTTATTGTTGCATTCTCAGGAAATCCGGACTGTCCTCATTCAAGCGGAATAAATGTGTGATTGAATTTCTTTGCAAAGGTTTCTGCGGTTGATCCGCTGTGACCGCAGATGACAGCATCTTCGGGAAGGACATCATGTAATGTTGTCATATAATCCCAGCTGAAACGATATGGCAGGAACGTGACCTTTTCAATCTGATCTGCACCGCGGAACGCATACTCGCTGATCTTCTGAACCGACTCAGGAATGGTCACTTCCTTGATTCCGCTGCCTGTGAATACATCTCTGCCGATTGTTTTGACCGTTTCCGGAAATGCAGCCGATTCAAGCAGGGGCATATTGGAGAAAGCGTAATTGCAGATACTGGAGGGCGTACCGTCAAGCTGCACGGCCTTGGCTCTGTTGCCGGCGAGCGCCCACGGCGCATACGGCGAGAAGGTGATTCCTTCGTAGGTCAGCATATCTCCATCGAGCGAAATACTGAGGACACCGTCACTGTCAATCGACCACGTATAACCGTTTCCGAAAACACCGTTTGTCTTCTGCGTATAGTCCGAATCAAGATTCACAAATTCCATTTCGTTTGCAGCGGCGTAGGCTTCTGCGGTAGAGCCGCTGTAGCTGTAAAGAACTGTCTGCTGAGAAAAACTATCCTTGTTCAGGTGGACTGCCGGATTTCTCATTTTTACCGCAGGAACGTCGCAGTGCAGCAGGCTGCTGCCGATCTCAGATAATCTCTCCGGGAGAAGAAGCTCTTCCAGTCCGCTGTTTTCGTTGAATGCATCAGAACTGACGTACAGCGGCAGCGTGCCCCGCATATCGAAGACCGCATTGTTGAGCTGACACTCTCCGAAGGCATAGCGGCCAATCTCCATCACGGAGTAAGGAATGTTCACAGAGGTAAGCGCTGTTTGATAGAATGCATACTGCCCGATTTTTCTGACACCGTTCCCCAGCGCGACGGCGCTCAGGTTTGTACATTCTCTGAATGCCCAGTCCTGGATGGTTGTCACAGACTGCGGGAGGATCAGCTCGCGCAGCTCCGTGTGCTGATAGGCACAGCCGAAGCTCAGTGTCTGAACGCCATCCTTGATGATATAGTCGGTTTTGGCATACGGGATGTAGTACAGGGTTTTTCCGTCTTTGCTGATGAGCGCACCGTCATCATCTGCGAAGTCGGGGTTCTCAGGATCGACCGTGATTTTCTTCAAAGATGTGCTGTTCATGAAAGCGCAATACGCCTGCTGGGAAACGCCGGCGATCGTTTTCAGGCCGGAAGGCAGGCAGATTTCCTCCAGTGCCGTACAGCCGCCCAATGCGCCGTTCTCAATTGCGGTCAGGGATGCAGGAAGCTCGACATCAAACAGGGAGGAACAGCCGTAGAATACGCCGTCGCTGAGGGCTGTGATTCCCTCCTCCACCTTGATTCGTTTGATCCGCGCATCGTTGGCAAACGGCGATTCCGGACGGATTTCACCGCCTATGGTAAGTTTGGAGTAACCGGGAGAGGAATAGCGATCCGTTTTTCCGGTACCGCTCAGCGTGAGCAGACCGTTTCCGTCGAGGGTGTAGGTGATATTTTCACCGCAGGATCCGGAACTCAGGATTGTATCGCTGCTATTTGTTACCGTCACCTTGCAGTTTGCGGAGGCGTTCCTTTTGCCGTTGAAAACAGTTGCGGTTACGGTTGCAGTTCCCGCCGCAATTGCTCTGACAGTGCCGTCCTCAACCGTGAGAATTTTGGAATTGGAGGAACTCCATACTACATCCAGAACCTTCGGAATATGGGATTCTGTGAGATGCAGCTGTTCCCCCACGGACAGCGTTGCTGATGTCTCCGAAATGCTGAGTTCCGGCGTAATATCAGACGTTTCTTTGATGAGTTCCTGAAGCTGCGGGAAACCGGAGCCGTAGATCGGATCCCATCCGGGATCACCAAGATCCAGACAGGTCTTTTTGAGCAGTTCCGCAATCTCTGCCGGAGACATTTGCGGATTGGCGATTTTGACCATCGCGGCTGCGGCAGCGATATGCGGTGTTGACATCGACGTACCGCTGAGTACAGCATATTCTTCACCGGGAACACTGCTTAGGACGCTGACGCCGGGACCAATCACATCCACGCTGCTGCCGTAATTTGTAAAATACGCCGGGTCATACTGCGCATCACACGCAGCAACGACAATGCAGTCTTTGATGTGCGGCGGACAGTATTCGGCAGTATTTTTGCTGTCATTGCCCGCCGCGCAGACAACTGTTACGCCATGCGCAATGGCATAGTCCACGGAATCATCCATATAATTTGAACAGCCCTTGCCGGAAAGGCTCAAGTTGATGACATTTGCACCGTGATCCGCCGCATAGCGGATGGCGTTTCCGATATTCAGATAGGAGCCAAACCCGGACTTGTTCAGAACACGCAAAGGCAGGATTTTCACATTCAGTCCGGGTGTACAGTCCACAACCGTGCCGGCAACGTGCGTGCCGTGGCTATTCAGATCATACGGATCATCATCGCTGTCCACAAAGTCATATCCGGGGAGAAGGCGGTCACCGATAAAGCTGTGCGGCGCAACACCGGTATCTATGACCGCGACCACAACAGAGCCGTCGTAATTCGTATGCAGATAATCAGCATACAGATCAGCGCCCATCGCCTTCACACCCCATGAAAGCGAATCGGCGGACGCTGCATCGCCGGCAGCAGAAGGCTGCACAGTCTGCGAAATATAATCGTCATGTTCAACATAGACGATCCCTTCGCTGCCCAGAAGGGCATCTACACAGTTATCTGCCTGTTCTGCGGATTCAAATTGCAGCACATAGATGTGATCCGACCCTGAAATGACGTTTGTGGGGCGGAAGCAGGAAAAGTCTTTATCTGCCTCCGTCCTGACAATGACACGCATGGAGTGAATCTCATCGGAATTCTGATCGCCGTCGTTTTCCTGTATCAGCTCGGAGATGCTGCAATAGTGCGCAATGGCCTTCTCTTGCTGTGCCAGAAATTGCTGCTTGAGGAGGGTGACATCAATCGCGTTGATGCAGCCGTCCGAATTGATGTCGAAGGATTCGTTTATGCTGAGCTTTATATCATCTGTGTTTGTGAGCAGGAAGTTTATCGCGGAACGGATCTGCTCGCCGGTCACGGTCTGCTCAGGGAGAGATTCACTCTCTGCCGAAACAGGCAGGGGGACAAAGGGCATACATTGTATCGCCAGCAGTGTCCCAAGCAATGCAGCAAAACACTTCTTCTTGTAACGCATACGCAACATCCTTTCTCTGACCTTCCGGATGATTCCGGCAAGGTACATTTTTGTTATATTTTTAGTATAGCATATTTTCATTATTCCGTCAAGTCAGAAACCGGAATTGAGAATAGCAGGGGGCATTTTCGTGATAGAATTTCGGATTCGCTTCTGACTGATTTGTGATGGGATGTATGGCTGCCGGACGGTATTGTCAGCAAAAGCGGAAAAAGAAAGAGGGGGTTGCCGAATACAGCAAGCCCCTCAAAAATTTCTCCGCAGTGTACAAACAGTGTCCAAGACCGGTTTCATAACGAAATACGCTGTCTCCGAGTAATCTCAGAAACAGCGTATTTCGTGAAATTAAATTGGTGGAGCATACGGGATTCGAACCCGTGACCCCCACACTGCCAGTGTGGTGCGCTCCCAGCTGCGCTAATGCCCCGTTTGGCGGAGATGGTGGGATTCGAACCCACGGAGCGTTTTACCGCTCAAACGATTTCGAGTCGTTCTCGTTATGACCACTTCGATACATCTCCGTGCGGTTCTGCAAACGTCTTAAAACGTCAGCTTTCATATTATAACACATTTCCGGAAAAAAATCAAGGGGTTTCGGAAAATTTTTCTCGCGCAAATTTCAGCAGCACTCTTGTATTTTTCTGTAAAGTGTGCTATACTATAAATAGGAATGCCCATTTGCGGGCGCCTGAATATAGAGGAGGGATTTTTTATGGATTTGAAACACAGAAAGCCGATTCGTGCAATCGCAGGTGCGTTGTCTGTTCTGACCGCTGCGATGTCGCTTTCGGCGTTTCCGGCGGGCGCACTTGTGACAGACGCTGCCGGAGACTACGACAACTTCGCGAAGGCGCTGCAATATTCGCTTCATTTTTACGATGCGAATATGTGCGGTCCGGAAGTGGAGGATCACAGCCGCTTTGCGTGGCGTGCAAACTGTCACACCTATGATGCGGAAGTTCCGCTGAAAACGATGGAGTCCTTTTCGATTGCAGAAGGGGAAGTGGGTACGAACCTTTCTGAGGCGTTCATCAAGGAGAATTATGACATTCTCAATACCGGCAAGAAGGACGGCACAGTTGACGTGTCCGGCGGTTATCACGATGCCGGTGACCACGTCAAGTTCGGTCTGCCGGAGGCGTATGCCGGTACAACGGTCTCTTGGGGCTACCGCGAATTCCGCGATGCCTACATCGAATGCGGAGAGCAGGAACACGTTGAAACCATCATCCGCCATTTCTGTGATTACTTCATGCGCTGCACCTTCCGCGACAAGGACGGCAAGGTCAAGTGCTTCTGCTATCAGGTGGGCGACGGCGATATTGACCACGCTTACTGGCAGCTCCCGCAGAATGACACGATGAACCGTCCGGCATGGTTTGCGACACCGGAGAACCCGACAACCTGTAATGTGGCGGAAACCGCAGCCTGCCTGCTGATCAACTACTTCAATTTCAAGGACACCGATCCGGAATATGCAGAGAAGTGTCTGGATTACGGCAAGGCGCTGTTTGAGTTTGCAACGGAGAATCCGAAGGCTAAGGCGGATGCCACGCAGGGTCCGGATGCCTACTACGGTTCGACGAAGTGGGAAGATGACTACTGCTTCGCAGCCTGCTGGCTGTATCTGATTACCGGCGATACGAAGTACATTGATCTTGCACTTCCGCTGGTGGATTACTACGCATCTCCCAGCTATGTCTACTGTTGGAACGATATGTGGAACGGTGTCAACCTGCTGCTCGGCATCATCTCGGAAACCTACAAATCCGGCAAAACCTATGAAAGCAATCCGAATGGTCTCTCTGATCTGGCGATGGAGTACATCACTGTCAATCAGAAGAGCCCGTATGAGAAGATTGACTTCTGGGGAGAATGCGCAAAGGGCTACTGCGGCTATATGAGCGGCAAGCTTGGCAAGATCACCCCGCAGGGTTACTTCTGGCTGGATACATGGGGTTCCTGCCGTTATAACACCGCGGCACAGTTCACCATGCTGGTTTACGACAAGTACAATCAGGGCAAGGACAAGTACACGGAGGACGCACACGTCGCACTGCCGGATTATTCCTTCACGGAATGGGCAAAGGGTCAGATGGAGTACATCCTCGGCAAGAATGACATCACCTATCTTGAAACCTCGCAGAAGAAGGATAAGGACGGCAATCCGGTTGCAACGGAAGGCACGAACCACGGCCCGCGCTGCTTCCTGACCGGCTTTGATGAGAATTCCGCAGCATATCCGCATCACCGTGCGGCATCCGGCCTGACCAAGTGTGAAGATCCGGATCAGCAGCTTTATGTGCTGTTCGGCGCACTCTGCGGCGGCCCTGATGCAAATGACGGCCACAACGACATCACGAAAGACTGGATCTACAACGAAGTCACGATCGACTATAATGCTGCCTGCCCCGGTGCTGCTGCGGGTCTGTACCTGCACTATAAGGATGAACTGGCAGATCAGCAGAAGATCACCCCGAACTTCCCGCCTGAGGATGACGGCGGCAGAGGTTCAGGCGACGGTGAAGGCGGCGCAGGCGGCGGCAAGGATACCTATGTGGAGGCTTGCGGCGTTGATATTATGAAGGATGACGGTTCGGGCGTGACGCAGGTTTCCCTGCGTGCCAAGAGCAGCGCACCGAAGCCCCCGCAGGATATGAAGATCCGCTACTATTTCGATATTTCCGAGATTTCCAATCTCGCGAATGTTACGGCTAAGATCCTGTACGATCAGGTTCTGATGGAGACTTCCGGCGAGCATGAAGGTACGCTGAGTGCGCCGAAGAAGTGGGACAAAGATCCGAAGATCGCCTATGTGGAACTGACCTACGACGGCTATAACTTCATCAACTGCGGCAAGAAGGTGCAGTTTGAGCTGGGCTTCTACTACGGCGACAAGTGGGATCCCACGAACGATCCGAGCTACAAGGAACTGAAGGTCTTTGAGAGCAATACGGCATTCTTTGCACTTGATCCGCCGGAGGTGCGCAACAACTACATCTGCGTTTATGACGGCGATAAGCTGATCGGCGGTATCGAACCGGACGGCACGATGCCGGAACTCGAAGAGGCACAAGACGTCAAGACGACCACGACAACCACTACGACAACCACTACGACAACCACTACGAAGATTACCGATTCTAATGAGAAAACCAGCACGCTGCGCGGAGATGTCAATGAGGACGGCATTGTTGATGTCAAGGATGCTGTGCGTCTGGCACGTTTTGTCGGCGGCGATATGAATGCTGCTCTGACCGCTCAGGGTGAGAAGAATGCTGACTGCGACGGCAAGGCGGGTGTCACACCGCTGGATCTGACTGCTCTGCTTCAGCATCTCGCGAAGCTCAAGCCGTTTACCTGATTTTTCATGAGTTGATACACAAGCCTGCCGCCGTCGCATCCCGACCGGCGGCAGGTATTGTTTTACAGAAAGGAACTGCATTATGGCACTGGACGGCGCATTTCTGCACTGTATCCGGCAGGAGCTTCTGCCGCTGATCGGTACGCGCATCGACAAGATTTATCAGCCCGCCCGCGATGAACTGGTACTGTCTTTCCGCGGAAAAGGCGGCGCACAGCGTGTGCTGTTCTCCGTTTCAGCGGATGCTGCCCGCATTCACATCACGCAGACTGTTCCGGAAAATCCCGCAAAACCGCCGATGTTCTGTATGCTGCTGCGCAAGCACATCAGCGGCGGAAAGCTGGAAGACATCGAACAGGACGGTCTGGAACGCATCCTGCGCCTGCGCATCCGTGCGAACAACGAAATGGGCGATTCGGTTGTGCTGACGCTGGTTTGCGAGATCATGGGCAAATTCTCGAATGTGATCCTTGTGAGTGAACACGGAAGAATCATCGACAGCCTGCGGCGTGTGGATGAGGAAATTTCGCGTGTGCGGCTGGTTCTGCCGGGTATGGAATATACTGCGCCCCCGCGGGACGAACGCATTGTGCTGACGGATACCAATGACAGTGCGATTCGCAGCGCACTCGCACAGACCGCACCTGCGGCTGCACTTGCGAAGGCGGTCATCCGCCTGTTTGAGGGTGTATCACCGATTGTGGCACGCGAGTGGGAATTCTACACCGGACGCGGCACACCGGTTACGCTGCCGATGGACGAGGAGCAGCTTTCGCGGTTTCTGTTTGCGGTGCATCGCACGCAGGAAATGCTGAATTCTGAGCAGAAACGCCATTTTACGACTGTGCGCACGAAGGAAGGACAGCTCAGGGATTTTTCGTATATGCCCATTTCGCAGTACGGCGCGCTGATGGTCACAGCGGAGTACACTTCTGCCGGTGAGGCACTGGATGCCTTCTTTGCGCAGCGTGACCAGTACACGCGGCTGCATCAGCGTGCGAATGATCTTTTCCGGTTTCTGGTCAATACCTCAGAGCGCATCGCAAAGCGTGTGGCAAATCAGAAGCAGGAGCTTCTCGCCTGCGATTCGATGGAGGAGGACCGCCGCCGCGGAGATCTCATCTCAGCGAATCTGTATCAGATCAGCCGCGGAGACCGCATTGCACGGGTGCAGGATTTCTACGATGAAGCTGCACCCTTTGTGGAGATTCCGCTGGATGTCCGCCTGACCCCCGCACAGAACGCACAGCAGTATTATAAAAAGTACCGCAAGGCGTGTACGGCGAAGAAAAAGCTCACCGAACTGATTGCAGCAGGTGAGCAGGAACAGCAGTATATTGACAGTGTGTTTGATGCGCTGACCCGTGCGGAGTGCGAATCGGATGTGGCACAGCTTCGGCTGGAACTGACCGAACAGGGCTATCTGCGGGAGAACCGCAAGGCGGGCAAGCCGCCGAAACCGATGCAGCCGCTGCATTTTATTTCATCGGACGGGCTGCATATTTTCGTTGGGCGGAATAACAAGCAGAATGATCAGCTCACGCTGAAATTTGCGGAGAAATCGGACATCTGGCTGCATACACAGCTCGTACACGGTGCGCACGTCATCCTGATGACGGAGGGGCAGACCCCGCCTGACCGCAGCATTGAGGAGGCGGCATTGCTGGCGGCATATTACAGCAAGGGCCGCGATTCTGCGCAGGTGAAGGTGGATTACTGTCCCGCTAAATATGTGAAGAAACCGGCAGGGGCGCGCCCCGGCATGGTGATTTACACGAACTATCAGACGGCTTTTGTCACGCCGGATGCCGCGCTGGCGGAACGTCTGCGTGCAGCGGATTGACCATAGCAGCAAAACGCATCTCTCTGCCGGAACAGGGGGATGCGTCATTTTTCGGGATGCAGCAGGCAAAAAAAACCGAAGCCATTGCTGACTCCGGAAGGGTGTGTGAGGTGGATTTGACAACACCGGAGCAGAGACCCTTCTCGCTTACGAATCTCGTATGCACTGTCTCTGCTGGTGTTGATGCTATTATAGCACTCAAATTTGAAATCTGTATGAAAATCAGGTGATTTCATCAATTCTTCAGCAATTCTTCAGGAATGCTGATAGTCTGCATATCAATCGGAGACAATTTGACATAAATCATGTCAGATTCGCACTTGACGCTGCGGCGGTTCTGTGTTATCATAATAATAGTTGCGGGATTTCCGCAGAATGATTTGTTTTTTCGGGGACTGGAGGAAACTATGAGAAAAAAATATCAGAAATGGCTCTCCGCAATGGCGGCATTAACCGTTTTGCTGCCGGCGGGAACCGGTGCGCTGCCCGTACAGCAGCAGAAGGCTGCCGCAGCAGGACAGCTTGTCGCGTTTCCGGGCGCAGTCGGCGCGGGAAAATACGCGACCGGCGGCAGAGGCGGCGAGGTCTATCATGTCACGAACCTCAATGACAGCGGTGCGGGTTCACTGCGCGATGCCGTCAGTAAATCCGGCAGAATTGTCGTGTTCGATGTCAGCGGCACGATTGAATTGCAGGGCAATATTCTCTGCCAGAGTAATGTCACGGTTGCCGGTCAGACTGCGCCGGGCGGATCGGGCGTTACGCTGAAGAATTACAAATTCGGTATGAGCGGCGATAACATCATCGTGCGATACCTCAGCTCCCGCCCCGGACCGGATAAATGCACCAGTTCCGGCAATGACGCATGGGGCGGCGCAAAAGGTTCAAACTCCATCATCGACCACTGTTCGATGGGCTGGACTACAGATGAACAATGGGGTCTGTATTCCAACAATGAGTATTACACCGTGCAGTATTCCGTGCTTGGACCTGCAAACTCCTGGGGCGGACACGTCAAGGGCGTCCACGGATTCGGTATCATGATGGGCAAGGGCTACCTCACCTTTGACCACAACCTCATCATCCACAATGTTTCGCGCAATTTCCGCGGCAAGACTTCCGGTACGGAAACAGCCGATTTTACGAACAATATCATCTACGACTGGGGCTACCAGACCGCATACGGCACAATCGGACATCTCAATTATGTGAATAATACGCTCAAGGCGGGCAATTCCACGACGGGCGGTTATCACTGGATGTACGTGGACAGTTCCACCAGCCCCCAGAATTTCAAGGTGTTCTGTGCAGGCAACCGCCTCATCAACAAGGACGGCTCATTCCACGCGATTACCGGCGACAACTGGGCAGGCGTTACGGTCAAGGAAAGCATCGGCATCACCAAAAATGATCTCTACAGCGCGTCGCCGTTTGCAACGACTGTCGGCGGGGAGAATGTCTCGACTGCATCGACCTGTGAAAGTGCTGCCGCCGCCTACGATCATGTCATCAGTTTTGCGGGCAACGGCATTGCGCCGGATAAGCGTACTGCAATCGACCAGCAGTGTGCAAATGAGACCAAAAACGGCACGGGTCAGTGCAGCGGCACATCCGCCTTTGACGGTTCGCAGGAAGGTCTGACCAAGTACAACATCAAGTGCGGTGTGACTTATCAGTATCCGGGTGCGGTCACGAAAAAGGAGATCACCGATGCCGATAACGACGGCATGGACGATGCATGGGAACTCGCGCGCGGTCTGAACCCGAATGATCCGGCTGATTACAAGGGCGATTACTGCGGGCAGGGCTACATGAACATTGAGTATTACATCAATGACCTGACGGTGGATTCGTTCCCGGCGGGTGTCGTGCAGCTTTCTCCGACCGGCAGCATTGCAGCAACACCGGCGTTCGAGACGATTGAAGCGGAGAATTATGATGCACAGGAGGGCATTCAGACGGAAGATTGCCCTGACGGCACGGAGAACATCGGCTATGTGGAAAACGGTGATTACATCATGTTCCGCAAGGTCGATTTTGAGGACGGCGCAAACAGCATTTCGCTGCGCGCATCCGGCAATCCCTGCACCGTTGAGGTGTATCTCGACAGCCTGAACAGCAAGCCGGTTGCTTCGGTGCCGTTTGAAGGCACAACCGGTTATTCGGATTATCAGACCGTCCTCGGCAGAACCAAGCCGATTACCGGTCAGCACAATGTCTACCTGAAATTCACCGGCGGCGAGGGCTATCTGCTGAATCTCAACAGCTTCGTTTTCAGCAAGGAGCGGATTCCGGTCAGCGGCAGGTATATCTATGATCTGACCGTTGAGGATACCGCCTATCCCGATGCGTGGTCGATCCAGCAGGATGCAGCCGTCGGTTCAACGATGTTCGGTGACCGCGATGTTACTTTTGTCACGCTGCCGGAGGAACTGACCGGCGCAGAGCGCCTGCTGACCGCCTGCGATGCCAAAAACAGCAGCGGTGATCTGGCACATTTCTATGCCGCCGCAGACTGCGATTTGTATATTCTGTTTGATACGCGCATTGAGGATGCCGGCAAGACACCGGATTGGCTGGGCGATTTCACGCGGCTTTCTGAGACTGCCTCAAATTCGTTCGATGTGACCTTTGCACTGTACAAGAAGGCGCTGCGTGCGGGAGATGCGGTTACCCTCGGCAACAACAATATGAATGGCAACTGCGTCAATTATGCTGTGATGCTGACCGGTGCGCCGGTTGTGACCACGACGACCACGACCACGACCACAACCGTCACCACGACCTCAGCCACCACATCTGTCTCGGAGACGACAATTTCGACATCTGAATCCACATCGCAGATTTCTGATACGGAAACCACATCCGCCGAAACGGAAACGACACTGCCGGATAACGCATCTTTGCGCGGCGATGTGAACGACGACGGCGCTGTGGATGTCAAAGATGCGGTGCTGCTGGCGCGTTACGTGGGCGGCGACACACAGGCTTCTGTGAATGAAAGGGGACTGCGCAACGCTGAACTCGACGGAAAAGCGGGCATCGGGCCGATGGATCTGACCACGCTGCTGCGCGCCCTCGCACGGCTGATTTCATTGTAAACCCTAAAAACAAGAGCCTCCCTGAACAGGGAGGCTCTCAGTCTGTCGAAAACGGTATCGCTGCGCGATGATTATAA
>DGVV01000098.1:0-39591 GCA_002395085.1 Ruminococcus sp. UBA4275 | reverse complement strand
CACCCAAACCCCGCCAAAGGGATGCGATCCCTTTGGAATCTCATTATGGAAAAGTAATGTAAATGCGTTCAAAATCTTATCCTGCAAAATAAGGGATGCTTCAGGTTCAGTGACCCTTGAGCAGAGGCTTGGGGACGGAGTCGCCATTTATAATCCGTCGGAGACACTTTTTATGTATTTGTCCGGTTTTGCGCGGAGATTCAGGTTCATTTCTCCGGCGAGAGTTTTGCACACGCAATTGCGCGGGCAAGCTTGGATTTCTTCTGCGGAATCAGTGCGAAGCGGCGTTCGAGGTCTGCGGCATAGGCAGAAAAGGCATCGCTGCTGCCGGATTTCAGTTCCAGTTCCAGTTCCTCAAAGGATGACCAGCGTCCGTTTCCGCCGAGTTCTCCGACATCCACCGCAAACTCTGCTGTAAACGGCGTATCTCCTGTGAAATGCAGCGTATAGCAGCTTCGGATGAAGCGTGTGCGGCCAATTTCACGGAAGGTCTGCCGGCTGAGCATTTCGCAGAAATCGCGCGGCGCACCGACATCCGGAAGTTTGCGCAGACCGTCAGCGAGGTCGGCAGCTTCCACCTCGTATTCCTCGCGGAGTGCAGATGCGCCTTCCTTTTTGATAGTACGTTTCATGCAGCAGATCGTTCGTCTGTTTTCGCGGCGGATGCGGACAGCAGCGCCGTTTTTGTAAACGAGATCATCGGCTGTATCATAATAGATTGCTTCCATCTGAATGGTATCGTGTGCAGTGCGCTGCGGAGCGATATGCAGCTCCTGCGCGAGAGCGGCAAGCGTCTCAATCGGAACGTGCCACTTGTATTCCTGTTCCATTTGGTTCTGGTTCATGCGGTTCTCCGTTCATGTTAGTTGCGCGGCTTTTTCTGGTGATAGCTCTGGAAATCGAATTTCACAAGGCTGTTGACGAATGTCAGCATATCGCTTGTGCTGATGATCAGGTCAGAAGCGGAATCATCATCAAGCTGAAGGAGAAAGTCAGCGGGATAACGCGCTTCAATGTAGTAGTGGTTCAGCATACTCGTAAAGGGTACGCGGTCACGGAAATGGGGATCTTCCTCGGCAGCCTGCTTGCAGAGCCAGGGCAGGTTATGGCCATCATAGAGATGATGCTTGCGCCACAGCAGATAGCCTTTCAGCGCCTTTTCCACACACTGCTGGCAGTGAAATGCAACGAGATTATAGCAGCGGCTGTCATCCAGCAAAAGCTTGGCAGCGCGCAGGTCAATGGCGGCGTAATACAGCCAGTCGAAATAACGTTTGCTGTCTCCCTCACGGTATCCTCTGCTCATGCCAGCACACTCCCGTTCTCGCGGATGGACCACGCAAAGGTGCGGGGATCCTGCGACAGAGTTTCCCATTCGCTTTTGCGGTACAGCACAAGGTCATAGGGGTACGCGCTGTCCACGGCGGTATAGAGGAAGCATTCGAGTTCAGAGATGTTCGGGGTCTCATCGCGGACGATGAGCGCGAGCTTGAAGCTGATGAGCTGACCGGTCGTGGGATGCGTTTTGTGGCTGATGAGGTAGATTTGCAGCGGTTTACCGAGATTGGCAATCTCTTTTGCGGTTTGCAAAATAGCAGGGAAAATCATGGGAAAACACTCCTTTCACAGGGCAGATTGACGGAGAAACGCGCCGACATCGTGACACCACTCTTCCGGATGCAGCGAAGCAAATTCGGCGTGCTTCATATTCGGACAGGATTTGACGACGGTTTGCGGATAATGCCGGCACATCAGCTTTGCAGCTTTTGCAGAGAGCATTTCATTTTTGGCATCGCCGTGAAGAAAGAGGATGCGGATGCCTGCGTGATCGCTGCGCGGCACGATTTCCGAGCGCCCGATTGCAGAAAGAATATTCCGGATCGACTCGTCGGTCATGGTATCTGCAAACGGGTAAAAGAGCGGCAGAAAGCGTTCCGGCAGAAAATCGCGCTGAAAGGATGCAATCGTTTTGGGATCGCGCTGTTTCATTTTGTGGATGATGGTGCAGTAGCTTTGTGTCATCATCCATTCTGCAAAGCGGGGGATGCGCACAAGCGGTGCGCCGTCGAGGACGAGACATCGCATGGTAATTTTGCCGCGTTCAAAGAGGCGGTTCGCAATGACGCCGCCCATAGACAGCCCGCAGACAACAGCAGCTTTCCTGCCACAATGGTCTGCAAGATACTGTTCAATCTGTACGGCTTCGTCATCAAGCGAGACAAATTCGCTGGGATGTTCCGCGACATGGGCATCCAGCGCAGGCACAATGACATAGTAGTCATCTGTGAAAAAGTGGGTATGCGGCTCCCAGATCTGCCACGGGTTCAGAAGACCGTGAATAAGGAGCATCGCGGGTTTTTGCGGATCACCGAAGCAATGAAATTCCATATGATCACTCTTTATTTGTGGTATTTTCCGCCGGAACTGATCTGGAATGCACGGTAGAGCTGTTCCATGAGCAATACACGGGCGATCTGGTGCGTGAATGTCATAGGAGACATGGAAAAGCGCATATCTGCGCGCTTTTTGACTTCATCGCTCAAGCCGAAGCTTGAACCGATCACAAAGGAGACCGTGCTGTCACCGTTGAGGGCGGTCTGCTCCAGCATCGCAGCAAATTCCTCGCTGCTGCGCATTTTTCCCTCAATGCACAGTGCGATGAGCCTGCCGCGCACTGTTTGCAGGATGGCTTTGCCCTCGCTTTCAAGTGCCGCAGCAATCTCCGCCGCAGAAGGGGATTCGGGCAGTCTTGCTTCAGGCAATTCGGTGAGGGTGAGCTTACAGTATCGGCTGAGTCGTTTCTCATACTCGGAAAAGGCGTCGCGAAGCCATTTTTCCTTGAGCTTTCCGACGGCCGTGAGCTGAATCTGCATCAAAATACGATCATCCTTCCGTCAGTTTCGGGGGCGGCAACGTGCAGCAGGTAATCCTGTCCGCGGATAAATCCCGCAAGCCCGCTGACGACCGTGTTTTCCGCAAGCTGCGGGGTATTGTTTTCCTGACTGAGATGTCCCAGCACAAAATGGGTTGTTCCAGTTTGCAGCAGCCACCTTGCAAATGCAGCAGAATCGTCATTTGAGAGATGTCCGTGATCAGATGCGATGCGTGCCTTCAGGGGCGGGGGATAGCATCCGCTGCGCAGCATACCGGGATCGTAATTGGCTTCCAGCAAAACAAGTTTGCAGCCGCTTACGGCATTGCGGACAGTCTCCGTGACAATACCGAGGTCTGTACAGACAGCGCAGCACACGCCGTTCGGCATTGTGATGCGGTAGCCGCAGCTTTGTGCGGTATCGTGCGAAGTTGCGAAGGCGGAAACGGTCATTCCCGCGATGCTGACATCCCCTGTGAGAATGTGCAGGCTGCTGCCTTCTGAGATGTGACCGCCGTTTTGGAGATGTTCACCTGTGATCGCCTGCGCATAGACCGGAACACCGAATTTTTTCGTAAATACGCGCAAACCGCTGATGTGGTCGGAGTGGTCGTGCGTGATAAAGACTGCCTGTACAGCCTGCGGATGGAGTCCGCAGCGCTGCATAGCGCCGGAGAGACGACGCTCGGAGACGCCTGCATCAATCAGAATGCCGGCATCCGGTGAACCGATGTATGCAGCATTGCCCTTGCTGGAACTGAAAAGCGGATAAATCCGCGCCATGATCTCACCTCTATGGAAAACAGGGCGAAAGAGATTTCGCCCTGCCTGAATGTCTGGATGGGAATTATGCCTGCACCTTGTCAAGTGCAGCCTGCGCAATAGCAGGGGGAATCACTTTTGTGACAGCAGGGCCGTCCGGATCAACCGGCACTTTGCGGATGTCCGCTCCAAGTGCCGCAAGTTTTTCCACGATGTCGGCATAGCCGCGCTCAATGTGGAAGATGTCCTCAATTGTTGTCACGCCGGTTGCAGCGAGTGCCGCGATGAGGAGTGCCGCACCTGCGCGCAGATCACAGCATTTGACCGGCGCACCGGTCAGATGCCCCGTTCCTTCGACGACAGCAACCTTGCCGTCCACCTGAATATCGGCGCCCATGCGGCGAAGTTCTTCCACATACTGGAAGCGCGCATCGGAGACGCCTTCTTTGATCATGCTTGTACCTTCAGCGAGGCAAAGCAGGGTCGAGACCTGCGGCTGCATATCGGTCGGAAAACCGGGATGCGGGCGGGTCTTGATGCTGGTCTTGACGAGCGGGCCGGAGACGGAAATCGTGACGGAATCATCACTCTGGACGACATCGACGCCGATTTTTTCCAGTACGCTGATGATGGATTCGAGATGCTTGGGGATGACATTCTTGATGGTAACATGACCGCGGGTTGCCGCCGCAGCGACCATATATGTGCCAGCCTCAATCTGGTCAGGGATGATCGCATATTCCGTGCCGCGGAGATGCTTGACGCCGCGGATCTTGATGGTATCCGTGCCGGCACCCATGATCTCAGCGCCCATCGAATTGAGGAAGCTGGCGAGGTCAACGATATGCGGCTCTCTGGCTGCATTTTCGATGACGGTGAGACCCTCCGCCTTGACAGCGGCGAGGATTGCATTCATTGTTGCGCCGACGGTGACGACATCAAAGAAGATCTGGTTTCCCTTGAGGCCGCCGTTTGTGGTAATATCGACCATCCCGCGGTCAACCTTGCAGGTTGCGCCGAGGCGTTTGAACGCCTTTTCGTGCTGGTCGATAGGGCGGTCACCGAGGGGGCATCCGCCGGGCATAGAGACACGCGCATGGCCGAATCTGCCGGCGAGCGCACCCATGAAATAATAGGAGGCACGCATTTTTCGTGCGATGTCATTCGGCACGCAGCATTCCGTGACCGCAGAAGTGTCGATGCGGTAGGTATGCGGCGCGAGCTTTTCAACCGTTGCGCCGAGGTGTCTGAGGATTTTGAGGCTGATCGTGACGTCGCTGATGTCCGGCACATTTTCAATGATGCACGGACCGTCAGAAAGCAAAGTGGCGGGCAGAATTGCGACAACGGCATTTTTCGCGCCGCTGATTTCGACCTCGCCCATGAGCGGTTTTCCGCCCTTGATTTCGAGCTTCATCGGTGTGTTCACTGTGTTATCTCCTTGTTCCTCACATTTTGTATCTATATTTTTGGTCGTATCCTCCTGCCCCGCAAGATCGGATGCGGGTGCGTTATCCCTGCACATATTCAAAGCGTTTCCATCTTCCTTTTGTTAAGTTGTAATATTTGTCTGCGGGCTTACGGGCTGCCCGTCAAAGGAGAGCCAGTTCGGGGCAGTACCGTCATAAGGGATGACCTCTGCCTTTTCGATCTGGATCTGTGATTTCGGCTTGTCATTGCCGTCTGTTGCGACCTTCTGCATTTCGAGAATATGATCCATGCCGTCAAAGACCTGACCGAAGATCTCGTAACCGCCGTCGAGGGACGGATAGCCGCCGACCTGACCGTACAGCGCCTTGACAGCACCGGAATATGTCAGACCCGCCTGCGAACTGAGCATCTCAAAATAATTGTCATCGCACAGATTGCCCGTGACGATATAAAACTGGCTCTTATTGAGCTTGTCGCTGCCGATGGCGTAAGCGACTGCACCGGTGAAGTGGTGGAGATCCGGCGAAATGGTCTGTTCAAATCCGTTTTCGCTGCCCCACGCATCGACACCTCCTGTGCCGTTGCCTTTCGGGTCACCGCCCTGCACCATGAAATTCTTGATGATGCGGTGGAAGATCAGCTCATCGTAGAAGCCGTTTTTGACAAGTGTTGTGAAATTCTCGACGCCCTTCGGCGTAGCATCGGGGAACAATTTGATTTTGACATCGCCGTAATCCCGAATGGTAAGCACAACAATATCCTCGCCTTGCTGGGGCGGGGTGAAATTGCGGATGGTTTCATTATCCAGCTCAATCTGATTGCGTTCACACGCAGTCAGCGCACAGAGTGCCGCAGCTCCGCTGATCAGCAGAGCCGCCGCTTTTATGTACCAATGCTTTGGCATGAGCAATATACTCCTTTTGCCTGCGGATAGATATACGAATAGTAAACTTCACGTATGGTTATCCTTATTATATCACGTTTCGCGCCGTTTGTAAAGCTGTTTTCGCGGATTCTGTCAGCTTTTCCCAAAAAAATATACGGGAAACGGCTGCCGACACTTATTTTGCCGTTTGGATCTCAATGCCCGTGATGCGGATTTCGTCTTTGGGACGCTGCGCATTCTGTTCGCCTGTGACCGCTGCGCCGGTGATGGCATCGAGGATTTCAAAGCCATCGGTCATCTGCCCGAAAACGGTAATCTGCTGCGAATAATTCGGAATGCCGCCGTGTTCCGCGAAGGCTTCCGCAACGGGTTTCATGCCTTCGCTTGCGGAAGTCAGCAGCTCATTTTTCATCTCCTCGGAGAAGGAAATGCTGTCTGCGACAAGAAATCTGCTGCCGGTGAAGGATTCGCGGGTTTTGGTGAGGGTTTTCCAGAAGCCGCCTTCAGTTTTGGTGGTGAGGGCGCAGAGTGCGCCGCGCAGCGGCCAGAGTTTCGGGGAGAGCTCCTGCGGGATATGTTCAGCGGCGTCATTTTCATTGACAGGCGCACCTTCCGGCGAGGAAGAACCGGCAGAGAAGAACACATCCGGTTCAATGCGGAAGACGTATGTGCCGTCGTAGGCGCCGCTTTGCGCAAGGCTGATGAAATTCGCCACAGTCTGCGGGCATTCCTCCGGAAAGAGGGTGAAGGTCATATCGCCGGCGGTTGTATGCATCTGTGCGACGGGCGAACCTTCAGCGGGCGGATCAAGCTGAATCAGCGCGATTTCGCTGGTATCCAGAACCGCAGAGTAATCGTTTGTCAGCCCCTGCCAGATGGAAAAACCGAATGAAAGCAGCAGCGTGCAGACGCAGGCGAGGGAGAGTCCCTTGACAAGCTTTGCATTTCGCGGTTTGAGAGCAGATTTTTGCATGGTATCCTCCCTTTTGTTATGGTGAGTCAAATACCATTATACTCATTTCGCATTGCATTGTCAAGCGGCAGAAGGGCAGAAGCCGGGCAGCTTAGCTTGCAAGTTCCCGATGCGTCTGCGCCGTTTTGCCGATGCCTGCCGCGGATGCTGTCCGGCGGGCAGGGCGCGGAATCAGTCCGAAGCTGATTTTCAGCGCATAATCCACCTGCTTCATGACAATATGCGGGATTTCGCCCATGCACTCCTTGAGGCGCTGCTTGTCGATTGTGCGGATCTGTTCCAGCAGAATCACGCTGTCTTTGGTCAGACCGCAGTCCTCTGCGCAGAGCGGGATATGGGTCGGGAGCTGCGCTTTGCCGCACCGGCTGGTAATGGCGGCGGCAATGACCGTCGGGCTGTAGCGGTTGCCCACGTCATTCTGGATGATGAGTACAGGACGGATGCCGCCCTGTTCAGAGCCGACAACCGGACTGAGATCGGCATAGTAAATTTCTCCGCGTTTAACAGTGATCATGGTGATCGCGTCCTTTCGTTTTTGTGCATTCCGGATGTACATCTGCATTGGAATGCTGAAGATAGTATGTCCCGGCAGCGGCGGATTAATCGCGCAGATACCGGATTCCGTGTCGGTTTCTGCCGCGCATAGCAGGGGATTGCGCCGCATACACATGAACGGGATACTATAAAAGTATATGCCGGAGGTGCTGTGATGCGTTCCAGATTGTATGCCTGTCTGCTCGCGTTTCTGATTGCTGTTATGATTTCTCCGTATCTGCGTGCTTTTGCCGATGCAGATTCCGTCTCTCCCTGTACGGCACTGCTGGAAGTCCGCACGGGAATGCTGCTTGCGGGCGATGAACCGGAGAAGCAGGTCTGCGCAGGCAGCCAGACCAAACTTCTGACCGTTTATACGGCGGCGGAAGCGGTTGCAGCGGGGCGTTTTGCACCGGAAACGACAGTGACTGTTTCGCCGTGCGCGGAGGGCGCACCGGGCGCGACGGTCTGGCTGCGCGGCGGAGAGAAAATCACCCTGACTGACCTGATGAAAGCTATCATTATCGGCAATGCCAGTGACGCCTGCATTGCGGCTGCCTGTGCGGTGTCGGGATCGGAGGAGGCGTTTGTCCGCGATATGAATGCGGCGGCGTTTTCGCTGGGAATGCGCAGTTCCCGCTTTACAGACTGCACCGGTGCATCCGCGGAGAATATCACGACCGCACACGACCTCGCGCGGCTGAGTGCAGCCCTGATGCAGATTGCGTGGCTGCGACCGATTTTTGCGGTATGGCGCGATTTTCTGCGCGGCGGCGAAACAGAACTGGTCTCAGAGAACCGGCTGCTGCGTGACGGAATTGGAATCTGCGGCATGAAGGCGGGGCACGGCGAAGCCAGCGGATACACGCTTGCAGTCACAGCGGAACAGGACGGTCTCTGCTTTGCAGCGGTGATTCTGGGCGGCAGCGACCCCGATGCGCGCTTTGCAGATGCGAAACGGATGCTGAAACAGGCGTTTTCGTCGTATTACGTCACCACGCCCGATTTCTCAACTGAAAATCTGCGCCCTGTTCATGTCCGCTGCGGTACGGAAGATGCTGTCATGCTGCGAGCGGGGGATTTGCTTGCGGCTGCCGCTCCGAACGGGGAGCAGATCACCTGTACCGTCATTTTGCCGGAATATGCCGAAGCACCCGTGCGTGCCGGTCAGCAGATCGGCTGGGCAGCGTTTTATTGCGGTGACAGCCTGCTTTATGAGTTTCCGCTGACCGCAGACGCTGATGTTCCGCGCCGCAGGCTGCGGGATTCTCTGCGAATGCTTTTGGGCAAAATGTTCAAATGAAGATGTGAAATTTGGCGATATTACCAAAAAGCGAGAAAGCACTTGCAATCTTTGCGAAACTATAGTAAAATAAAGGTGTATAGGTGATACTGTTGCTTTTTCGGAGCAGCAGCTTGCTGATTACCCCGCCGCACAGGGCGGTCGGGCGACATTACGAAAGTGTGGAGGATGTAAGAATATGGCTTTAAAGCTGAATACGAGCTATCTTGCGGCTTTCCTCGGTGAGGATGAGCTGCGCGGCATTCAGGCGCAGACCGAAACCGCTGCGAAAGTGCTGCACGATAAAACAGGGCTCGGCAATGACTTCCTCGGCTGGCTTACCCTGCCGACGGATTATGACAAAGAGGAGTTTGGCCGCATTCAGGCAGCGGCAGAGCGCATCAAGAAGCAGGCTGACGTGCTGATCGTGATTGGCATCGGCGGCTCTTATCTCGGCGCACGCGCAGCGATCGAATTCCTGAAGTCGCCGTTCTACAACAATATGAAGAAGGATACCCCTGACATTTACTATGTCGGCAACAATATCTCTCCGACCTACCTGAACGAGGTTCTGTCGATCTGCGAGGGCAGAGATCTGGCTGTCAATGTCATCTCGAAGTCCGGCACGACCACTGAGCCTGCGCTCGCTTTCCGCATCTTCAAGAAGCTGCTGGAGGATAAGTACGGCAAGGATGAGGCGAAGAAGCGCATTTACTGCACGACCGATAAGGCACGCGGTACGCTCAAGAACCTCGCAGATGCCGAAGGCTACGAGAGCTTTGTGATTCCGGATGATGTCGGCGGGCGTTTTTCTGTCCTGACAGCCGTCGGTCTGCTGCCGATCGCTGCTGCCGGCTGCGACATCGCAAAGCTGATGGCTGGCGCAAAGGCTGCACAGGATGCATATACCGCTCCGTTTGCTGAGAATGACTGCTACAAGTACGCAGCACTCCGCAATATCTTCTACCGCAAGGGCAAGGCTGTGGAGATGGTCGTCAGCTACGATCCCTCCTTTGCACTCATGAATGAGTGGTACAAGCAGCTCTACGGCGAGTCGGAAGGCAAGGACAACAAGGGCCTGTTCCCGTCTTCTGCGATCTTCTCCACCGATCTGCACTCGATGGGTCAGTATATTCAGGACGGCGCACGTCTCCTGTTTGAGACTGTCGTGGACATCAAGCAGCCCAAGCAGGATCTCTTCCTGGAGCCGGATGCGGAAAATGCCGACGGTCTGAACTTCCTCACCGGTCAGAATATGAGCATCGTCAACCGCCGCGCACTGGAAGGCACGATTCTCGCACACACCGAGGGCGGCGTTCCGAACATCGTGCTGGAGCTGGATGACACCACGGAGGAAACCCTCGGCTGGCTCATCTACTTCTTCGAGAAGGCGTGTGCAGTTTCCGGCTATATGCTCGGTGTCAATCCGTTCAATCAGCCCGGCGTCGAGAGCTATAAGAAGAATATGTTTGCTCTGCTCGGCAAGCCCGGCTATGAGGACATGAAGGCTGCTCTGGAAGCAAAGCTGAACTAATTATTCTACGTTCCCAAAATCCATGTGCCGCGCTGCGGTACACGAATTTGAAATAACGAAGGGAGAATTCACTATGATCCAAATTATTACCGGTAAAAGAGGCTCCGGCAAGACCAAGATTCTGCTGGGTATGATCGACGATGCAGTCAAGGCATCCAACGGCGACATCATCTGCATTGAGAAGTGCATGAAGCTGACCTACAGCGTCAACCACAAGGTTCGCCTTGTCGATGCTGAGCGCTACAACATCAACGGCTTCGATATGTTCTACGGCTTCGTCGCAGGCGTCCTCGCGGGCAACTACGACATCAAGGAGGTCTTCGTGGACGGCATTCTCAAGATCGGCGGCAGAAATTATGACGAGCTGGGCGCTCTGCTCGAAAAGCTCGATATCCTCACCGGCGATGATGTCCAGATGATCTTCACGGTCTCTGAGGACAAGGAGCTTCTGCCGGAATCTGTACTCAAATACCTGATTCCGCAGGCTGATTGATTGATTTTTTAGCGCTTTTGCCGCAAATTCAGACAGAAGATTGACAAAACGACAGGTTTTTGGTATAATCTTTCTGTAATGCTCTGCGCTGATCCGGAGACTTTCTGATCCGGCAGTCCGCGCATAAGAAAGGCTGGTCGTTTGGATGCAGGACAAGCAAAATCCCTGCCGGATTTCGGTCCGGTCGCTGCTGATGCGCCCCGATGAGGTCAAGGAGATTGACCTGACCGTTGACGCTGAAACTGCCGCACTCTACGGCATTCCCTGCCGGGAATTGCCGAAGCTGGAGGGAAAGCTCGAAAACAAAGCCGGTGTGCTGATGCTCACCTATACGCTCAGTTGTGTCCCTGCACTGATCTGTGACCGCTGCCTCGCTCCCGCGGAGACGCCTGTTCGCGAAGAATTTTCGCACGTTGTCGTCACCGAAACCGCGTCAGAGCAAAACGACGCCGAATATCTGTTGGCACCCGATGCGATGCTTGATCTCGCAGAGGTCGCAATGACAGACCTGCGTTTGTCGCTGCCGACAAAAACACTTTGCAAGCCCGATTGTCTCGGTATCTGCCCTGTTTGCGGTCAGAACCGGAATGAACAGCCTTGTACGTGTGAATCTGCCGATCTTACGTTGGATCTTCAGCAGTCGTAACACAATTTCACGGATATTATAGCAAGGAGGTGCCAACAATGGCTGTACCGAAGAGAAAAACATCCAAGGCAAGACGTGACACTCGCCGCTCCGCTGTCAGCAAGCTGGAGATGCCCGCAATGAGCAAATGCTCCAACTGCGGTGCGTTCAAAGCGCCCCATCGGGTTTGCAAGCAGTGTGGCTACTACAAGGGCGTTGCTGTCCTCAAGATCGAAGAGGACTAAGCCCAAAGCATCAAGCGTGTTGCGTAAGGGGAGAGGGACATTCGTGCTTCTCCCCTTTTGTATTGCATCCGGTTCGGACAGAAAGGACGGGGAACGGTTTTGATCGAAATAACGGAAATCACTGCCGGCTCTCCGGCGGAACGTGCTGGCATCCTTGCGGGCGATTCGCTCATTGCGGTCAATGAGACCGTCATCCATGACGTGATTGACTACCGCTTTGCAACTGCTGAAAAGTCACTTGATGTGCGGTTTTCCCGCGGCGGCGAGGAGCAGAGTGTTCACATCCGGAAATCTGAATACGAGGATCTGGGGCTGGGCTTCGCAACCGCTCTCATGGACGAGAAGCGCACCTGCGGTAATCACTGCATCTTTTGCTTCATCGACCAGAACCCTAAGGGGATGCGCGATACCATCTATTTTAAGGATGACGATGCGCGGCTTTCCTTTTTGCAGGGCAGTTACATTACGCTGACCAACCTCACCGATGAGGATGTTGACCGCATCATCAGGATGCACATGACGGTCAATGTTTCCGTGCAGACAACCGATCCCGATCTGCGCAAAAAAATGCTCGGCAACAAGAAGGCGGGCGAATCGCTGCGGCATCTCTGGCGAATGGCGGAGGCGGGCGTTTCCATGAACTGCCAGATCGTGCTATGCCCGACATGGAACGACGGCGACAATCTCCACAAGACCCTCGCGGACCTCTTTTCGATGGTTCCGGCGGTCGAGAGCATTGCGGTTGTGCCGTTCGGCGCGACGAAGCACCGGCAGCATCTCTGCCGCATTCCGCTGTTTACGGAGGAGACGGCGCGTGCTGCGGTTGAGCAGATCGAGGCGGTGCAGCGCTGGAGCTTGCAGGCAAACGGGCGGCGCATCGTGTATGCGTCGGATGAGCTGTATCTGCTGGCGAATCTGCCGCTGCCGGAGGATGAGGCATACGAAGGCTATCCGCAGTATGAGAACGGCGTCGGGATGCTGCGCTACCTCATGAACGAGTTTTACGATGCGCTCGAAGATGCCGAATATGACGGTGATGCGCGGTTTCTGACAATCGCGACGGGCAGCGCCGCTGCACCGTTCCTCGACAAGATGATGCGTGATCTCGAAGCGAAATTTCCCGCAGTTCACTGTCAGGTCATCACAGTGCTGAACGATTTTTACGGTCACACGGTCACGGTTGCGGGGCTGCTGACGGGGCAGGATCTCCTTGCACAGCTCAAAGGGCGCGATCTTGGCTGCAAGGTGCTGCTCACGGAGACCTGTCTGCGGCATGATGATGTGTTCCTCGACGATATGTCCCGCGAAGAACTGGAAGCGGCGCTCGGTGTGCCGGTCATCAAGACAAAAGTGGACGGCTATGTGCTGCTCGACACCGTGCTGGGCTATGCGGATGGAATGTGACGGATGCAGTGAACGCGCAGAACGGAGGAGAAACGGCGTATGCAAACAGCAGATTTACTGCAAATGCTGGTGCAGTATGAAAGGTTTACGGATATTGCAGTGAATCTGCAATGGGCAGAAACTGCGGTGACGCATATCGAGGAATGCAATGCGCCGGAAAAATGGCATCGGGTGTTTATCACGGAGATTCGTTTCCCGTCAGGGTTTGTTTCAGCCAGTTTACCTGAGGCTTTTGTGCAGGCGATGCTGACGCATCTCGGATGTACGGAGGAATGGCGCGCGGATTACTTTGCGAAGCTGGATCCGGAAGAACGGAAGCGGCATCTCAATGTTTTTGCATCGGAGTTCCGTTATACAGAAAAAGAAATCGGCAGTTTTGCTGGAGAATATGCCGAAAAACATTATGCAGAACTGCTGCGGGCGCACTGCGGCGCATCTGATTTTGCAAAATGCTTTTTCCCGCTGTTTGCGCAAAAAAATGATACATTCTATATCGGATCGCATACCTGTACGCCCTGCTGGGAATACATGACGATCAGCGGGGACTCCATTCTGATGACGTCGCTCAGCGTCGTCTGCTGAAGCGGCGTTCACGACCCGAACGCAACATTGGAAAGCGGAGGGAATGTAAATGTATCAGAAACTCGTAAAGACACTGAAAACAACGGAAACGATCCGAGTTGTTCTCCTGATTCCCGGAATGATCTTCATGACCGTAATGGCACTGTAATTGTTCCACGGGAATAATACAGTTGACCGCTTTCTGCGCATCGGAGCAGAGCTGTAAACCAAATGACGGCGGGCGTGGCGAAGGGGTAACGCGGCCGCGGGTACGTGGTCGTCTTGTGCGGCGGGGTACCTTCGACGATTTCGTGGGTTCAATTCCCACCGCCTGCCATTATCATAATCAGTCAATTCCGGTGGATTCAGGGCGATTTGTCCTGAGCTATTGTATATCCTGATATGTGAAAAATGACGCATCAGCTATATTTTCTATATATCAGGATTCCAAAGAGACAGTGTCTCTTTGGCAGGGTATGGGGCAAAGCCCCATCATCAATCCATTGGGGATACCGAAAAAAGGAGTGTGGGAGCAATGGCTTTACCCATTGTCGCCGTGGTCGGGCGCCCGAATGTCGGAAAATCGACCCTGTTCAACAAACTCGTCGGGCAGCGGCTCTCCATTGTGGAGGATACGCCCGGCGTCACCCGTGACCGCATCTATGCGAAGGCGGAATGGTGCGGCAAGCAGTTCATGGTCGTGGATACGGGCGGTATTGAGCCGCAGACAGACGATCATCTGCTTGCACAGATGCGGCGGCAGGCGGAGCTTGCCATTGAGCGTGCGGATGTCATCGTGCTGGTGACCGATGTGCGCGCCGGCGTGACTGCAAATGACATCGACGTTGCGAATATGCTGCAAAAATCCGGCAAGCCGATCGTGCTGTGCGTCAACAAGTGCGATACGGTTGGTGAGCCGCCGATGGAATTCTACGAGTTCTTCAATCTCGGCCTGGGCGATCCGTTTGCGGTGTCCTCGCTGCACGGCATGGGCACGGGTGATCTGCTGGATGCCGTCTGTGCCGCATTCCCGGAGGATGCCGATACCGAGGAGGAGACAGACCGCATTGCCGTTGCGGTGATCGGCAAGCCGAATGTCGGCAAATCCTCGCTCATCAACTATCTCGCGGGGGAGGAGCGCAGCATCGTCATGGATATGGCTGGCACGACCCGTGATGCGATTGACCTGCCGGTGGACAATGAGGAGGGCAAATTCCTGTTCATCGACACGGCGGGCATCCGCAAAAAATCGAAAATTTCCGAGAACATTGAGCATTACTCCGTGCTGCGTGCGTTCATGGCAGTAGACCGCGCGCAGGTTGCCGTGATCATCATTGACGCGACGACCGGCTTCACGGAGCAGGACAGCAAGGTCGCGGGCTATGCGCATCAGCAGGGCAAGGCTTGCATCGTCTGTGTGAATAAGTGGGATCTCGTCGAGAAGGACGGCAAGACCATGCAGGAATTCACGAAAAAACTGGAAAATGATTTCAGCTTCATGAGCTATGTGCCGTTCCTGTTCATCAGCGCAAAGACCGGTCAGCGCGTGCAGAAGCTGTTTCCGATGATCAAGGCGGTTGCGGCCAACAATGCAATGCGCATCACAACCGGTAAGCTCAATGACGTTCTCGCCTATGCGACGGCGCGTGTGCAGCCGCCCACCGACAAGGGCAGACGCCTCAAGATCTACTATATGACGCAGGCAAGCACACAACCGCCGACGTTTGTGTTCTTTGTGAACCGCGCTGACCTGTTCCATTTCTCGTATCAGCGCTATCTTGAAAATCAGATTCGCGAGACCTTCGGGCTGGAAGGTACACCGGTGAAATTCATTGTCCGTGAGCGCGGCAACGATTCCGGTACGAAATAAGCGAATCGGCATCCCGCTGATGCGGGCAACATCAATATGAGAGGAACGGTTATTCATGCAGGGAACGGTTCTTGGCTATGTTCTCAGTATTCTGATCGCAGCAGTGATCGGCTATCTCTTTGGCAGTATCAGCGGCGCAATTATGAGCGTGCGCGCGCTGAAACATGAGGATGTGCGCAAATTCGGCAGCGGCAATGCGGGTCTGACAAATGTGCTGCGCTGCTTCGGCAAGGGCTGCGGCATCCTGACACTCATCATCGACCTCGGCAAGGGCGCGGCAGCAATCGGACTTTCCCAGTGGATTGCTGAAACGCTCGCGTGGGCGCCGCTCAGCGACGGCAGCCGGAATTTCCGGTGGGTCTGCTATGTCACCGCTATTTTCGTTGTGCTGGGGCATATTTTCCCGCTCTGGCACGGATTCAAGGGCGGAAAGGGTGTGCTGGTCGGCGTCAGTGTTTTTCTGGTCGTCAATCCGCTGCTGTTTGTGATTCTGCTTTTGATTTTCGGCATTGTGCTGGGGCTTTCCAAATATGTCTCGCTCTCGTCGATCATCGCAACAATCTGTGTTGTGCCGGCGACACTGTTTCTGGAGCATTTCCAGCACGGCGCGAAGTGGAATATGGCATGGCTTTATACTGCTATGATCGCGGTGGATGCTGTACTGATCATCTGGAGTCACCGCGAGAACATCCAGCGGCTCAGAACCGGTACGGAACGACGTATCGGGGCAAAGAAAACAACGTAAAATCGAGTAATCCGCTATCTGCACCCATAAACTACAGGAGATGAAATTATGGAACGCTATGAATATGTCCATTTGAAGATCACGACACTGTTTGGGGCAAAATCGGAAGAACACCGTCAGATCATTGACAAATATGCGCAGAAGGGCTGCCGTTATGCCGGCTGGATTCCCACGAATATCGACAGCGAAGGCAAGATCAAGGAGCTGGATCTCATTTTTGAGAAGACATCCGGTCCTGCGCGGCATTATGTGTTTGTCAATGCGGAAATCCACCGCGTATTCGGCGCAAAATCAGAGGAACACCGGAAAATCATAGAGGAGCAGTCGGCAAAGGGCTGCCGGTTCATCGGCTTCATCCCCACGAATCTCAACAGCTACGGTATGATCAAGGCGATGGATCTGGTGTTTGAGCGGGGAATCTAGATGGCGGTTTATGCAAAGGGCAGACGATGTCCTGTGCGATGCGGGCAGACGTATATCCGGTATGTACAGGCGGCGTATGACGCTCCGGATCTGCTGCTGCATATCGTCTCGGAAGACAAGGCGCTGTTTATGCTCTGCCCGCTTGGCAGGCAATTTGCCGTGCTGCGGAACAGCCGGTTTCAGGGGACTGCTGTGCGCGGTACGGCGCGGTTCCGGACGCCGTTTCCGGTGCCGGAGATCATCACGCCGCAAATCACCGCAGAACTGATCGACTGGGCAGGGCGCGGCAGAGATGCTGTCAGGCTCACAGCACAGGAATCGGCAGCTTGCAGCGTATAACGGCGCAGGATTCAGGTATCAATCCGCCACGGCGGACATTCAGGAGGTTATGGACATGGCAAATATCACAGTGCTTGGCGGCGGTTTTGGCACCGCCCTTGCGGTTATGCTCTACACAACGCAGGAGCATGAAATCACGATCTGGAGTGCGCTGCCGGAGGAGATCGAGGCAATGCGCCGCGACGGCGAGCAGAAGGAAAAGCTGCCCGGCGTCAAGATCCCGAACGGCATCTCCCTGACAACCGATCTGGAGGTCATTCGCAACAGCGATCTGGTGCTGTTCGCGATTCCTTCCAATTATGTGCGCGATACCTGCAAGAAGGTTGCGCCGTATCTCAAGGGGGGGACGGTCGTGGTCAATGCCGGCAAGGGCATTGAGGAGGGCAGCTATAAGCTCATGAGTACCCTATTTGCAGAGGAACTGCCGCAGGCAACCTATGTTGTGCTGACCGGCCCTTCGCACGCAGAGGAGGTCGGGCGCAATATCCCGACGAGTGTGGTGGCGGCAAGCCGCAGCGCAACGGCTGCCTATCTTGTGCAGGAGTGGTTCAGCTCCCCGACGTTCCGCGTCTATATCAACGACGACGTGACCGGCTGCGAACTGGGCGGCGCGCTCAAGAATGTCATCGCACTGGCAGCGGGCGTCTCAGACGGCCTCGGCTTCGGTGACAATACCAAAGCCATGCTCATGACCAGAGGCCTGCATGAGATCGAGCGGCTTGGCTCGGCGCTGGGTTCGCGCACCAATACTTTCGCGGGTCTGACGGGTCTGGGCGATCTCATTGTCACCTGCACCTCCATGCACTCCCGCAACCGCCGCGCCGGTATCCTGATCGGACAGGGCGTCAAGCCGTATGATGCTGTGCGGCAGGTGGGTACAGTTGAGGGCTACTATTGCTGTAATGCGGCTTACGGTCTTGCGCGCCGCTACGATGTGGAAATGCCGATCACCGAGGCGCTGTACCATGTTCTCTATGAGGATGCCGATGTCCGTGAGGCAGTGCAGGCGCTCATGGACCGCCCGAAGAAGCACGAATACGAGAAGCTGACCTGATCCGGAATCCCGCTGCGTAAAACTGAAATGAAATCCGAGAAAACGAGCAATCCGGCGAGAAATCAAGAGAATCCGAGAGAGCGAGCGATATATTTGCAAATTTCGGCGTTTTGCCGATTGACAATGCGCCGGGAATCGAGTATAATAAGTAGGCACGCTGAAAAAGACAGGCTCGTCCCCGTGAGCCGGCGCTGTGTTCAGCGACCTAACAACTAATATGGAGGAACGTACTATGTCAACCACTATGCCGAAGGTTGCAGACATCAACCGTAAATGGTATATCATTGACGCAGCAGGTCAGCCCCTTGGCCGCACCGCTGCAAAGGCTGCCGCTCTCCTGCGCGGCAAGCACAAGGTCGATTTCACCCCGAACGTCGATTGCGGTGACCACGTCATCATCATCAACTGCGGCAAGGCAGTTCTCACCGGCAAGAAGCTCGATCAGAAGTTCGAGATCTGGCACACCGGCTGGATCGGCCACCTCAAGAAGGTCTCCTACCGTGACCTGATGGAGAAGAATCCGGAGCACGCAATGTACATTGCAATCGAGGGTATGCTGCCGAACAATCACATTGGCAGAACCTCTATGAAGCGCCTCCGCGTCTATGCCGATGCAGAGCATAAGAATGCAGCTCAGAAGCCTGAGCTGTGGACACTGTAAGAAAGGAGCCCATAAACCATGAGTGAAGCAGTTTCCTACGAAGCAAAGCTGAAGTCTTTCTACGGCACTGGCAGAAGAAAGCACTCTGTCGCAAGAGTCCGCCTGTATCCGGGCTCCGGCAATGTTACCATCAACGGCAGATCCATCGACGACTACTTTGGTCTCGATACCCTGAAGCTGATTGTCCGTCAGCCGCTGGAGCTGACTGAGACCGCAGCACAGTATGATGTCGTTTGCACCGTCGCTGGCGGCGGCGTGACCGGTCAGGCTGGTGCAATCCGTCACGGTATCTCCCGTGCCCTGCTTCAGGCAAACGCAGAGCTGCGTTCCGCACTGAAGAAGGCTGGTTACCTGACTCGTGATCCGAGAATGAAGGAGAGAAAGAAGTACGGTCTCAAGGCTGCACGTCGCGCTCCGCAGTTCTCCAAGCGCTGATTTTCGTTTCAGAGAATCCCGCAAATATGCAGCAAACAGCCTCGCAGAGCTATTCTGCGGGGCTGTTTTTGTGCTTGGCAATCTTCAGATGAAACTGCAAAAACGGCATCCTGTGCGTGCAGGATGCCGTTTGCTTTGTTTAGAATTCCACTTCGGCGTCATCATCGCCGCTCTGATGAATCTCCTGATAGTCGCGGTCAAACGTGAAACCGGATTTGGAGAGCATATCATTTTCCGGATCGCCGGAAATCAGCTCAAAGCGAAGTGTCATGGGCGCAGACTCGAAATAGGTCACGCGGTAGGCGCAGCCATTTGCGAACACAAGACCCGCGTCGCCCCAGTTATCGGTATTCCAGATGTAATCCTTTGCTTTCTGGTTGACAAGGAACGATCCGAACGCGAGATCATTTGTGCCGTATTTGTAACCGAAGGCGCTGTCTCTGCCGCGGAAGACTGCGAACGGATAGAAATTCGCAGCGGGGTCGCCGGCGGCATCGGTCTGATTCCAGCATCCAAGCAGTTTCGAGTGATCTTCTGCCTGAACAGGTGCGTACTGATCCAGCAGCACCGGCTTGTAATCCTTGTTGCCGTTGACCTGTGCGCTGCCGAACACCATGCTGAGGTCATTCGCCATATCGGTATATTCTGCAAGCTGTTCATTGTCTGTTTCGTCGTAATTGGGATTTTCGCAGCGTTTTGCCGTCACGAACATTCCGCGGTAGACACCGAGCAGCGCATCATATTTCGGGCCGGATGCCATGCTCTTTTCGTCCACAAAATTGATGGAGAACAACTCACCGCTGTAATCTTCCGGATTGAAGCAGGCTTTGCAGTAGACGCTTGTGCCGCGGATGGTGAAGCGGTTGAGCCAATCATCCGGGAAGGTGAGGCGGAGGGTGTTGGAAAGGTAATCCCAGACGAGACCGTCAGCAGTTTTCTCAATGAGCGCTTCATCTTCGAGAATCAGGTAGACAGTGCCGTCGCCAAGCATCACGGTTTTGGCATCTGTACCTTCGATGACGAAATCGCTTGCGGGCTGGTTGCCGGCGCTGTCCGTTGCAGAGGTTTCAGCGGGGACAGTTGTAGTTTCGGCGGATTGTGTATCCGGCGTTTTCGCGCCGCAGCCGCAAAGCAGTGTGCAAACCAGACAGGCGGCTGCGAGAGGCTGAAATTTCATAGCTGTTCATCCTTTCTGTTTGTAATCTTTTGCTTGTATTATCAAGTATAACATACTCTCAGGGAAAAGTCAAGAAGGGCGGCAGACAGCTTTGCGGGAGACGGGCAGGGGGCGTTCTCAGACCGCAAAGTCTGCGCATATCATAAGAATATGCAGCGGAATCTGCTTACTTCCGGATGCGGCGGATGTAGGCAAAGGTTGCATCCTCGCCCTGTTCTGCGAGCATTTTCAGCAGCTTGTGGAGCTTTTTGGCGGTTTTGGGATGCATCGGTCTGCCGCGCTTCATGCCGAGAAGAAAATAATCGAGCGGGTCGCTGTCCCGATACTGTTCTCCGCGGTAGACCTTGCTTGCAGCAACGCGGTCACAGAACATCTCGATGAGATAGCGGTTGGGCATTTCAACCGGTTCATAGACCTTCGAGACCGGATTGACGTCAATCCAATACTCAAAATGATGCTTGTTTCTGCCCTTGTGGTGCATCCACGCAGCAGAATAGCCGTTTTTCTCCCGCTCTGCCTCATTGGGACTGCGCGTGCCCTGATAATACAGCATACCGGGGATAAACTCTGCGGGTGTATATTTCGAGAGGTCATGCAGCAAACCCTGAATCGGGATGCCTGCCTTGATGCAGTGCTGCATGACAACGTGCCGGTGATGGGTAATAGTGCGGAAATGTGCAATCGGATGCATGAATGGTCGCTCCTTCTGTAATCTGTACTACTATTATACCACATCGCAAAGCGGCGGTCAAGAGCGGAATTGCGATGATATGAGGATTTTATGAATTCCTGTTTTTCCATCTTGCGCTGAAAGGGGAATTATGCTATAATAGAATCGAAGAAAGGAGAACGGTATGAATTATAAGAAAATCATGGCGATTTGTGTTCCATCGGCAGCGGCAGCGGTGACGGTTGCTGCGCTTGCCCTGACTGTCTGCAACCGTAACCGGACGATTACCTCGCTCCGCACACAGCTTGCTGCATACGCAGAACCGGAAGTGCCGGAGGAGACACAGCCGTTCTTTGAACCGGTTGCTGTCATGCATAATTATGATCGCGCCGGAAATAAGATTTATCTGAAAGATGATACATTCGGGCAAATCTGGCTGCCGGTACTGTCTGATGTCGCACTGACAAAACATCCGCTGGAAAACCTCTGTGAAACAGAGGATAAGCGCGTGGTTTCTCTGGATGACGAAGGCAATGTCAATGTGCTGACCGGCATTGACCTCTCTGCGCATAATACCGTGAATGACTGGAATGCGGTCAGGGAGGACGGCATCGACTTTGTGATGCTGCGCGTCGGCTACCGCGGCTACGGCACGGGTCATATCAAGGCGGATGAGAGTTTCGACCGGTTCTATCAAGGTGCAAAGTCCGTCGGGCTGAAGGTCGGCGCGTATTTTTATTCGCAGGCGGTCACAGAGGAGGAAGCGGTTGAGGAAGCAGTCTTTACTGCGGAACATCTCTACGGCTATGAACTGGATTTCCCTGTGGCATTTGACTGGGAACTGGTCTTTAACGGCGACAAAGCCCGCACCGATTATGTGCCGGTGGATGTGCTGACGAACAGCGTGCTGGCATTCTGTCAGAATATCGAAAGCTTTGGCTATCAGCCGATGTATTACCAGAATAAGCGCACTAGCCTGCTGAAACTCGATCTGCCGCGCTTGCAGGGGATTCCCTTCTGGCTTGCTGAATACGGCGACGGCCCGACCTACATTTACGATTACGATATGTGGCAATACAGCAGCACGGCGGAGGTTGCAGGCATTTCGGGCGATGTAGACCTCAATGTCTGCTTCTACGATTACTCACAGGAGGGCGCACCGACTGTTGCGCTGCCTGCGCCGGAGAATCTCACGCCCATCATTCCGCAGACCACAACGACGTATATTCCGGTTGCGCCGCTGCCGGAAACCACCGAAACGATCAGCACCACCACGGAAACAACTGCCGCCGAAACCACATCCCCCGAAACCACTTCCGGCGGAAACGATCATACAACGCAGATTACGAGCGAAACCACGTAAAATTTGCAAAATACCCTTGACAAATATCCGGAAATCTGCTATAATATTCAGGTACGGTTTCTGTACCGCGGCAATGCCGCGTCATTCCTTGTCCGCCCGAAATTTTTGAACGGACGGGCTTTATCCAGAAGGAGGTGTATCGAACATGGCAAAGCTTTCTGCATCCTATGAGCTGATGCTCATCCTGAGCCTGAAGAACGGCGAAGAGGCTGTTCAGGCAACTTGGGAGAAGTTCAAGGCTCTTATCGCAGACAATGGCGAGCTGGGTGAGATTGATGAGTGGGGCAAGCGCAAGCTCGCATACCCGATCCACTACGGCAACGCAAACTACGAGACCGATGGCTATTACATCGTCGCGAACTTTACGTCTGCACCGGAGTTCCCGAAGGAGCTGGACCGCGTCCTCAACATCACGGACGGCGTTCTGCGTTCCATGATTACCGTCAAAGCGGCTGAGTAATCACAATCTGTAAAGGAGGTTCGCGTTATGCTGAACAAGGTTATCTTAATGGGACGTCTGACCAAGGATCCCGAATTTCGGCAGACGACCTCCGGCATTCCTGTTGTTCGCTTTTCGATCGCGATCAATCGTCAGTTCAAGAATCAGCAGACTGGCGAGCGTGAGACGGATTTTGTCGATTGTGTCGCTTGGAGACAGACGGCAGAGTTTGTGTCCCGCTATTTCGCTAAGGGCAATATGATTCTTGTAGAGGGTCAGCTCCGTAATGATAATTACACCGATAATAACGGTGTGAAGCATTATCGTATGAACGTGCAGGTCGATAACGTCAGCTTCTGTGAGTCTAAGGGCGGACAGGACGGCGGTAATTACGGCGGCAACAACTACGGCGGCGGTGGCTACGCTCAGCAGGGCGGCGGCTATCAGCAGCAGGGAGGTTACAACGGCGGTCAGCAGGGCGGCTACGCCCAGAACGCTGCTCCGCAGGGCGGCTACGGCAATGCGCCGGCACGTCCCGCAGCAGCTGCACCCGCACAGGATGCGCTGTCCATCGGTGACCTCGGAGATTTTGAAGAAATCCTCAGTGACGGTGAAGTTCCGTTCTGAGCAAATGATTTCCTGAAAAGGAGGGAAATTGATCATGCCTATGGATCATGAGAGACCGCAGCGCGGCGGCAAGAGACCGCGCAGAAAGGTCTGTATGTTCTGCGTGGATAAGGTGCAGAACATCGACTATAAGGACATCAACCGTCTGAAGAAGTGCATGACGGAGCGTTCCAAGATTCTGCCCCGCAGAGTCACCGGTACGTGTGCATTCCATCAGCGTCAGCTCACCACCGCGATCAAGCGTGCAAGATACGTTGCGCTGATCCCGTACACCGCTGACTGATTTCCGGTATACAGCAAGCACCCTCGTCGCTTATGCGGCGCGGGTGCTTTTATTTTGCGCGGGACGGCAGGGGACACATAAGGAAACCGGCACAGACTGGGTATCGTCTGTGCCGGTATTTTTACGGTTCAATCGTATAAAGATCTGCTGCGCCCTCTTTGGTAACGTGTTCGGAGATTGCAGCGACACGCACACGCATGGTACGCTGTCCGAATGCAATCTCGATCAGATCACCGGTCTTGACCTCATAGGAGGCACGGGCTGGCTTCCCGTTGACGGAGACACGTCCCGCATCGCAGGCTTCATTTGCCACAGTGCGGCGCTTCATCAGGCGGGAGACCTTCAGGTACTTGTCGAGTCTCATTTTTTCTTCTTTGCCGTATCTTTCTGGTTGACCGCTTCCTTCAGGTTCTTGGATGCGCGGAATGCAGGCGCTTTCTTAGCGGGCGTGGTCATCGGCTTGCCGGTACGCGGATTCTTGGTTTCCTTTGCCTTGCGCTCGTGAATCTCGAAAGTGCCGAGTCCGGTCAGGTGAACCTTCTCGCCGGCAATCAGCGATTCGATGATAACAGAAGTTACCAGTTCCAGCGCGTCATCCGCTTCTTTTCTGGTGCAATTGCCTTTCTGGGCAAGCGCGGTGATCAGTTCGATCTTAGTCATTGTTCGATCCTCCAAAATGTATCTCTGATGATTTCAATCATTATGAACATCTGCACCACCCTGCGTGCAGTGTGCAACAATGGAAGTTGGCGTTCCGAACGCGGAACGTCGGGGAGTGTTATGTCGCAGACTGTTTCTGTTTGGCTTTCGCCCAGTAGGTGTCAAGTGTTTCGATCGGCAGCTCGGACATTTCGTGTCCGTCGGCAGCGACGAGCCGTTCTGTCTCGGCAAACCGTTTCAGAAATTTCTGCGCAGCGCCGCGGAGCGCTGTCTCGGCGTCGATATGGAGATGTCTGGCGGTATTGACGCAGGAAAAGAGCAGATCGCCCAGTTCGTCTTCGATCTGAGCGGCATCGCCCTGCTGCATCGCCTGTTCCAGCTCATCTGTTTCGAGCCGGATATAGCGGAAAGCATCCTCCGCCGAACGCCAGTCCATACCGGCTCTGCCGGCACGCTTGCCGAGCTTTTGTGCGTACATCAGCGCAGGGAGCGCTTTGCAGACGCCTTCAAGGGTATCGGTTGCAGTTTCCTGCTGTTTGGTTTCCTGCTTGATGGCGTCCCAGTTTTTGAGGACTTCATCGCTCGTATCGGCTTTGACTTCACCGAATACGTGCGGATGGCGGATGACGAGTTTACGGCAGAGTTCGTCGCAAATGTCATCAAACGTAAAATGGGATGCTTCAGTTTCGATCTGACAGTGAAAGACGACTTGCAGCAGCACATCGCCCAGTTCCTCCCGCATCATCGGGACACTGTTCATGTCGATTGCCTCGACCGCCTCATAGCATTCCTCCAGGAAATCCTGCCGGATGCTGGCATGGGTCTGCTCCTTATCCCACGGGCAGCCGTTTTCGCTGCGCAGAACCTGCATAATTTGCAGCAGTTCGCTGATGCCGTAGTGGGGGCAGTCCCGCAGGGCGGCGAGAGTTTCTTCGCTTGTTCTCATTTGTTACAATTTTACCTCATTTTCAGGAAAAAAGCAAGTGTTTTCTCCTATTTACGCTCAATTTTGAGACTTTGCACAAAACCGTATGTAGAAATTCGTGCAGATTAACCTGTTTCCGGCTGTGCAATTTGCCGATTACAGCCGATCCACAAAACCGACGCGGCGGTAGACTTTCTGAAGGGTCTTGCGCGTGATCTTGTAAGCCTGTGCAGCGCCGTTGGTCATACATTCAGTCAGGTATGCCTTGTCTGCGATGAGGCGCTCATATTCATCGCGCACCGGTGCGAGATGATCGGAAACCGCCTCGCCAACAGCAATCTTGAAATCGCCGTAGCCCTTGCCTGCAAACTCCGACTCAATCTCCTCATAGGTCTTGCCGGTGACAGCGCTGTAGATGGTCATGAGATTGTTGATGCCGTCTTTGCCTTCGCGGTATGCAACGACCGTATCCGAATCGGTGACAGCGCGCTTGAACTTGCGCAGGATGGTGTCCTTATCATCGAGGATGTAAACGCAGCCGTTGACGTTCTCATCGGATTTGGACATCTTTTTGGTCGGATCCTGAAGCGACATCAGGCGGGCGCCCTGCTTGGGGAAGTAACCGTCCGGAACGGTGAAGGTCTCTCCGAAACGCTGATTGAAGCGCTGTGCGATATTGCGGGCAAGTTCCAGATGCTGTTTCTGGTCTGCGCCGATCGGCACAAGATCTGCATTGTAAGCGAGGATGTCAGCCGCCATCAGCACGGGATATGTGAACAGACCCGCATTGATGTTATCCGCGTGGCGCTGGCTCTTATCCTTGAACTGCGTCATACGGCTCAGCTCACCGAACATGGTGGAGCAGGAAAGAACCCAGCTCAGTTCTGCGTGGTGCGGATTCTGGCTCTGAACAAAGGTGATGCTTTTCTTGGGGTCCATGCCGCAGGCAAGCATCAGGGCGAAGGCACGCATGGTATTGGCGCGGAGATCCTTCGGCTCCTGCATGACGGTAATTGCATGGAGATCTGCGATGGCATAGATGCACTCGAATTCCTCCTGCAATTTATCCCAGTTGCGGACAGCACCGATATAATTGCCGAGCGTAAAGACGCCGGTGGGCTGAATTGCGCTGAAGATGCGCTGCTTTTTCGGCTGTGCGGTCTGGTCTGCCATGGATTTAGTTTTCCTCCTTCGGGTTCGGGATGACTGCCTTCTTGGGGTCGATGCCGGCAGCCTGATCCTTCATCTGTGCGGCACGCAGCTCATTCATCACGCGCTGATACATATTCATGAAAACGCGCTCTGCGGGATCCTGATTGGAGGCAAACGGGCTGAGTGCGATGCGGTGGATGCCGCCGGTCGTCAGCAGATAAGCATAGTGGACTCTGCCTGCGGGCAGTTCGAGGCTGTCCGCCATATTGTCATCGCTGAGGTAATTGGCAGCATTGGTAACGAAAGCGCGTGCAGCCTGCACAAGACCCGGATAGCGCTGGGATGCGCCGGAGTAGTCGTTGCCGTTGCTGAAATAGAGGTTTGCAGCGCCGTTGATATAGCAGGCGAGCGTCGTGATGACGTTCGGTGCCATCGGCATATCCACCACAACACCGTAAATGGTGCTTTTGGTCATGAACTGGGTAAAGTGCGAAGACGAGATGCGGAGTGCCTGATTTCTCGTCATCAGGTAAGGCTTGCTGACCGGAACTCTCCGGCTGAAGCCCTGCGGAATTTTGGTTGCCATTATACATCGATCCTTTCGTATGCTTCGTAATTCAGTGGTATCTGCGCCCCAAAGGGTACACAGGCACACATACCATCTTATTATAACACATATTTTCAGTTTTTGCAACATATTTTTTTGTATCTGCACAGAAAAACGTAAGAAAAGGGGATGATCCTGCAATGAAACGGCAATCGGTGCTGCGCGGGTCGGTCTGGCTGATGGGGTCTGCGCTGCTGGCAAAGATTCTGGGGGCGGTTTTCCGCATCCCGCTGACGGCGCTGCTGGGCGGCGCGGGGATGGGGTATTATTCCTGTGCATACGGGCTGTTTCTTCCGGTGTTCGCCCTTTCCGTGACCGGCATCAACACGGCTGCTGCTGCCTTGACGGCACAGCTTCGGGCGCGCGGGGAGGGGGCATCCGCAGAGCGCTGCCTCACGCTGGCAATGCGGCGTTTCGGATGGGGCGGACTGCTGGCAGGGGGCTTGCTGTTTGCGGCGGCAGAGCCGGTTTGTACGCATTTGCTGCATAATCCGCAGGCAGTGCTTGCTGTGCGGATGTTTGCGCCGGCAGTCTGTCTGTGCTGCATCAGCGCGGTACTGCGCGGCGGATTTGAGGGACAGCAGATGATGACGCCGACTGCGCTTTCCCAGACGGCAGAGGGCATCGGGCGGGTGATTTGCGGTCTGGGGCTGACCGTTCTGGCGATGCGGCACAGCAAATTGCTTCTGCGGTATGCACCCGCAGGGACATCGCCGGAAGCGCTTGCAGCCGCAGCCGCCATTCTCGGTGTGACTCTTTCAACCGGTATCGGCGTGCTGACGCTGCTTTGCATTCCGCGGGAACGCGTACAGGGGCATCCGCATACCGGCGACAGGCAGCTTGTGCGTTCACTGCGGCAGATTTTATTGCCGGTTGCGGCGGCATCTCTTGTGACCAATCTGACGACGCTCATCGACCTTGCGGCAGGGCTGCGGCTGCTGGAAACGGCGGTGCTGCGCCATCCGCCGATGCAGGGGCTGCCGGAAACGCCGGCTGCACAGGCAAATTTTCTGTACGGTGCATTTTCCGGCATGGCAGTTACGGTGTTTAATCTTGTGCCGTCTGTGACGAACAATCTCGGACGCGGTGTGCTGCCTGCCTTTGCAGGCTGTGCTGCGCGGGAGGACCGCATCGGAATGCAGCAGCACGCAGCGGAGGTTATGCAGCGTACAGCATTTCTGGCTGTTCCTGCGGGACTTGGCATTGCGGCGCTGGCAGAGCCGGTTCTGACGCTGCTGTTTGCGGCGCGGCGTGCAGAAATAGCGGCGGCTGCACCGGCATTGACTGTGCTGGGGGCTGCGGTGATTCCGGCAGCGCTGAGTTATCCGCTGTTCAGTATGATGCAGGCGGCAGGGAATGCGGGCGAAACGGTGACGGTCATGCTGTGGGGCGCTGGCGTTAAGCTGCTGTGCAATCTGCTGCTGATTCCGCAGATGGAGCTGCGCGGCATGGCGCTTGCAACGCTTTTGTGTTATGCTGTCATTCTGATGCTGGCAGCGGTGCGGTTTCGGCGGTGTACGGGTGCTGCTGTGCCGTTTTCCGGGTTATTTCTGCGCAGCGGGACTGCGGGGGCAGTTTGTGCGTGGACAGCGCGGACGGTGTATCTGCACATCTGCGGGCTGACCTCTCATACTGCGGCAATCCTGACAGCGGTTGCAGCAGGCGGAATCGTCTATTTCGCGGCACAGGCACTCTGCAAGAGGATGCCCGCCCTCACCGGAAGGCGAGAGCGGGCTGTGTGAAGGAGTGGAAATGTGAGATGTGCTTAGAAGTCACGGCTGCCTGCCTGACACAGGCAGTCGGTTAAATCAGGCGTGCGAGTTTGCGGAGCAGGATCGTGAGGTCATACGAATTCACCTTGGTATCGCCGTTGACATCCGCCTGTTTCTGCATGGCATCTGTCAGCTGAATGCTGGAGTCGCCTGCGCAGACCCGTGCGAGAACGACTGCATCCTTGACATCATGCTTGTTGTCGTTGTTGATGTCGCCGGTTTCCGGCAGGAAGCGCTGCGGAACGTACTCACCCTTGTCATCCTCTTCAGTGATGATGTAATCTGCCGTATAGGAACCCGTCCGCGATTTGACGGTCAGATACAGAACCTTTTCCGCACCCTCCTTGAAGAATTCGGTGACGTCCTTGATGACGAGGCTGTCCTTGTTGAAGCGGACAGAATTGTTGATGCACTTGCCGGTTTCATCGAAAACATCGACGCAGTATTCAGGGCGGTTCTGCTGCTTGATCTGCGGATAGGGGATCGTCACGGTCTTGCGGGTTTCGTTGAAGGTAAGCTGCGTGGTGAATGCTTCGGAGCCGGTATAATGCGGTCTGGTTTCTGCCGGCTGGGTGGTTGTTTCGGTTGTAACGGAAGTGTTGCATTCAAAGGCGCAGACACTGAAGTCGATAAAATTCCAGCCGTTGCCGGTTTCAGATTCAATGCTGAAGATGACATCATGATCGCCGGCAGCCGTGACGGTGCCGTGCCAGATGATTGCGGTATCCGTAAACTCGAAATAGCTGTTTTGGATGTCTTCACACAGGCTGACGCTGATATTCGTATCGAACATCGGCTTGTGATTCTTGCTCTGATACGGCAGGCGGATCTTGATTTCATCATTGATGTGGCAATAGATCGAACGTGCAGCAGAATACGGTGCGCCGTCATAGTTGAAGACCTCGGCAGCGTCGTACAGCCAGAATGCTTCTTCGCAGTGGTTCGTACCCTCGCACATGATGGCATACCACGGATCTTCGGTCGTGGTGGTTACGGTTGTGGTGGTCTGTGTGGTCTTGGTGGTGGTAACAGCGTCGTTCACAACCTTGACCTTGAAGCTGCCTTCGCAGTCAACGCAGTGGCCGTCAGCGGGAATGCCTGCAAGGATTCTGACGGTGTAAGTTCCCGTTTTCTTGCTGTTGAAATCGGTGTAGAGGACTTTGTAGTAGTAGCACTTATCCAGCGGCTGATCCGTCACGCTGAAGGAGCTGCTTTCATCGTATTCACCGCCGGTTCCCGCGATGATATGCAGATTGCCGGAAGCATTGACGCGGATATTGCCCAGATCGAGTGTTTCACCGAGCTGGTAGGTCTGTTTCTGACCTGCGAACTTCGTGATGCTGCCGGAGCTGAGATCCTGGTAGCCGTCGTAAGACGTGGTCGTTGTGGTGTAGATGATGTCATCCGCTCCGTAAACTTCTGCGTTGATGCCGCCCATTGCTTTCCAGCCATCTGCCTCGACAATCACCATGAAGCCGTACTGACCGGGCTTGCTGCTGTCAAAGGTGGAATCAAAGATGGTGTATTTGTAATCGCTCAGGCGCTCGTAGTAGAGCGTGGTTTCCGTGCCGTCATTCTTCCGGACAGTGCCTTTGAAGGTGACGCCGGAGAGATCCAGCTTTTCACCGACACGGAGCGGCTTGATCGAATCCGTATCAAATTTCAGGGTTTCCTGCACGGTGTTATAGGGGCAGAAGGGATCATAGCAGCGCTCATCGCGGCTGAGATGCCAGTGATACTTTTCCATGCCGGAGATGGCAGTTGTTGTGGTTGTGGTGGTCGTTGTGCTTGCCGAATCGTCCAGCCATTCGCCTGTGACGCAGTGGTCTGTACCGAAGTAGTTTCCGCCGGATTCCTCACAGCTCGTGGTGGTGTAGAAGCAGCAGTCAGTGTACCAAGGAAGCGTGTTTTCGCCCTGATAGTACTCGCTCAGACTGAAATCGTATCTTACAGAGTATTTGATCTGGGGCGCTCTCATATAGTAGATGATGGAAGCATCAATGCCATACAGTGCCTGATAGTAGTCAAGGAATTCGCCCAGATGCTCAATCACGATTGCGTCTCTGGAGTAGCATTCATACGGCTCGATCGGCGTGTTTTCACAATCATAAGTATAGAATTGAACATTGTAGTACGGATGCTTCTTGCCGTCATCACCGGTGACTTGCGGATAAGGAATCCGCTGATTGCATTCTGCCGGATTGTTGGGGTTAAAGGAAATCTGTTTCACCGGCTGATAAGGATTGCTGTAAGAATCCTCCAGGGGTTCTTCTGTGCCGGTATCTTTGATGTTCAGTCTGAAAGTGAAGAAGTTCAGATCCGCTTTGCCGGGTTCTTTTTTCTCTCTGAATGTCAGCTCCCACTCACCTGTGACATACGGTGTGCAGTGGTAGATGATTTCCGTGTCAGTAAAATCAAAGTATCCGTTTTTCAGGAATGTTCTCTGATTGTTCGTATTCAGCGCTTTTTCAGACCAGAGAGAGATGAAGGTATCATACAGCGGTGCTTGATGCTCGCTGAGATACGGTATATGGATCTCAATTTCTTCATGGAGCGCACACTCGATTTCCTGATCTTTCAGGGTTGCTTCCGGTGCGCCTGCATAGAGATTGGATTTCCAGTTCAGCAGCGACTCATCAATTGCCGGTGCTGCTTCGGTGGGGCGGGATACGCCGGAAGGCAGACCGCAGGCAGCGGCAATGGGGGTATACGCAGCATCCGGTACGGTAGTGACGGCAGGCGCAGCAGCTTCCTCTGTGACCGCGGCGGGCTGCGGTGCTGCTTTTGCAGGTGCAGCCGGCTGTGCGGCGATGCTGAGCGTCGGGATCTGAGCCGCTGCGGAAGGCAGTGCAACTGTCAGTGCCAGCAGGGCTGTCGTGATTTTGCGGATTTTTGTTTTCATGATCGGTTCCTCCTTCTTATGATGTTAGGTCTCAGGTTGTTTCCTTGGCATTGGGAATCGGGATCGCGCGGCAGGAACAGTGTGCGGCGGGATCCTGCATTCCCTCCATCATGATGAAGCGGGCATTGGATGATTCTCTGCTCAGTGCCCTCTATATAGTAACGTCAGAAAATTGGCAAAACCTGACATCCACTTTTACGAATTGTATGATTGCACAATGATATTGTTACACTTTTGTGCAGTTTGCATAATACGTGCAGCAAAAAAAGTGCCTGTTCCTGCCGGACGCAGGAACAGGCTGAAGTGAAGGAAAAGAAGTATCCACATGAAGCAAGTGTGTGTGTGCGCGGAAAACCGCGCAAAGATCAGATCAGACGTGCGAGTTTGCGCAGCATCAGGGTAAGGTCAAGGGTATTGAGGTGGTTGTCGCCGTTGACGTCTGCCTGCTTTTCCTGCACATCGCTGAGGATGATGCTGGAATCGCCGCCGCAGATGCAGGACAGGTAAACGGCATCCCTGACGTCAATCTTCTGGTCGAGATTGACGTCACCGGTATTTTGCACGAACTGCTGCATCTCAGAGTCATTCGAGACATTCTCCGCGCAGATGCTGTAATCTGCCTGATATGCACTGCTCTCGGAACGGACGGTCAGATTCAGCGTCTTGGCATTTGTGCCTTCTGTAAGGGCTGTGACGTCCTTAATGATGATGCAGTCTTTGGTGAAGTACATCAGGTTATTGATGCATTTGCCGTTCTGGTCGAAGACTTCAATATCGTATGCGTTCTGCTGTGCATTGATCTGCGGATAGGGGAGTGTCACGGTCTCACGATGCTCATGGAAGTTGAGCTTCGAGGAGATGGATTCGCTGACGATATATGGTGTGGTTTCTTCGGTCTCCGTCGTGATGGGATCATCAGATTTGCTGATCTCAATATTGTAATCAAAGCAGCCTTTTCAGCCGATGCCGGTATCGGATGCAGTCTTGAATACGACACGGACAGTGCCTTCCTTGAGTGCCTTGGAATGCCAGATGATCGCGGTATCGGTGAAGCTGAGATAGCCGTTGCTCACCAGATTGTCTTCATTGTATTGCAGTTCGGTCTGCACGGTGGTATCATACATCGGCTTGTGATCCTTGCCTGCATACGGCAGTCTGATCTCAAATTCCTCACCGACATTATAATACTTATTCTTGTAACCGTCGTTGGGTGCGCCGTCATAGTAATAATCCTTGCTGTTTTTTTCCCACCAGTAATTATCGAAGAAGTGATCGGTATGCACCTGCTCCCAGTCGTATGATGTGCAGGTGGTGAAGCATCCTCCGGAAACTGTTACATCATAATAGGTCTGCAAGTCAAATCCCGGCGACTGTGAATCGTGCAGATTGACATAAATGCGGTATGTTCCCGGCTTGGTGTTGTCGAATCCGGAAGCATCCACCAGTTCCGGGTATTGATCCAGCGGAAGCCCCCACCAGACCTTGCCGTCGTATTGAATGGGACCTTCGCCCCAGATCAGCATGGCGCCGGAGAGATCCAGTTCTTCACCGATCAGATAGTCAGTTTTCGGCAGGGAGAGCAGTTCAATATTTGGAATGTCGGAGTGTCTTTCGGTGGTTGTGTCTCCAGGCGCTGCGACTTCGACCGTGAAAGTGCCTTTGCAGCCGTCAGCATCCGGTAATTCATTCAAAGGCAGATAAACCGTGATCTCGTATTTGCCGGGCTTCGTACTGTCAAACTTGGAATCATCAATTTCATAGTCAGACTGATTATTCAGCGCCGAATAGAAAATATCCCAGTTTACAATATTTCCTGCTTCATCCTCATACATACCGGATGCGGAAATATAGATTTGCGAGGGATCCAGTTGCTCGCCGATCTGATATTCCGTTTTTGTATCCATACCGCCGATGCGGAGTGTCTTGGTGTATCGGGAATGATCTTTGCTTGGGTCAAAGGCGTGCCGCAGTCTCTCAACATAGTCATCGCAGCCGGATGTGGCAGTGGTTGTCGTCGTCGTTGTGATTTCTGAGTCGTCCGGCCAGATGCCGGTGACGCAGTTGTTTGTGCCGAAGATGTAAAGGCTGCAATCATCAAAGCCGGTTGTGGTCGTGGTGACAATCGGTGCATACGCCTTCGGCATGGTGGTATAGGTGCCGGTGTTGACGGAAAACGCCTCCGCCGGACCGGTTGTGACGGCAGGCTGAATCTCCTCCTCGGCGGCGGGTTCAGATTCTGCGGGTGCTGCTGTAATCTGCACCGGTGCTGCTGATACTGCGCTGACATTATGCAGCGGCATCTGTGACACTGCTGACGGCAGCGTAATGGTCAATGCCATCAGACCGGTTGTAATTTTACGGAAATTCCGTTTCATAATCATTTCCTCCTTTAGATGATTCAGAAACATGGTGCTGTGTGTAATATTTGGAAACGGGAATTCCGCAGGCAATCCGTGCGCACGTTTCATTTCCTTTGGGATTCTGTGTTTCCTGCAATCGAATGCGTGATGGGCGGAAAGGTGATTCCCTGTTGAGCGCCCTCTATATAGAAACGTCGTAAAATTGGTAAAACCTGACATTCAATTTGCAAATTGTATGATTGCACAATTATACACACAATGATTTGTGCAGTCTGCACAATTACTGTGCAAAAAAAGCCCGTTCCCGCCGGAAAGCAGGAACAGGCTGAAGTGAAGGAAAAGAAGTTTCCACATGAAGCGAAGTGTGTAGAAGAAAGCAAGATCAGATCAGCTTTGCAAGTCTGCGCAGCATCAGGGTAATATCCAGCGAATTGAGGTGACCGTCACCGTTGATGTCTGCCTGCTTTTCCTGCACATCACTGAGGATGATGCTGGAGTCGCCGCCGCAGATGCGGGACAGGTAAACGGCATCTTTGACATCCATCGTCTGGTCGAGATTGATGTCACCGGTGTTCGGCAGAAATTTTTTCTTGTTCATTTCGTTGATGAAATTGTAGGTCATCTTGTAAACGCCGTTTCTGGAAGCAACCGTGAAATGCACAGCTTCCTGATGCGCATTCACTGCAAGCGCTTTGGGGTCGCGTGCGATGATCGCATCCTTGGAATACATAACATAGTGCGAGCCGTCATTGTTCTTCAGATACTCGGCGCTGTCGGTCTCGACATTGACATCATACAGCGTGAATTCATGGTCACCGCCGTCTTTGTAGACCGGATATGCCATCGTATAGGTGGTCTTGCCGGAGTCCTCCATGATGACATCTGCGGTGCCGGCATACGGCGCAATATTTGTGCAGCGAACAGCGGTTGTGGTGGTGAGCGTGAAGTTCGGGAACTTGGTATTCAGTGTGAAGGAGTAGATTGCAGTTTCTTCCGTGTCAGGGGATTCCACATAGAAATCCAGCGGGCAGGTGCCTTCATCGACGATGTTTGCGTGCCAAACGATTGCCGTATCGGTGAATTCAAAATAGCTGTCGCTGAAAAGAAGGGGATTGCCGCTGGTTTTCAGTGCTTTCAGGTTATCCAGATTGATGCGGGTGTCGTACAGCGGAGTATGATTCCTGCTGAAATACGGCATCTCGATCTGAATTTCCTCCCCGACGTATGCGGCACGGTCTTCATCCGTTTTGGAAGCAGCCGGAGCGCCCTCATAGGCGCAGGTCTGGCGGTCACCGGTCCAGTACCAGTTGTACTCACCGGGCTGCGGCGTATAGCCGTTCCAGTCGGTGTTGCCGGTAATGACATAGGGGATGCTTGTTGTGACGCAGGTGGTCTGCGGCGCCGCGGTGACCGTGACTTTGCTGTTAAACGGGATTCTGTATTGCTGGTTTTCGTCGCAGATGCCATTCAGCAAGAGTGTGAAGTGGATTGTATAGACACCGGGCTTGCTGCTGTCATATTCGGAATCGTCGATCTCGATATCGCTGTTCAGCACAGACTCATCGAAAATGTCCCAGTTGATCGGCTGATCCTCGGTGCCGTCCGTGCCGCAGGCGGAGAAGCGGACATCCGAAAGATCCAGTTCTTCTCCGACATGGTGCTCCCGGATTTCCCCGCTGATCCACGCGCTGCCGCTGAAATGGGAAGCTTCGGTTGTCGTGGTGGTGGTCTCATTGGAATCCGCCATACCGGTTGTCCCATTCTGATTCTTGGGGGTGACAGTCACCTCGAAGGTCGTCTTGCCGCCGCGGGCACCCGGTTCACCGATAAAGACGTAAAGGGTGAGCTTATATTTGCCGGGCTGATTGGGATTATAGTTGCCGTAGTCGATCGCATAGTCTCTGTCTGCCACAGTTTCGTCGAAGATGTCCCAGTAAACCTTCTCATTGCCTTCGCCGTAGCTGCCGCTGCCGCTGATGTAGATCTGGGAGAAATCGAGCTTTCCGCCGACTTCATGCTCCAGCACCGAATCCCCGCGGATGCTGATGATGCCTTCCTTGTAGCCGGAGTAATCCTTATCGGGATCATAGGTGTGTTTCAGCCGCTCGACGTAGTCATCGCAGCCGCAGGTGGTCACAGTCGTAGCGGTCGTGGAGTTCGAGAGACCGGTTGTGCAGTAATATGTTGCGGAGGTGGCAGTTGTGGTAACAGGTGCAGCGTCTGCAATGCTCTCAGTCCGGACGGACTGCCATTCCGCTTGTTTCTGCGAAACGGCATCGGCACGGAAAGCTGAAAATTCAGGCAGAGCTGTCGGAAGCGTGACAGACAATGCGAGCAGTGCGGTCATGATTTTTTGTGCAGTTGATTTCATGATGATGGACCTCCTTAGATTCATTTTTCGCAGTCAGTTCTTTTAATCCATTTTTTTGAATACGGGGAAGATGCTGTTCTGGTACGGAATCTGGATGATGAAGGAATAGTTCGGCAGCGAATAGCCATCCGGAACAGATTCGACAATCAGTTCATAGACACCTGGGGGAAGCATCATTTGATACGGTGTGCCGTCTGTGATCCATCTGTCTATTTCCTCTCCATCGCTGCTGTAGAGGACCAGTTCCGCGCCAATGATCGGTTTGCCGTATTGATCGACAGGGCAGATTTCTGCATCGTATTGGTATACTGTGGTGGTTTGTGAGGTGGTCTGCGAGACACGGGTGATATCCGACGTCGTCCAGGTAACCGTCGTCGCGGTTTCTATCCAGGTGGTATACGAAGCCATCGTTGTAGTAGCATAGGGGTCGGAACGGGTCGGCTTTGTGACGGAGATGCTGGTTTGTGTAGGACGTGTGTACGAGTATGAATTTTGTGTTTCCAATGTGGTCGTAGTTGTGATGGTAGTGATTCTGGTACGGGTCGGATTCGTGATCCTGGTGGAAGCCGTGGTTGTCACGCTGGAAGAACCGGATGTCTGACGTGTACTTGCGGTTGTGCGGGTGTGTGAAAAGCTGCTGGATGTCGTATTGCTTGTACTGCCGGATGTGGATCGGGTGATTTGCGTTGCAGATGTTGTACCGGTCTGGTTGGTACGGGCCGTCTCAGTACTGGTCTGCGCGGCATCCGCATTGGTTGTCGATGTTTGCGGCGGGGATGTGACTTCCGTCACGGTAGTGGTTACAGCAGTCTTCCCCGTGATAGAGGAAACTGTAGTTACAGGGGCAGAAGGTTCTGCTTCTTCAGCCGTGGTAGTGGTTGTAGTGGTGGTTGTCGTGGTTGTCGCAGAAGTGGTTTCCGGTACAGTATGGATGGCTTTGCGGTCTCTGATTGCAGCGGGAACAATCGTCAGTGCAATGCCGCAGATCACTGCGACAGCAGCAAGATTGCTCCAGCGGTTCACAGAGAAATGCCGTTTGGGCGGAAGTGCAGCGAGCATTTCCTGCAAGTCATCCTCCGGATCGTGCATTGGCATCGCGCCGCGCAGCACAGCAATCTCCTCGGAAAGGGCATCAACGCGGTCAAAATCCGGATGCGCCTTAGCAAGTTCCGCATCAAGCTGACGTTCCAGCTCGGCACAGTGTTCGAGATCTGCCTTCATGCCGCGGAAAATGAGGTCAGAGTATTCATTTCTGTTTTCTTTCATAGCGCATCCCCCCTTCCCAGTGCGACGGATAATTTTCGGCGGATGCGTGACATACGCTGATACGCAGCAGCTTCTGAAATACCGAGCTGCTGTGCAATCTCACAGATGGGATACCCCTCTGTATAGTGCGAGACCAGAAGCTGATATTCAGAATCTGTCAGCAGGCTGCGGATTTGCTGGTCATCCGGAGCGGGTGCAGCAGATTCAGCCAGCCGGAGTAATTCTTCTTCTGGTGTAGCAACATATTTGGCGTTTTTACGCCGGTATTCACGCATGGCGAGGTCGGCGGCCCGATAGAGCCAGCCGCGGATATTCTCAGGATCATTCAGAAGATGCTGCTTTTTGACGAGCGCAAGAAACACTTCCTGCGTGCAGTCTTTTGCAGCCTCCGAATCACCGAGCTTCGCGGCACAGTAGCAGTATATCGACCGATAATATCGCTCTGCGATCTGCGAGATCTGATCGTTTTCTTTTTTCATTATAATTCCCTGCATCATGATGTTGGAAGAGGTGTGCTGAGATCCTGCACTCAGCGCCCTCTATATAGTAACGTCGAAAAAATGCCAAAACCTGACACGTCAGGTTAAAATTGTATACTTGCACAAATAATACGTCCGGATTTGTATATTTCGCACAATGATACACCCGCTGTTCGTGGTATCAAACAGCGGGTGATCGTCATTTAAGCAATTGCCTGATTACGGAGCATCGGGAGCTTTCGGGTTTTTGGTCAGCTCATACCAGCTTGCAGATTTCTTGAGCAGGTGGGTGTTGGTGTAATACTGGTTGATGCTGATCGCGTCATCCAGCTCCACCTTGCCGTTGCCGGAAACATCCGCGATGGCGAATTCCTCGTCAGTCAGCGGCATTGCGGTGTGGAGAATCGTGGAGGTGTAAGCCTGAAGTGCAGAGATTGCATCCGTCAGATCGACGTCGCCGTTGCCGTCCACGTCACCGAACAGACCGACCATGATGCTGCAGGTGTAATCTGCCTTATTGCAGGTGGCGGTAATGACAGCAGAACCCGTGCCGACAGAAGTAACAAAACCGTTCTGATCAACCGTTGCGACCTTTTCATCGGAGGACTTCCAGGTAACAGCGCCGTCAGCGTTGAAGAGGTTGAGGCTCAGGTTCTCACCGATTGCGCTGAAGTTGTGGCTGGTCTTGTTGAGGCAGATTTCATCGGAGTTGATGACCGTGATCGTGCCGGAGTAGAGCGTAACATCCAGCTCATTGCCGTCGTGATCGACGATCATGTTCTGGGTGACATAGCCGGAAGAATCCGGTTCTGTGCCGTCTTCAAACTTGACCTTGTAGATCGTGCCGGGCTTTGCATCTTCCGGAATCGTGAAGGTCAGCACCAGAACGGTCTTGCCGTCTTCCGCAATACGGTCCTTATCGGAGATAAAGAGTGCGCTTGCCGGATAGCAGTCACCATTGAGCATATTTGTACCGAGATATGCGGTTTCCTGAGCAGTCGGAGCTTCGTCGAGCGACTCCAGCGTCAGCTCCTGATCGTAGCCAATGCTGAGGCTGATGCCGGCAGAACCGGTATCGCCGTAGACATACATCGGAACTTCAACTTCTTCGCCCGGTGCGCCTGCAACGTCTGCGAGGATCATGTAGTGGCCGCCGTCAGCAAGTTTGTAGTCCTTATGCCATGCGCTGTCATTGGTGGTGGTCTCCGTGAGGCTCGTGAGGGGCGGTTCCGTGGTCTCCGTGAGGCTCGTGAGGGGCGGTTCCGTGGTCTCTGTGAGGCTCGTGAGGGGCGGTTCCGTCTGGCAGAAGGAAGTGGTGGTGGTGGAAGTGGAGGTCTCGGTAGTGGTGGTGGAAGTGGTGATCTCGGTAGCGGTGGTCTCGGTAGTGGTGACCTTCTTCGGAGTCGTAG
>DGVV01000142.1 GCA_002395085.1 Ruminococcus sp. UBA4275 | reverse complement strand
AATCCGTCGGAGACACTTTATCTACAGACTGGCAAAACTGTAAGTTTTGTGTGCAGTATTGGATGAGAGGGATATTATGAAAACGATTCGACCCATAGCGGCGGTCTGTGCGGCGGCAATGCTGCTGCTGACCGCCTGCGGGCAGGGCGGCAATCAGGCAGCAAAGAAAAACGACCCGGAAAATCTGGTCGGGGGCGGTGCGGTGATTGATTACACGGAGGAGGATCTGCCCTACGGTTCGACGCTGGTGATGGACAGCGAGCACACGATTACCGCGCAGTATGACAGGCGCTATGTCGAGGGCGGCGTGGTGGATGTGATGATTCGCTACTACACGGCAATCCGCAATAAAAATGCCGATGAATTCCATGCGGTACAGTTTCCGCTGTTCAATGATTTCATGCTCAACAGCGTGCTGAAAGGCGAGTATACGGATGCAGAAATCGTGGAGAATACCTATAACGGATACAAGTCGTACAACAACGGCGTGGATTTTGATTTCGCGTTTCTGGATGTCACAAGCTGTCAGCGTGTCACGGTGGAAACGGTGTTTGAGACATACAATACACCGATTGTCGGGCTGATGGATTCGCTTGCCGCGGAGAAAAATGAAACGCCGGTCTCGGAACGTGTGCAGGATTTTTACCGTCTGACGGTGAAGCGGTATCTCACGAATGCTGCATCGGGTGTCCGGAATGAGACGGATATTTATCTGAATGATGAGATCCTCTATGTCCTCAAGGACGGCGGGTCGTGGTATATCATTTACTCGTGAGGTGCTGGAATATGAAACGGAACAGAATACCGCTGATGCTGCTTGCTGCCCTCTGCCTGTGCGGCTGTGCGCAGCAGAATCCGCCCGCAGACAGCACATCTTCTGCGGAGACGGAAAGCAGCAGCGGCGAAACTGCAAAGTCCGAAGGCGGCATTGCGGTGACTGCCTCGGAAGACATGGATGCGGATTATCAGGATCTCATCACGCGCTATTTTACTGCGCTGGATCAGGATGATTACGCGGCTTATGCGGAGACAGTTTATCCGCCGTATCTGGAGCAGTATACGGCTTTCCTTGAAAAAAACGGCAGCGATCCGGAAACGGCATTTCACGAGATGCGCGCGCAGTTCGATGAGGATGGCTATGAGGGCTGGCATTTTACGGATTTGCAGCTCTCCTATTATCCGGAGGAAAAGCTGGATCTTGACGGCTTTTTCCAGGCGTATGCGAGAGCCGGATTCTACGGCGACGAATTCATTGAGCAGACGAAAGCGGCTGCATCTGAGATCAGGGATGTGCAGTTTACGCTGTATGCACTGTATACAGGGGATGACGAGCCGATTCCGGTTGTGAGCGGGCGCGAGATTCTCGTGCTGAAAACCGAAGACGGCTGCTATATGTTTGGCTGACGGGCTGAAGCTGTTGCAAAGATGCAGGGCGATGCCCGCTGCCGAAAGACGGGTGGATATTTTGTACAGAATGACGATTGACATTCGGCTTGTTTTGTTGTTTATCCCGAAATCAGACGAATAGTTTTGTTAAATTCGGCTATTGCATTTTCAGTATGAATCGGGTATAATAAAATGGTATTGTTTGAGGGTCTCCTGATCCCTTTTCGCCGCCGTTCTTCCGGCATACCGGCGGCGATGACTGCCCAGGCAGCAGACACAATCCCACACCTCTAGAATGCCGGAGAATGGAGTTTATGCAATGTCCAAGTTTTCCGAGAAGGTGACGCAGGATCTCCTGAGCCGCCTGCAAACACAGTTCAATGTCTCTCCGGATGAGGCAAGTGATAAGCAGATCTACCTCGCACTTTCCTCTGTGATCTGCGAACTGATGAAGGCAAAGCGCCAGAAGTTTATGAATCATGTCAATTCCACCGGCGAGAAGCAGGTCTTCTACCTCTCGATGGAGTTCCTGATGGGCCGTTCGCTCAAGACCAGCCTCTATAACCTCGGCCTTGCGGAGGACATGGAGAAATTCCTCAAGAAATTTGACATCAAGCTTGACCGCATCTACGACTATGAGCCGGATGCAGGTCTGGGCAACGGCGGCCTCGGCAGACTCGCTGCCTGCTACCTCGACGGTCTCGCAACCACCGGCTATCCCGCAACCGGTCACTCCATCTGCTATGAGTACGGCATCTTCAAGCAGAAGCTCGATGACGGCTGGCAGACCGAGCTGCCTGATAACTGGCTGCCCGGCGGCGAGGTCTGGCTCGATCCGAAGCCGGAACAGTCCATCGAAGTCCACTTCGAGGGCGATCTGGAGGAGTACTGGGATCAGCAGTATCACCATGTCTCCCATGTGAATTACAGCACCGTCACCGCAATCCCCTACGATATGTATGTCTCCGGCTATAACAGCAACGCCGTCTCCGTGCTGAGACTGTGGGCTGCAAAAGCACCGAGCTTCGATATGGCAATGTTCAATCAGGGCGACTATGCTTCCGCACTTGCACCCAATTCCATTGCAAATGCGATCTCCAAGGTGCTGTACCCGAATGACAATCATCTGGAAGGCAAATCGCTCCGTCTGCGCCAGCAGTATTTCCTCTGCGCGGCTGCCGTCGGTGACATCGTGACCAACCACATGAATGTTTACGGTACACTCGATAACCTCGCTGACAAGGTCGCAATCCACATCAACGATACCCACCCGACGCTCGCAATTCCGGAGCTGATGCGCATTCTGCTCGATGACTGCGGCTATAACTGGGACAAGGCGTGGGAGATTACCACGAAGGTCTTTGCCTATACGAACCACACCGTCATGGCAGAGGCACTGGAAAAGTGGGATGTCAACCTTGTCCGCCGCATCATTCCGCGTATCTTCTCGATCATCGTCGAGATCAATAACCGCTACTGCGCAGAGCTGTTTGCGAAGAACCAGAATTCGGAGCTGACCACCAAAATGTCGATCATTCAGGATAACCAGATCCACATGGCGACCCTCTGCGTGGCTGCTTCGCACAGCGTCAACGGCGTTTCCAAGCTGCACTCGCAGATCATCAAGGACTCCGTGTTCCACAATGAATACTGCGATGCACCGCAGAAATTCACCAATGTCACCAACGGCATCGCTTACCGCCGCTGGCTGTATCAGTCCAATCCGGGCCTGACCAAGCTGCTGAAGGCAACCATCGGCAGCGGCTTCCTCAAGAACGGCGCAGAGCTGGAAAAGCTCTTTGCCTTCCGCGATGACGCGGCTGTCCTCGAAAAGCTCCTTGCGGTCAAGCGCGCCAATAAGGAGGAGTTCGCCAAGTATGTCAAGGCGAAGAACGGCATCATCCTCAATCCGGACAGCGCCTTTGATGTGCAGGTCAAGCGTCTGCACGAGTATAAGCGCCAGCACCTCAATGCCCTGAATATCCTCGCGGATTATCAGATGCTGCTGGATAATCCGGATATGGATTTCGCGCCCAAGACCTATATCTTTGCGGCAAAGGCTGCACCGGGCTACTATCTCGCAAAGCAGATCATCAAGATGATCTGGGCGATTTCCGAGGAGATCCGCAAGAATCCGAAGATCTCTGAAAAGCTCGCAGTTGTGTTCCTTGAGAATTACTGCGTCACGCTCTCTGAGATGCTGATGCCTGCATCCGATTTCTCTGAGCAGATCTCCCTCGCCGGTACGGAGGCTTCCGGTACGGGCAACATGAAGCTCATGCTCAACGGTGCTGTCACCATCGGTACGCTGGACGGCGCAAACATCGAAATCAAGGATGCTGCCGGCGATGAGAATATCATCATCTTCGGTATGAAGACCGAGGAGGTCAACGCCCGCAAGCCGCATTACAACCCGCAGGAGATCTACCATAACCACGGTCTCATCCGCACCTGCGTGGACCGCATCAACAACGGCATCAATGACTGCAAGTTCCCGGAGATTGCACAGTCGCTCCGCACAGTCGATCCGTATATGGTGCTTGCAGACTTCGACAGCTACCGTGCAGCACAGGCATACGCGGCACAGTGCTATGCAGATAAGCAGCACTTCGCCAAGATGAGCCTGAGCAATATCGCAGGCGCAGGCATCTTCTCCGCCGACCGTGCTGTCACGGAGTATGCAAAGAATATCTGGCACCTGTAAGCCGATGCGCGAATCGTAACGGTCAATTTATGATGAACAGTGCGGGCGGTCGGTCTGATCGCCCGCATTTTTCCTGAAAAAGAGGGATCTTACCTATGAAACGAATCTTCGATAGCTGGGATCGCAGCTATAAATCTGTATTTGGTGCGCTGCGGCAGAATGAACCGTGTACCTTCACGATTTGTCTGCAAAAAACAGTTCTGCTGGATACCAACCCCATGCTGGTGCTGTACCGTCCGGGCATGAAGGAGCGCTTCATCCCGATGAACATTACCAGCGACGGCGGTGACTATGTCTCCTATTCCGCGACGGCTTCCGCCCGCTTCCCCGGCGTACACTATTATTATTTCTCGTATATTTCCGGCGGACAGTGGCACTATATCAAGAAGGCTGCCGCGCATGAGGGCGTGGACGGCGAGGGCGCTCTCTTTCAGCTCACTGTCTACGATGAGAGCTTTGAAACGCCTTCCTTCCTGAAGGGCGGCGTGATGTACCAGATTTTTCCGGATCGCTTTGCAAAGAGCGGTCTGCCGCATGAGAATGTGCCGGGAGACCGTGTGCTGCGCGAGGACTGGAACGGCACACCGTGGTATCGCCCTGACCAGAACGGTCATGTCTGGAATAACGATTATTTCGGCGGCGATCTGGAAGGCATCGTGCAGAAACTGGACTATCTGGAATCGCTCGGTGTCACCTGCATCTACCTCAACCCGATCTTTGAATCGCACGAGAACCACCGCTACAATACCGCGAATTACCGCCGCGTTGACCCGCTGCTCGGCACGAATCAGGATTTCGCCCGCCTTTGCACGGAAGCAGCCCGCCACGGCATCAGCATCATCTTAGACGGCGTTTTCTCGCATACGGGCGCAGACAGCATCTACTTCAACAAGTTCGGGCGGTATGATACCGTGGGTGCGTATAATTCCATGAACAGCCCGTACTATAAGTGGTACAGCTTCCTGCACTATCCCGATACCTATGAGTCATGGTGGGGCATTGATACGCTCCCGAATGTCAACGAGAATACACCCGAATACACCGATTATATCTGCGGCACAGACGGCGTGCTGGAATACTGGATGAGCCTCGGCGCTGCGGGATTCCGTCTCGATGTGGCGGATGAGCTTCCCAATGCCTTCCTCGATCATCTCCACGACTGCGTGAAGCGCGCAGACGGTGAGCATATCATCATCGGTGAGGTCTGGGAGGATGCCTCGACCAAGGAGGCATACGGCGAAAAGCGGCGCTATCTGCTGGGCAATCAGCTTGATTCCGTCATGAATTATCCCTTCCGCACCGCGATCATGCAGTATCTCGGCGGATGCAGCCCCTATGATTTCCGCAATCAGATTATGACGATCCTCGAAAACTATCCGAAATGCGTGGTTGATGTGCTGATGAATTTCGTCTCCACACACGATATTGAGCGCGCGATTACGGTGTTCGGCGGCGAATCCTCACAGGGAAAATCCAAAGACTGGATGGCAGAGCGCAGACTCAATCCGCAGCAGTATGACATCGGCAAGAAGAAGCTGAAGGCTGCAATGGTGCTGCAATTCTTCCTGCCGGGCGTGCCGAGCATTTACTACGGCGACGAAGCCGGTCTCGACGGCTACGGCGATCCTTTCAACCGCCGCTGCTATCCGTGGGGGCATGAGGATCAGGAGCTAATCGAGTTCACGCGGGAGCTTTCGCGCATCCGGCACTCCTCGAAGGTGTTTATTGACGGCAATCTCAAATTTCTGACGCTCAGCGATGATTACATCATCTTTGCGCGCTACCGCGAGGCGCGCCGCAAGGCAATGGTCATTGCGCTGAACCGCTCCGACCATGAGGTATGCTTTGACGTGGACAAGACGCCGTTCACAGACCGCTACACGATGTTCCATACGGTGTACGGCGAGATCAACGGCAATGAGGTCAAGCTGCCGCCTTACGGGTTTGTCGCGGTGAAGGTTGAGCTGTAAGCGCGCAATCCTGCAATCAGAATCAAGGCCGCCGGAGACAATCCGGCGGTCTCCGTTTGCGGATGAAGGTGTCTCCGACGGATTATAAATGGGGGCGCCGCTCGCTTCGCATGAATTTGCAGGCAAATTCACC
>DGVV01000137.1 GCA_002395085.1 Ruminococcus sp. UBA4275 | reverse complement strand
CATTTTCGCGGAATGACTCTCATTTACATATAACGGGATTCTTAAGGGTCACTGACCCTTAAGCGGGGTTTGGGGCGGAGCCCCATTATAAATCCGTCGGAGACACTTTATATAAAGACCGGATGCTGCACGGAGCAATCTGTGCAGCGTTTTATTTTCGGATGCTGCACGAAATCTGCCGGCTCAAACGTATTATAAGTGAAGGGCAGAAATCACCGGTGAAAATCAGCCGTTCAGATCATCAGAAGGAGGCGGACGCCATGCACAGTGAAGCATTTGAACAGCTTGTGGTCAGTCACTATGATACCCTGCTGCGGATTGCCGTGCAGCATACCGGCATCCGCGCAGAGGCGGAGGACATTGTGCAGGAGACCTTTCTGCATCTGCTGGAAACGGATCGCTGCTTTGAGAGCGATGCACACGCAAAGGCGTTTCTGATCCGCGCGTGTATCAACCGCTGCACGGACTATCTGCGTTCGGCACGGCGCAGGCGGCAGATTCAGCTCACAGATGCGCAGATTGATCCTGCACTGACCGTTCCGCCGCCGGATGCGGACAGCCTGACGTCGGAGGTGCTGGCAGCGATGCAGCAGATCCGGCCCGCATACCGGAATGTGGTCTATCTGTACTATTATGAGGAGTATTCCATTCGGGAGATCGCGCAGATACTGGGGAAAAGCGTGAATACCGTCAGCTCGTGGCTGACGCGGGCGCGCAAACAGCTCAAGGAGGTTTTGCAGGATGAAACAGACGAATTATCAGAAGGCGCTGCGGTGCATCTCCCTGACAGAGGAGGAAAAAATCATGAAAGCACGCAGAATCATGGCGCTGCACGACGCGCAAAAACGGCAGAAGACAGTGCGTAAACGCTCGACGCGCCGCAGTATGGCGGCGGCACTGATCGGTGCGGCAGCGGTGCTTGCAGCAGGCACGGTGACGGTCGGGGCAATCACGCACTGGCAGTACAATACGCTCTTTAACCGCTTCTACGGCATCGACGAAAACGCAGAAGATGCTTACGATTTCAGCGGCTACGGGCAGGATCTCAACGAGGTGTTCACGTTCCCGCAGGCGACTGTCACCGTGACCTCGATGCTGGCGGATGAATACACGCTCTGCTTCCTCTATGAGGTGCAGTATGCGCCGGAGGTCGCCGCGGATCAGAATTACATGGTGCATCTCGGCGGCAGGGCGGAGATCGGCGGCAAACCGGTTGATTTCATCTCGGAGGGCACAGCGCAGGCGCGCGAGGGTGACAAATCATCCGGTTATGTGCGCTTCAATGCGCCGGACGGCTGTTCGTGGATCGGGGCTTCGCTGGCGCTTGGCTGTGACATAGGCGAGCGCAGTATCGGCAGCGGCGGCAGTTATACCGGCGGCGGAAACGTCGTGGAGACAGACGACCTGCGGCAGATTGACCTGCAATTTGTGAAGCCGATGCAGACGGTGATCCTCGATGAGCCCGTCAGCTTTGTGGAGTATAAGGTGCGGCACGATTTCGAGTATGTGAAATGGAGTCCGGTTTCGCTGCTGCTTGCACCGGATGAGGCATCGCTGACGCGCGAGCAGAAGCCGCCGTATACGCACGGATCTACGTATTTCGGCGGGGATGCTGCGGCGTGGAATGACAGCCGCTGGACGCTGACTGCAATCGGCAGGGACGGCACGGAGACCCCGCTGCAAGGCGAACTGGATGTCTACGGCAATGGTTCGGAGTTCTTCGGAGACCGCTTCTTCGCCTTCTATTTCGACAAGCCGCTCGATCCGGAAACGCTGGAGGCAATCCGGATCAATGACGAAGTGATTGCGCTGCACGGATGATGCACTGTGCCGCACGAGCGGCAGAATCATGACAAGAAAGTACATTTCTGTAACGAAATGTACTTTTTTGTTACCGTTTTGAAATAATGATAGAATCATTCCTTCATGAATCATTCATAAAGCCTTCATAACTGTTCAATCATAACTTCTTTATGTGCGATTGTATCCTGTTGATTTCGCAAGAATCAGGAAACACCCGGCGGCGTTTTAATCGTAAATGCACAAGATTTTTGCGTCCAAAAGAAAATATTTCGACTGAAAAATGCAAAATCCCCATTTTGTGCCGCTTTTTAACAAACCGTTCATTATTGACAAAACGATTACAATGTGTTATACTAAGTATCGTCCGGTGGTGTAAGAGAAAATCCGGATACCTGATTGTTTATGTTATGAGACCTGACAATGACCCGCAATGACCACAGATTTGTGACGGAACAGTGCTGCGGATGATACAAAAAGAGAGACGGGAAAATCGGGAAAACCTGCGCTCACCCAAACAAATATACCGTAGGAAAGAGAAGGTCACCCACCCATGAAGGAACAAATGAAAAGAATGGCTGCTGTGGCTGCGTGCTTCCTCGCGATGAACGCATCTGCACAGTTCTCCCTCCCGCAGGCCGCTGTGCCTGCCTATGCTGTCCAGACGCAGGCTGCCGGCTTTACCGGCATCTCCTATCTGCATTCTGACATTCTCACCGCACAGGTCAATGCCGTCATGAGCGGCGCGTGCGGACTCTATGAAGACCGCTACCGCACGCCCTGCGAGGATGACCTCTCAGTCGGCAGTGTGATGAATAAGTCCAAGCAGTTTTATGCAGTTGCACCGAGCGGAGCATTTACCTCCGGCTATCAGTGCTATATTTACGCGCAGGCAGTCTACGCTATGCTGTTTGACCAGATTGTCTATCACGGCATCGGCTCGGATATGGCATCGCTGGCAAATTCGCAGCAGGTGCTTGGCCAGTGCGCAGAGATTGATTTTGATGTCCTTGCGGGCTGCGGCGCAATGCCCGGTGCATATATGCGCACTACCGCCAATGAGGACGGCTCTTATAACGGCGGCAACGGTCACTCGATGATTTTGCTTGCCTATGACCAGAATACGATCACGGTGCTGGAAGGCAACGGCGACGGCTACGGTCTGATCCGCAAAGAGACAATGAGCTATGCCACCTTCAACCGCATCTACACCGTCGGCCACGGCAGATGGATGGGACAGATTATTCAGCCGACGGATGCGTATTACCTGAGCCATTACGGTCTGACCCGTACCGTGGAGCAGCCGGTTGTGACTTCGGCAGCTACGACGCCGACCACGACCACGACGACTACGACTACGACCACGACGACTACGACCACGACTACCACGACTACTACGACCACAACGACCACCACGACCACCACGACCACCGCGGCTGAACCGCAGACGACGGAAGCTGTCAGGCAGACAACCGGAATCGTGACGACTGCGCAGACGGAGGCAACCACTGCCTCGCGCGTGTATCAGGTGATGCGCCTGTTCTCCGCAAACCGTCTCCAGACGGAGACCGTGCTGGAGCTTCCGACGAAAGATGCCATGTACTGGGAAAGCACCGATCCGGAGATCGTTTCTGTTGATCAGGACGGCGTGATCAATGCTGTCTCCAATGGTTTTGCGATCATTTCCGCAAGCAATGATGCCGTTGAGTATCTGTATCCGGTTGTGATTGACGCCGTGCCGTGGGAACAGGTCGGTGATGTCAACATGGACGGAGAGGTCGAGTTGAATGATGCGCTGATGGTTCTGGATTATTACCGGCTGACACTGAGCCGCAATACGGACAAATCGAAGCTGGACATGACGCAGATGCTCCTTGCAGATGTCGATGATGACGGCAAGGTCACCTGCACAGATGCGCTGCTGATTCTCGATTATTACGGCAGAACGATCCGCTCGAAAGATACGGGCGATGCATCGGCGCAGTGGCGCACGGTGCTTGGAAACTAAGGATTGAATGAGAATCGCCTGCCGCAAAAAGCAGGCGATTTTTTTATGGAAGGAATGCGATCAACAATATGACACCACAGGCAGTGCTAAGAGAATATTTCGGCTACAGCAGCTTTCGCGAAGGGCAGGAGGCTTTGATTGCGCGCATCCTGCGGGGCGGCGATGTGCTGGGCATCATGCCGACGGGCGCAGGCAAATCCATTTGCTATCAAGTGCCTGCAATGCTGCTGCAAGGCATGACAGTCGTAATCTCCCCACTGATTTCGCTCATGCAGGATCAGGTGACGGCACTGCGGGAAGCCGGCATTCCGGCGGCGTGTCTGCACAGCAATCTGGATCAGCGTGCGTATTTTGATACGCTGGATGCGGTGCGTGCGGGCGAGGTGCGTCTGCTGTATGCCGCGCCGGAACGCCTGATGACGGATGCCTTCCTTTCCATTACAGAGCAAATTGCCATCGGCATGGTGGCAGTGGATGAGGCACACTGTCTCTCTCAGTGGGGACAGGATTTCCGGCCGAGTTATTTGCAGATTGCAGATTTCCTGCTGGAATTGCCGCGCAGACCCGTTGTTGGGGCATTTACCGCGACGGCAACACAGGCAGTACGGGAGGACATCCGGCGGCTGCTGCATTTGCAGGACCCGCTGGAAGTGGTCACGGGCTTCGACCGTAAAAATCTCCGCTGGATTGTAGAGCGCCCCGCAGACAACTACGAGGCGCTGAAAGGCGTAATCAGGCGGCACAAGGGGGAGAGCGGCATTGTATACTGCCTCTCGCGCAAGGACACGGAAACGGTCTGCTCGCGGCTCTGTGCGGATGGCTGCAAGGCTGCCTGCTATCATGCGGGGCTTTCGCCGGAGGAACGGACGAACAATCAGGAGGCGTTTCTGCGCGATGAAGTGCAGATTATCACCGCAACCAATGCGTTCGGCATGGGCATAGACAAATCCAATGTGTCCTTCGTGGTGCATTACAATATGCCCAAAAGCATGGAGGCGTACTATCAGGAGGCGGGGCGTGCGGGCAGAGACGGCAGCCCCGCAGAATGTGTGCTGCTGTATAACCCGCGGGACATCCGCCGGAATGCCTTTCTGATAGAGAATTCTGAAACGGAAAATGACCGCCTGACTCCGCAGCAGCGTGCAGCAGTCCGGCAGAAGGATCATGAACGGCTGCAAAGCATGGTGCAGTATTGTGCGCTGACAGACTGTCTGCGGCACTATATCCTCGGCTATTTCGGGGAAAAATCTCCCACACACTGCGGCAACTGCGGCTGCTGTCTCGCGGAGACCGATGTGATTGATGCCACTGTGCCGGCACAGAAGATTCTCTCCTGCGTATACCGTGCTGCACAGCGCGGCAGAAACTGCGGTACAAAGCTGCTGTGCGACATTCTGCAGGGCAAGAATACCAAGCAGATTCGCGAACAGGGATACGATACCCTCTCGACCTACGGTTTGCTGGCGGATGTCTCGCGGCAGCAGCTTGAACACATGGTCAGCATACTGATTTCGCGCGGGTATCTGAATGTGGATACCGCCGGGCAGTATCAGACCCTCTCGCTGAATGTACGTGCAAATCCGGTTCTGCGCGGGCAGGAAACCGTGCAGATGGCACTTCCGCAGCGCGACCTCAAACAGACAGCACGGGAGCGCAGGCTCGCAGAAATGCCCGATTACGGCGTGGATGAGGGGCTCTTTCAGGCACTCCGGCGTGTGCGTGAACGGCTTGCGGCAAAGGAATATGTGCCGGCATATATCATCTTCTCGGATGCGACCCTGCGCGATATGTGCAATAAGCGCCCGCGGGATGAGAATGAGATGCTGGCGATTTCCGGCGTCGGCAAATACAAAATGGAGAAATACGGCGCAGTCTTCCTCGATGCAATCGCTGCATTTGCCGCTGCCAATGCAGAATCACCGGCAAAATGAGTACAGCGCGCCGGCAGCCGCCGCCTGATTGGGCAAATAACGGAAATTGCCCCATTTCCGATGAAAAAAACATCTTGCTTTTTTAGGAATATTGTGCTATACTGGTAGTATCAGCAAAGCTCTTTACACAGGTCTGCAACCGATACTGCATACGAAAGGGGTAATCACAAATGTTTCTGGACGAATTTGGACCGATCGAGGCAGAGGCGTTCCTGACGCTTGCTGCGGATATGATTGAGGAAGACGGTGTTGTCACCGAGGAGGAGAGCGCAATGCTCGATGAGTATACGCGCGCACTCGGCGTCATCGGCTTTACCTACGATGCCTGCGCAACGGCTGCTGCCCGCGATACGCTCGCACAGCTCAATGAGGTCAGCAAGCGCAAGGTCTACATGGAGCTGTATCAGTTCGCAATGGCGGACGGCGTGGAAGCGCCGGAGGAGCGTATGGCGCTCAATGAACTGCGCGACGCACTCCAGCTCAGCGAGGAGGTCTGCGAGAAGCTGGAGCTTGCCGTCAATGAGCTGAATGCGGCTTATGTCGCAATTGATGCCGCGCTGACGGTTGAGGAAGATGCAGAGGAGACTCCTGCTGAGTAATCCGCTGCCGATGAGACGAAGAAAAGGGTCGGTTAGGTGTAACCGACCCTTCAGTCTGTAGATAAAGTGTCTC
>DGVV01000087.1 GCA_002395085.1 Ruminococcus sp. UBA4275 | reverse complement strand
GCAAACCACCCGTTCAACGGGTGGTTTTGATTTTTCGGGGATCAGTTTTTTGTATGCGGGCGTTTGGCAGGAAGGGTGTCCGCGGAAGCAGATCCTTGATTCGCTGCCTGAACCATGAAATGATCCGCGAATCAAAACAAATCCATAACATTTGCACGGCAAATTTGCCAAAGCCTGTGCAAAGCGATAAACTTTTTGCACATCTCTTGCATTTCCGGAAGAAATGTGTGTATAATTTACTATGAATGTGTACAAAGAGAAAGGAGTGTTCTCCCAATGCAGTTTTCCCCGCTCTCGCCGCTGGCATTTTTAGGGCAATGCGGTGAAAGCGTCTTCCGATGGATCCCGCGCGCCCTGCATACTCTGTGGAAAGCGGCGGTTCGCTTCCTGCACGATTTTGCGCACGGCTGTATGCGTGTGCTGCGGCTGATCGGCCGTATGCTGCGGCAGCCGATTCTGCTGCACAGTGAAGCTGCCGAGGAGATCCGGCGTGAATGGAAACGCCCGAAAAACGGCAGCGTCACGGGCTGGATTGCCTCTGTCCTGCGGATGCTTGGCACGGTACTGCTGAGTGAAACCGGTGTGCTGTATCCGCTGGCACGCTTTGCCGTACCGGCAGCCTGCTGCGGCATACTGTTTGCAGTCGTGAGCCATACGATCAATCAAAGCTATGATATTGCCGTCACGCTGAACGGCGAACCGATAGGTAAAATTGCGGAGGAACAGGATTATATCCGTGCAGAAGAAATTGTCCGGAAGCGGCTCTCGTATACTGCCGAAGCCAGCTACGAGATCAATTTTGCGCGGTCGCTCCGGCTGGAGACATACGATGGCTATTCTCCGATTCTGAATGCAGGCGAACTTGCTGACAAAATGCTGCGCAGTCAGAACATCGCCCTGATCGACGGCTGCGGCGTTTATGTCAACGGCGAATTTGCAGGTGCAGTGCGGGATCAGCATCCGGTGGAGGAGGCGCTGACGCAGAATCTCAGCCGATACGCCAATGCACTCGGCAAAGCTGCGGAGGATGTCTGGTATGCGGATGAGATTACCTATGAACGCGGCACATATCTGGCGGAGAATCTCACGGATACCAGTGAACTCATCCGCAAGCTGACTGCCGTGACGCGCAAAAAACGCACCTATACCGCCGGTGCATCCGAAACGATCTATTCCGTTGCAGACCGTTTTACGACAACGCCGGAAACCATCCGCGCCCTGAATCCGGAACTGGAAGACCTGATTCCGGTTGCCATGCGCGTGACCGTTCCGGTTGAGACGCATTATCTGCCGATTCTGTATACGAAAACAGCGGTCACTTATACCGCGATTCCCTATGACTCGGAGACAGTCGATACCGCAGAACTGCCGGTCGGAACATCGAAGGTGCTGCGGCGCGGCGAGAACGGCGAAAAGCAGAATACTGTCCGCATCACCTATACGGACGGTGCGGAAACCGGCAGAACCACACTGAAAACAACACTGCTTTCTCCGCCGGTGGATGAGATCATCGGCAAGGGAACGTATGCGGCAAAGCCCTACAGCACCGATACAGTCATTGACGGTGACGGCAGGTATCTCTGGCCGGTGGACGGCGGCAGAATCACCGATGTATTCGGCGGCACGCGCAATCACCGCGGCATTGACATCGGTGCGGCGGAGGGTTCGTATATCTTTGCGGGCGCAGCCGGTGTGGTGCGCTATGCGGGCTGGAATGACAGTTACGGCAATTTCGTCATCGTGGATCATCAGGACGGCTATGAGACGCTTTATGCGCATTCCTGTGCGCTGCTGGTAGAGACGGGGCAGCAGGTGCAAAGCGGGCAGGTGATTGCACTGGTCGGCACGACCGGTCACTCCACAGGACCGCATCTGCATTTTGAGGTGCGCATCAACGGCGTGAACTATAATCCGATGCTGTTCCTGCACGTCAATGCGGGATAAGGCAAATGGCAGGGGCTTTCCGGCAAAGAAAGCCCCTGTATCTATAACATTGAACAAATGGAACGGAATTTGTATAATCTGCCAAAGTTTGAAAAATACGAAAAAAACGCTTGACATTTCTGCCTTGCTGTGCTATAATAAACAAGCTGAGTCACGGAAGCGACGAACTTCCGGAGGACGAACTTCAAAAAATGCTGGTGTAGCTCAGTTGGTAGAGCAGCTGATTTGTAATCAGCAGGTCGGGGGTTCAAGTCCGTCCACCAGCTTTATATGAAATGGGAGAGTTCCCGAGTGGCCAAAGGGGGCAGACTGTAAATCTGTTGCGTTTCGCTTCGGTGGTTCAAATCCACCCTCTCCCATCCCAAAGACCGATGCAATCGCATCGGTCTTTTTCTTTTGCTGTTTGGAATTTGCGTGCGCTGTGCCCTTGCATTGCACAGATCTGTTTCTCAGACGGCGGCGTGCAGTTCCAGACGGGAGAAGAATCCCGCAGGATGCGGCTGCATTCTGCGCCATGCCCTGCCGCTGCGCATCTGCTCCGCGCAAAGCAGAACCGGCAGCGCCTGTGCCGCCGTAAAGGGCAGTAGCAGAAACGGCAAAGTCAGAAGCCGCTGCATGAGAATGCCTGCTGTCTGTCCGCGTGTCAGGTGAAATGCCATCCGCAGAATGCGAAGCGGCGATTCATGCGGCATCTTCAGAAAACTGAAGGGGAGTGCCGCTGCCGCAGCAGCCGTTCGCAGCGGAAGACAGACCGCTGCCGCCGTCAGAATCAGCAGATGCAGCACAGTCAGCAGCGGCAGGATGCTTTCCGAAGACTCCGGAATCAGCGCCCAGACAGTTCCCGCTGCCGCCCACAGCAGGCACATCGGCACGGCGGAAAGCAGCAGGATGCCCTTTTGCAGGAATTGCACGCGGATTGCACGCCGCCACAGCCAGAGATTGCTGCTGCATCCCAGAAAGCCGAGGTCATTTTCATCCAGCGTGCCGCCGATGCGCCCGATTTGCCAGTCGGTCTGCATCCGCAGCGGCGTGACCGCCGGCAGAGAGACCAGTACGGCTGCGGGCAGATACAGCGTTTGCAGCAGCGCCGGCGTACCGGAAAGCAGGTGCTGCGTGAAACAGCCGCAAAACAGGCACACTGCACCGGTCAGCCAGCGCGCGATGCCGATGACAGCCGCACTCCGCCGGTGCATCCGCAGCCGGTGTGCTGCTTCGTGCCGCAGCGTCATGAAACGTAATCCTCAACCAGACTGCGCATCTCCTGTTCGCCGGTGCAGCGCATCCCGTATTCCAGCAGAATGCGGTCATAATCCGGCAGCCAGCCTGCCGGCAGGTCGTATTCTTCTGAGGCTTCGCGTGCGCCCTCCTCATACACATAGAGCGTATCTCCGCGCAATTTCAGCAGATACGTCTTTTCCGGCAGATCCGGCACTTTGGCGGCGTCCTGCGGCGCGGATGCGGATACCTGCTGATTCTGCATCTGCAAGGTCTCTGCGGCAGCCGCCGGCAGCGGGATGTCCTCCGACGGCAGCGAAAACGATGCGGAATGCGGCAGCACCATCAGTGCCGCACCTGTGAGGATGCCAGCCGCCGCTGCGGCGATTCCTGCCGCGATCCATTTTGTTGATGTGAACATTTAGACGCACCTTCCTTTCCAGATTACAGACAGTATGCCGTAAAAATCGAACTTTTATGCCCGATTTTTGAAAATTCCATTATAATTTTGAAAAAGTGCTTAACAAGCCGCGGATTTTGTGCTATAATATATCGTGTATGTTTGTAACTTCGTGCGGCATCCCGATACCGTGCTGCACATATTCCGAAAGGAGCTTTTGGCTATGAGTGAAATCACACGTCGTCCCAGTCGCCCTGCAAACCGTCAGACGCCGCACAAGAAAAAGAAACGGGTGCGCCGCAAGCCGCTGATCCTGCGGATCCTCGGTACAATCGGTTCGATTATCCTGACGACATTCCTTTCCTTTGCACTGCTGTTCGTGCTGACCGGTACGATCTGCGCGATTGCAGCGACAACCTATATCATCGGATATATGGAGGAAACCAAGTCAATCAGTATCAAGGATATGTCTACCAGCTTCGCCACCCACATCTATCAGACCAACGAGGACGGCGAGGAGGAATGCGTCTACACCGCGCAGAGCGAGATCCAGAGACTTCCTGTTGACATCGAACAGGTCCCGCAGTATACGCGCGATGCCTTCGTCTACGGCGAAGATGAGCGTTTCTATCAGCATGAAGGCGTGGACTATAAGCGTACCGCTGCTTCCTTTGCCAACATGATCCTCCACTTCTGGAGTTCCGAACAGGGCGGTTCGACGATCACACAGCAGCTTGTCAAGAACCTCTCTGAAGATAAGGACATCAGCCCGCAGCGTAAGATCCGCGAAATCTACCGCGCGATGCAGATGGAGAAATCCTATTCCAAGGATGAGATTCTGGAAGCATATATCAACTATGTCGGCTTCGGCGGCGCTGCAAACGGTATCGAAATGGCAGCCCGCAAATACTTCGACAAGCACGTAGAAGATCTGACCATTGCCGAATCTGCCTGTCTGGCTGCCATTCCGCAGTCTCCGGAGGTCAATAACCCCTTCGCCGGCGAGAATGAGGTCGATTTCAATGACGTCACGCAGACCTGGTATGTCACCGATAACAGAATCAATACCGGCCGTGAAGCCAACCGTGACCGTATGGAGTACATCCTCAAAAAGATGTACGAGAACGGCGCAATTACCTTCGATGAGTATCAGCAGGCACTCAATGAGCATCTGGTCTTTACCGATACGCAGGAATTCCTGATGCTGCATCCGGAGCGTCAGACCATCCTCGATGACGGTACGATTACACTCGATGACGGCTATGAGGAAAAGCCGAATTCCTGGGCAGTTGACGAGGCGATCTATGAATTTGCCAATATGCTGATGGAAACGCGCGGTATCTCCTTTGACCGTGCGCTGACCATCATCAACAAGGAAGGCTATCAGATTTACCTCAATGTTGATACCAAAATGCAGAAGTATGTGGAGGAAAAGTTCTCTGACATCAACAATCTGCTTGCCGGCATGACCAACAAGCAGGCTACCACCTTCTTCCGCGATAAGGACGGCGACGGCGTATTCACGGATGAGGAAAACATGACCCTTCAGGCAGGCTTCACCGCAATCGACTATCAGGGCAGAGTGCTTTGTACCGTCGGCGGAATCGGTCAGAAGGTCGGTTCGCTCGGTACAAGCTATGCTTCCAATGAGCCGCAGCAGCCTGGTTCGGCAATCAAGCCGGTCACCAGCTACGGCTATGCACTGGAGCATGACTGCATCTCCTGGGGTACAAAGGTGCTTGACTACCCGCCGATTACCGTCAAAGACCCCAAGACCGGTCAGGACAAGCTCTGGCCGACCAACTATTCCGATACCAATACCAATACGGTTTATTCCGGTCAGAAAATTAATATCTATTACGCGCTGGAGAAATCCTATAATACGATTCCGGCTCTGCTGGTCAAAACCTACGGTCCGCAGAATATCTACGATTTCGCTACCAAGACCCTCGGTCTCGATCTCTATGAAGGCACGGACATCGACTATGCTCCGCTCGCCGTCGGCGGTCTGGGCTATGGCATTACGGTCAAGGATCTTGTCAATGCCTACATGGTTTACGGCAGCGGCGGCAACTTCAGCAATGCGCATATCATTGACTACATTAAGAATACAGACGGCGAAATCATCTATCAGTTCGGTGATGATCTCACGCAGGCAATCAATCCGCAGACCGCTTTCGTTATGAACAAGCTCCTCCAGAATGTCGTCCAGAACGGTACCGGTACTGCTGCAAGAATGTTTGCGAACGGCAGAGAAATTCCGATTGCCGGCAAGACCGGTACGACTTCTGACTGGTATGACCTCATGTTCGTCGGTCTGAACCCTGATTTCGTCAGCGGCGTCTGGATCGGTTATCCGGAGAATAAGGAAATCCGCAACCACTGGTCGATCAAATCTGCACTGGTCTGGAAGAACATCATCGGTGAGTGGATCACCAAGAATTATTCCGGCAATGATTACCCCGCCTGCGATGAGGTCATTGTCGGCCATGTCTGCCCGAACACCGGCTGCATTGCAAATCCGGCAATCGGCTGCCCGATGAACGGCCCGATCGGCTACTGGAAGTCCACCAATGCTCCGTACTGCCAGAACTATGAACTGGGTCTGAGCTTCGCTGATGTCGGATGAAGAATCAGCAGGCGGATCACCGCATTCTCAAACACAAATGGTATCTGTATCTCACTGAGTTTTTCGCCGGTATGTCCGTCATGGCGGTGGAACTCGGTGCGAGCCGACTCCTTGCTCCCTATTTCAGCTCCTCACAGATCGTCTGGACCATTATCATCGGTACGATCATGATTGCGATGGCGCTGGGCAATGTCTATGGCGGACGCTCCGCCGACAAGAATCCGGATCCTGATAAACTCTACGCAAGGATGCTCTTTGCATCTGTCTGGATTGCGGCAATTCCCTTTGCAGGCAAGTTCGTGATCGCAGGTGTCTCGGCGCTGCTTGTTGTGGCGGTCAATACGAATTTCCTGATCTGGGCAGCGTTTCTCTCCTGCATGATTGTGTTTGTCTACCCGCTTTTTCTGCTTGGCACGGTCACGCCGTCTCTGGTGAAGTACACCGTCGGCAGCCTCGATGACAGCGGAAAGACCGTCGGCGCACTTGGCGCTGCAAATACAATCGGCAGCATCATCGGTACGTTTGTTCCGACGTTTATCTCCATCCCCGCAGTCGGTACGGCTGCAACATTCGTCATTTTTTCCGGCATTCTGTTGGTACTCGCTGCCGTTTACTTCATTTCCGTGAAGCGCGGTGCGGTCAGGGTGATTGTCTCGGCGGTGCTGTTCGCTGTATGCACCTTCGCAGCAATGTCCCTCGGTTTCGCTTTCTGGGACAAAACGCTTACGCTGGAGGACGAATCTGTTTACAATTATTTGCAGGTGCAGGAGGATGACCGCAGGGTCATCCTCTCGACAAATGTGCTGTTCGGTGTGCAGTCCATCTATATGAAACAGGATTCGCTCACCGGTATGTATTACGATTACGCACTCGCTGCGCCGCTGATGCTGGATGCACCGGATGATCCCCATGAGATGCTCATTCTCGGCATGGGAACCGGCACGTATGCAACACAGTGCCGCAAGTATTTTCCGCAGACGGCGATTTCCGGTGTCGAGATTGACGGAAAGATTACGGATCTTGCCCGCAAATACTTTGCGCTTGATCCGGAGATTCCCGTTGCGACCTATGACGGCAGAGCCTATCTTGCCGGCACAGACAAGAAATATGATGTTATTATGGTAGATGCTTATCAGGACATCACCATTCCGTTTCAGATGTCTTCTGTGGAGTTCTTCACCGCAGTACGGGATCATCTCAGCGAAAACGGCGTCATGATCGTCAACATGAACATGGTTTCAGACCGTGCGGACGGCATCAACGCCTGCTTGCAGGATACCATTGCATCGGTATTTGATACGGTGTACACCGTTGAGGTGCGCAATGCCACAAACCGTGAGCTGTTTGCCTCGCAGAATCCCGATATCCGGAAGACGCTCGAACAGAATATTGCGCGGCTTGAGGCAGGAAATCTGCGCGACATGATGCAGCAAACTGCGGACGGTCTCCGGTTTTACCGGGGCGGCAGCCGCATCCTGACCGATGACAAAGCTCCGGTGGAACTGCTTGGGATGCAGACCATCGACGATATGATCGGCGGGGAACTCGAATATTACAGAAAGCGCTTTGCCGAGGAGGGCATTCAGGGAATCATCAACGGCTGAGCGCGGATCGGAGCAAGCTTATGCGAATTACCTGTCCGTGCCATTTCGGGCTGGAAAGCGTTTTGAAATTTGAACTGGTACGCCTCAGTGCGGCGGATATTTCCGCTGCGGACGGCAGAGTCTCCTTTGAAGGCGGCTGGGATATGGTCGCGGCGGCAAATATTGAGCTGACGGCTGCGGAACGTGTTCTCATTGAGCTGGGAACGTTCTCCGTTGCAGCGCAGAAGGGCAGGACTGCCTTTGATCCGCTCTTTGACGGCGTAATGCAGCTCCCGCTGGAGGATTTCATCGGGCGCGATGATGCGTTTGTTGTCAAGGGTTCATCTCTCAATTCCGCGCTGCACAGCGTCCCTGCCTGTCAGGCGATTGTGAAAAAAGCAGCCGTCAAACGGCTTCAGCGCGCCTATCATTCCGAGGCGCTGCCGGAATCCGGCGCGGTTCATACGCTGCAATTCCAGATCCGCAATGACATTTGCACGCTGTATCTCGATACAACCGGTATCCCGCTCTATAAACGCGGCTGGCGGCAGAATGCAAATGCTGCGCCGATCCGTGAGACGCTGGCTGCCGGCATCCTCGATCTCTCCCATGTGCGCGCGGATACGCAGCTTTGTGATCCTTTTTGCGGCAGCGGCACATTTCTCATTGAAGGTGCGCGGCGTGCCATGCGTATTGCGCCCGGACTGCACCGCAAATATCAGTGCGAAAACTGGGAGCAGATTCCGAAGGAAGTCTTCCGCAAAGCGCGTGAAAATGCCCGCGAAAAAATCAACCGCGAGGTGCAGTTCCATGCGTTTGGCTTCGATTGTGATCCCGAAGCCGTGAAGCTGACCCTAGAAAATGCCAGAAAAGCCGGCGTTGCGGACCGCATTACCGTGGAACAGCGGGACATTGCGGAATTTGCCGCAAAACCGGACTGGAATATCGTGTGCAACCCGCCCTACGGTGAGCGTATGCTGGACATCGAACAGGCACGGGGGCTCTATCGCACGATGAGCCGCGTCATTCCCAACGACATCCCTTGCAGTATCATCACGCCGGACACACAATTTGAAAAGCTCTTTAACAGAAAAGCTCGGAAACGCAGAAAGCTCTATAACGGCATGATGCAATGCCAGCTCTATCAGTATTGGTAAAAATATCTGCACAGGGCTTTGCCCGCACAGAAAGGATGTAAAATATGCTCACTCCGAATCTGACTGTCTCCGCTGAAGGTCATCTGCTGATTGGCGGCGCGGATACCGTCGCACTCGCACAGACGCACGGAACACCGCTTTATGTCATGGATGAAACCATGATCCGCGAAAACTGCCGCGGCTATGAGATTGTCATCCGCGACGAATACAATGGCCGCGGACTTATCTGCTTCGCCAGTAAGGCGCTTTCCTGCAAGGAAATGTACCGCATTGTGGACTCTGAGGGTTTGGGTGCGGATGTCATCTCCGGCGGCGAACTCTATACCGCCCTGCAAGCCGGTATGCCCGCCGAAAAACTCGTTATGCACGGCAACAGCAAGTCGAATGAGGAGCTGAAAATGGCGGTGGAAACCGGTGTCGGCAGAATCGTCTGCGATAATCTGCCGGAACTGGAACGCCTCAACTGCATTGCAGGTGAAGCCGGAAAGACCGTGCGCATCATGCTGCGCATTAAGCCCGGAATCGACGCACATACGCATGAATTCGTTCAGACCGGCAAGATCGACAGTAAGTTCGGTTTTGCACTGGAAACCGGTGAAGCACTCGAAGCAGTGAAGGCTGCACTCGCGTATGAACATCTGGAACTGGTCGGTTTGCACTGCCATATCGGTTCGCAGATTCTCGATACAGAGCCGTTTGCAGAGGCGGCGCGTGTCATGCTGCGCTTTATGGACAGCATCCGCAAGGAACTCGGCGTGACGCTGCCGGACCTCAATCTCGGCGGCGGTCCCGGTATTAAGTATACTGAGGAGGACGACCCGAAGCCTTTTGGCGATATTGTGCGCGCAATCCTGCGTGCGCTGCGCGAAAGCTGTGCAGCTGCGAATTATCCCGAACCCTTTGTGCTGTTTGAGCCGGGGCGTTCGATTGTCGGCGGCGCAGGCATTACGCTGTATACGGTCATGGCACGCAAGACCATTCCAAATGTACGCACCTACGTGCTTGTTGACGGCGGTATGTGCGATAATCCGCGCTATGCCCTGTATCAGTCCCGCTATGAGGCGCTCATTGCGAACCGTGCAGGAGATGCCCGCAGCGAGCGCGTGACCATCGGCGGCAAGTGCTGTGAGAGCGGCGACCTCATTGGTGATGATATGCCGCTGCAGCCCGCCGGTACCGGCGATGTGCTGGCTGTCCTCGCGACTGGTGCTTATAATTACTCGATGGCATCCAATTATAACCGGAATCCGCGTGCTGAAATCGTGATGGTGCGCGACGGCGAAGCACGCACAGTCGTGCGCCGCGAGAGTTATGAGGACATCGTGCGAAACGATCTGTAAAATGCAAAACGCCGTTCGGTCTGCGAGCGGCGTTTTCTCGACTGCAAGGGAGGGAATATGAAAGCACTTGTGTTGAATTGCAGCCCCGTGCGGACTGGGGCTACCGCTGAGATCACACGCATCATAGCAGAAGAATTATCCAGCAGATACGAGGTTATTCAGACTTGCATTGACGATTATTCCGTGCATTTTTGTCTCGGCTGCCGCCGCTGTCATACCTCCGGACAGTGTGTGCAGGAGGACGATGCTGCACGGCTGATGGGCGTTTTTGCACAGGCAGATGTCATTGTGCTGGTTTCGCCGTCCTATTGGGCAGATGTACCGGGGCAGTTCAAGACCTTCATTGACCGCTGTACCCCGTGGAGCAATACCCATGACCCGCACGCGTCCATCGGCAGCGGGAAAATGGGGTATGCGGTCGTGCTGCGCACCGGCGGCGGAATGTACGAATGTGAGCGGCTGATTGCGACGATTGAACATTTCTTCGGGCATCTGGAGATTTTGCGGGCGGGCAGTCTCGCTCTGTGCAATGTGGAATATTTGGAGGATGTTGCACCGCGTGCCGGGGAGATCCGGAAATTCTGTCTGAGCATCGGGAGGGATGGCTGATGCGGGAATTCGTCATAGGCGTGAATGATGCGGGACAGCGCATTGACAAGTTTTTGCTGAAAGCCTGCCCAAAACTGCCGAAATCGCTGCTGTATAAAACATTCCGCAAAAAAGATGTAAAGTGCAATGGAAAGCGCGTATCTGCTGAGCTATTTGTTGCGGCAGGAGACACTGTTCAGGTGTATCTGCCGGATGACTGCTTCGGGGAGACTGTTCATCATGCACCGCAGGCGGCACTTCCGCTGCCTGAAATTGCGTATGAGGATGCCGACATTGTGATTCTGCGCAAGCCGGTCAATTTGCCGGTTCATGCAGATAATGAGGGGGCTTCTGATACGCTTGCCGGCCGTTTTGTGTATTATCTTGCACAGTCCGGCTCGTATGATGCTGCCGCAGAACAAAGCTTTACACCTGCCCTCTGCAACCGCCTTGACCGCAACACAGAAGGGTTTGTCATCGGGGCGAAAAATGCAGCCGCACTGCGCTGTATGAACGAGAAAATACGGCTGGGTGAGGTGCGCAAGCAGTATCTCTGTGTGACGGTCGGGCAGCCGCCGCGGGCGTGCGCTACCGTGACTGCCTATCACGCGGAGACTTCCGGCAATCGCGTTCGGCTGTACGATGCGGCAGGCGAGGGACGTCGCGAAATCCGGACGGGATATGAGGTGCTTGCTGTGCGCGAGGGGCTTGCACTGGTGCTGGTCACGCTGTACACCGGCAGAAAACATCAGATTCGTGCGCAGATGGCTGCGCTGGGTGCGCCGGTTCTCGGAGACGGAAAATACGGCGATGCTGCTGTAAACCGGCAATATGGCGAGCGGCATCAGCTGCTTGCCGCCTGCCGCCTCCGTTTCGATTTCTCGGAAGCGGATTGTCCGCTTGCGTATCTGCGCGGCAAAACATTCGCATATACGCCGGATTTCTGTGCGCGGTATGCGTTTGAATGCAGCGTATAATAGAGCAGCCGCCCCGAAACGCCGGACGTTTCGGGGCGGTAATGTTATCGGTTTGTGAGCCAGCAGACGATCCCAAAGATCGTTTCGATTTTCTTTGCATCCATTTCAGGGAATTGCCCGCGGCATTGCTGCACGTATTCTGCGATCTCCTTTTCTGCCGCTTCACCCTTTGGCAGAAACGGCGTTTGATATTTCTTTGCCAGAATGTCTGCATCATTCACGCAGGTCTCAAAGAATGCGAGCAGATACGCATGAATCTCCTGAAGATCGGCTTCCGGAAGCTCTGGAAATTTTGTGCGGATTGTTTCCCGGAGGAGACCCCGTTTTCTGCCGAACAGATCATACGGATCAAGCAGTTCGCTGATCTGCTCCAGATACTCGCGGTTCATTCAGAATCAGCCATACGGCGGACGATTGCCGCGTAAATTTTTTCATCGACTTCCATCAGAGAACGCTTCTCGTCCTCAAATTTTACGGCAATGGTGTAGACGCCTTTGCTCTGCATTTTCTCAGAGGCGTGCAGCCGCAGCGAGAGGAGATTGCCGGGGTCGAGTACGCCGGTCAGCAGCAGGGAATTGCCGGAACGGATAATGTCTTCGGTCATCACCTCATAGCGGGCGACGACTTCCGGTACAAGAAAAATGTCGTCGATTTTCTTCATCGTGCCGGAGATATAGGCAAGTGATGAGGACATCCGGAATATGCGGCAGCCCATGTAATCGCCGGCAATGACCATATTTTTTGCAGTTGCCATGTTGATTCCTCCAATTTGGTTGTAGGTTCGGTGAATGCCTTTGGTTATATTATAGCATTTCAGCTCCGCTATGTCAAGTGCAGAGCTGAGAGACCCGCGGGAATTCTGCTGAAGTTCTCTGACTGTGCGGCGGTCAGCGGATTCATTTATACGATTTTCAATTTCTGCATTGAATTTTCTGTTATAATATGGTATAACCGCGCCGTGCGCGGCTCCGTTTTTATTCTCAGGAAGCGAAAGGTCAAAATTGTTTTTCCTTCTCCCATTGCACTTTTCGGTATAATATGGTATAATAAAAAGGCGGGATTTTGCCCGCGTGAATCCGGTCAAAAGGAGAATCATCATGATAAAAGTTGACCCCAATGATCTCGACCGTTACTTTAAGAAGTCGGAGCTGATCCCTGCGATTTGCTACGAGGTCGATACAAAAACGGTACTGATGCTCGCTTATATGAACAAGGAGAGCCTCAGACGGACACTCGAAACCGGTTACACCTGGTTCTGGAGCCGTTCGCGGCAGGAATACTGGAATAAGGGCGCAACTTCCGGTCATCTGCAAAAGGTGGTTTCGCTTTACGCCGACTGCGATGATGATACGCTGCTGGTCAATGTGAAGCAGACAGGCGTTGCCTGCCATACCGGCGAATACAGCTGCTTCTTTAAGGAGCTTTACAATGAGGAGGACAAAGCATGAACGTCTATCAGGAGATTTTTAAGGTGATTATGGACCGCAAAGCCGCCTATGAAGCGGGTACTGCGGAGGAGAATTCCTATACGGCTTATCTGTTCGGCAAGGGTGTCGATAAGATTTGCAAAAAAGTCGGTGAGGAAGCGACCGAAACTGTCATTGCTGCAAAGAACGGCGATAATGACGAACTCATGAACGAAATCAACGATCTGCTGTACCATGTGATGGTGCTGGCTGCAAATCAGGGACTGAGCTGGGATGAGGTCGAGCGCGTGCTTGCAGAGCGCAATAACATCGCGGGCAATCTCAAAACCTTCCATCAGGTCGATAAAAACAGCTAAGACAGTCACATAATCCCCCCGATGCGAATACATTGGTAGTGAGGATTCCGGAAACCTGCATTGCAGTGCAGCGCGAATCCAATCTGAATCGGGAGGAAATCACATGAACGAAATGCTCAGTGCGGAGAATGTCAGCGCCGTGCCGGTGAAAGTGGACCGCGTGTTTGACAGTTGCAGCGATAAGGACTGCATCACGAATTTGCAGGTAATGCTGGATAACGGCGGTGATTTGCCGCAGCAGTATACCAACGTGCGCACGCGCTGCGTCACGATCGACAACATCTGCATGACGGTCGAGCCGATTCCGTTTAACCGCGGGTACTATTCGGTGGATATTACGTACACATTCGGCGTGGAGCTGCTGTGCTATGCACGCGCCTGCGACAATCCGGATGTGCTGCGGGGCATCGCGACTGCCGGCAAGAGCGTCATTCTCTACGGCAGCGAATCGAATACCAAGACGTTTTTCAGCAACGGCGCGCGCATCGGGGATACCAATACCTGCTGCGAGGTCGTCAATCTGCCGAACGCAAGCTGTCAGTGTGTTGACCCCATTGCGCTGGAAACGCGCATTGTCAATCTGCGGCAGAATGCGCCGGAGGGCGATTGTTGCTGCCGGCGGGCGGTCATGCTGACGCTCGGTGTTTTTTCCGTGGTGGAATTGAGCAGACCGGTTACGCTGACGGCGGCGGCATACCCCTACAGTGTGCCGAGCAAAACGTGTTCCGCAGAGGCTGATTCGCCGTGCGAGGTCTTCAGCCGGCTTTCGTTCCCGACGGAAGAATTTTCACCCGCAGCAGACAGTCCGGAAAACGGGCAGACCGGCTGCGGCTGTCGTCAGAACTGATGCTTTGATCCGGTGCGCCATGCCGGTGCGCCGGATCTTTTGATAGAAAACAGGGACAGGCTATGCAAATTAGAATGGCGAATTTGGAAGATCTTGCTGTGGTTGTGAAGATTACGCAAGAGACGATCCGCACGGTGTATCCGCATTATTATCCGGCAGGTGCAGTGGATTTCTTTCTTGCACATCATCATCCGGATAATATCCGGAAGGATATAATCGAAAACAACGTGTTTCTGTGTATTTCAGACCAAGATGAGCCGGTCGGAACGGTGACGGTCAAGGAGAATGAGATCGCGAGACTCTTTGTTCTGCCGGTGCATCAGGGGAGAGGCTACGGAAGGGCTTTGTTGGATTTTGCGGAAGAAAGCATCTCAGAATCGTATGATATTGCGGTGCTGGATGTGTCGTTTCCGGCAAAGAATATCTACCTGAAACGCGGCTATCGGGGTGAAGCGTTTGAGGCAATCCCGACGGAAAACGGCGACTTTCTTTGTCACGATACCATGCAGAAGCGGCTGGCAAGACCATGTGCTGCGGAAATAAGACAGATCATAGAAAATGATGAAAAAACGTGCATTTCACGCATGATTCTGGAAGCGCTTCCGGAATGGTTCGAGATCGAATCAGCGCGGGAACAGTACATCGCGGAAAGCCGGGAACAGCCCTTTTTTGCGGGTTTTTCGGATGGTGCGCCCGTCGGTTTTCTGTGCCTGAAACAGACCGGAAGCACGGCAGTTGAGATTGCAGTCATGGGAGTCCTGAAAACGCAGCACAGGCAGGGAATCGGCAGGGCGCTTTTTTCGGCAGCAAAGCAGTTTGCAAGACGGGAAGGATACCGGTTCATGCAGGTGAAAACCGTGAAAATAGGCACATTTCCGGAATATGACGTGACAAATCGGTTTTATCTCAGCCTCGGTTTTCATGAGCTGGAGGTGCTGCCAGAACTGTGGGGCGCAGATAATCCGTGTCAGATTTATGTGATGAGTCTGAATGAGCAATAAAATTATAAAAGTAGGAGGCGACCCGAATGACACATGATGAAGCGGCTGTGCGTGTACGCGAACTGACAGAGACTCTGACACGTATGGCGCATGAATATTATGACCTCGATGCACCGACTGCCGAGGACTACGAGTATGATATGCTGATGCATGAACTGCGTGATCTTGAGGCGGAATATCCCGATTTGCAGGAGCCGGATTCCCCGACACAGCGCGTGCAGGGTGTTGCTTCCGGCCGTTTTGAGAAGGTTGCGCATACTGTTCAAATGGCGAGTTTACAGGACGTATTCTCGTTTGATGAAGTCGGGAGATTTGTCGAAAAAGTACAGGAAACGGTCAGTAAACCGATGTTTACCGTAGAACCGAAAATCGACGGGCTATCGGTTTCGCTTGAATATGAAAATGGCGTATTTACACGCGGATCGACACGCGGAGACGGCTTTGTCGGAGAGGACGTGACCGCGAATCTCAAGACCATCCGCAGCATTCCTCTGAAGCTCAAAAATGCACCTGCGTTTCTGGAGGTGCGCGGCGAAGTGTATATGCCGCGGGCTTCATTTGAACGTTTATCTGCGCAGCAGGAGGCGGCAGGGGAGGAACTGTTCAAAAATCCGCGCAACGCGGCTGCCGGTTCGCTCCGGCAGAAAGATTCTGCGGTGACGGCATCCCGCCGGCTGGATATTTTTGTGTTTAATATTCAGCGTATTGAGGGTGAACAGTTTGCCTTGCATTCGGAATCTCTGGAGCGTATCAGGGAGCTTGGCTTCACAGCAATATCCTACAAAAAATGCGCTGCTGACGCGGATGAAATCCGTGCGGCAATCGAGGAGATCGGTGCGATGCGCGGCGATCTGCCGTTTGACATCGACGGCGTTGTCGTGAAAGTGGACGATCTGGCGCAGCGTCAACAGCTTGGCGCAACGGCAAAGTACCCGAAATGGGCAGTTGCGTACAAGTTCCCGCCGGAAGAAAAAGTGACAAAATTGCACTCGATTGAGGTGCAGGTCGGGCGGACAGGCGTTCTGACGCCGGTAGCTGTGTTCGATGCGATTTCTCTAGCAGGTACGAGTGTTTCACGCGCTGTACTGCACAATCAGCAATATATTACAGAAAAAGACATCCGTGTGGGCGATATGATTCGTGTACGCAAGGCTGGTGACATCATTCCGGAGGTGCTTTGTTCGGAGTCACATGAAGCGGATTCCGTTCCCTACCTTCTGCCGGATCGCTGTCCGGTTTGCGGCGCGCCTGTCGAAAAAGATGGTGACGAGGCTGCTGTTCGCTGCTTCAATCCTGCGTGCCCGGCACAAATCTTTCGCAGCATCGTGCATTTTGCATCAAAGAATGCGATGAATATTGACGGTCTCGGTCCGGCGATTGTTCAGCAGTTGCTCGATGAAAAGATGATCGAATCCGCTGCTGATCTCTATACACTTTCAAAGGATCAGCTTTTGCAGCTTGAAGGTTTCAAGGAGAAATCTGCTGATAACCTTCTTTCGTCGATTGAACAGTCGAAATCGCAGCCGCTTGACCGCGTGATTGCTGCACTCGGCATCCGCAATATCGGACAAACCGCTGCCAAATTGCTCTGTGCGCATTTTGGTTCACTGGATGCAATCCGCAGCGCAAAAGTGGAGGATATTGCGGAGATTGAAGGCTTCGGTGAGATCATGGCGGCATCGGTTGCGGAGGCATTTGCAGAGCCTGCATTCAGTTCGCTTGTTGATACGCTGCTGGAGCGCGGGGTGAAGATGCAATATGAGCAGAAAACAGTCGAAGATACGCGCTTTTCCGGTATGACATTTGTTCTGACCGGTACGCTGCCGACCATGAAGCGCGACGAAGCGAAAGCGCTCATCGAGGCGCATGGCGGCAAGGTTTCCGGTTCGGTCTCCAAGAAAACGAGTGTGTTGGTTGCCGGAGAGGATGCCGGCAGCAAACTGACTAAGGCGGAATCGCTTGGTGTTGAGGTCATCGACGAGGCGGAATTGATCCGGCGCTGCAATGAATAACAGAAAGCCAGCGTTGCATTGCACATCGCTGGCTTTTTTGTTGCTTTTCGTCACTTTGAATTAGTCCGGCTGGAGGATTTTTTCAAGTTCGCTCAGCAGGATCGTCTGCTCACGGCGTGTGCCTGCGCAGATGCGCAAACCGTTCGGGAAGCAGCGGACTGCAATGCCTGCCTGTTCCAGTTGCTCGAAAATTTCGCGTGCATACGCGGTTTTCACGAATACAAAGTTCGTGCGAGGCGCATAGACCGTGTCGATAATGTCCGTGTAACGCTGTGCAAGTTCCGTCAGAGAGGCGTAGAGACGCTGCGTCTGGACGATGATTTCATCGCGGCAGTGCTGAAGCAGCGAGGTCTCGCGCAGAACCGTCGCACAGATTACCTGCGAAATTGCATCGCAGTTGTAGGGCGATTTCGCCGCGCGAAGCAGGTTCGTCTTGTAGGGATCTGAGACCGCAAAGCCCATTCTCACTGCTGCAAGTCCCATTGCCTTTGAGCAGGTTCGCAGTACAATTAAATTGTCATACTTTGTAACAAGATCCAGCACACTCTCATCCCAGAAGTCCATATAAGCTTCGTCCACGATGATGAGGCATTCCGGCGCGGACTCCACCAGACGGATGATCTCGCTGCGGGCGACGCCGAGGGATGTCGGGTTGCAGGGGTTCGAGAAGACGGCTGCATCTGCCTGCTGACACGCTGAAATCAACGCATCCATGTCGATTTGCAGATTCTCTTTTTTGGGAACGGTTACGACTTCAATCTCCGCCAGCGATGCATAAACACCATACATCGAGAAATCCGGCGAGACTGTGACCAGCTTCTGACCGCGTGTCATAAAGCAATTCAGCAGCAGCGTGATGATCTCATCTGAGCCGTTTCCGGCGCAGACGCAGTCCGGAGAAATGTTATAATATGCAGCAAATGCATTCACGACCTCTGTTGCGAACGGGTCGGGGTAGCGGTTGAAATCAACCTGCTCAATCGCATCCGCAATTTTCGCTTTCAGTACATCCGGCAGATCAAAGTAGGACTCGTTCGCATCCAGACGCACCGCATACGTGCCGGTGATGGGGTCATATGCCTTCAGCTTTGTCAGTTTTTCGGGTAATTTCATGGTCAGTCCTCCTCGAACCGCACAGCGATTGCATTCGCGTGCGCGGTCAGACCCTCTTTGTTCGCCACGAGAATGATGTCATCCTTCGCTTCGCGCAGGGCGGATTCGGTGTAATATATGTAGCTCGACCGCTTGATGAAGCTGTAAACCGACAGCGGCGAGAAGAAACGCGCAGTGCCGGAGGTCGGGAGAACGTGATTCGGGCCGGCGTAGTAATCGCCAAGCGGCTCGGAAGCGTATGTGCCGAGGAATACCGAACCGGCGTTGTCGAGCTTGCCGATGTACTCCAGCGGATTCTCCATCAGAACTTCCAGGTGTTCCGGCGCAACTTCATTTGCCAGCGCAACTGCCTGCTCCGGCGTATCGCAGATCAGAATTGCACCGTAATTATCCAGCGAACTTGCGATGATTTCGCGGCGCTCCAGATATGCCATCTGACGCTCGAACTCCTTGACGGTTTCATTTGCGACGCGCTCCGATGTTGTGACAAGGATTGCGGATGCCAGCTTGTCGTGTTCTGCCTGAGACATCAGGTCTGCGGCAACATACTTCGGATTCGCAGTGTCATCTGCCATGACCAGCACTTCACTCGGTCCGGCAACCATGTCGATGTCCACTACGCCGTACAGCAGACGCTTTGCCGTTGCAACGAAAATGTTGCCGGGGCCGACAATCTTGTCAACGCGCGGAATCGTATCCGTGCCGTATGCCAGCGCTGCAACTGCCTGCGCACCGCCCATCAGGAACACGCGGTCAACACCGCAAAGCGACGCAGCTACGAGAATATCCGGATTCGGCTTGCCGTCCTTTGCCGGCGGAGTCACCATGATCAGCTCCTTGACGCCTGCGATCTTTGCCGGAATCGCGTTCATCAGCACCGAGGACGGATAAGCTGCCGTGCCGCCGGGGACATACAGACCCACGCGCTCCAGTCCGCGCAGACGCTGACCGAGAATCACGCCGTCCGGACGGGCATTCATGAACCCCTGCTCCTTCTGACGGTTGTGGAAATCAGCAATATTTTCGATTGAATTCAGCAGCGCTTCCACGAATTTCGGGTCGGCTGCTTCCAGTGCTTCTGCAATCGTATCGGCATCCACCTCGAACGACTCCGGGCATTTGCCGTCAAATTTTTCTGTATAGGCACGCACTGCTGCGTCGCCCTTTGTGCGGACATCTTCCAGAATGGTCGTCACAGTCTCGACGACTTTCGGGTCAGGTGCAGCGCTTCTGTTGCGAAGCTGCTCAAAAAACGCAGCTTCGTCCTTGCCGTTGCAGCGAATGATCTGCATAGTGGTATCCTCCTTTGAGAATCGTGTTAGCTTATGGTTTCAACCGCCTGTCTGCGGTGGGATGGAATTGCGGATGTCTTTGTCGGTTTTACGTGTGGGGATCAGCCTTCTGCGAAATATGCCTCCACCTTGGAGATCAATGCTTCCAGTTCCTTCTGCCGCAGCTTCATGCTGACGGTGTTTGCGATCAGACGTGCGGAGATCGGGCAGACATCCTCAAAGACTTCCAGACCGTTCTCTTTCAGCGTTGTGCCGGTCTCAACGATGTCCACGATGCCGTCAGAAAGCTCCAGCAGGGGAGCAAGCTCCACAGAGCCTTCGATCTTTACGATGTCAACATCCATGCCCTTTGCTTCAAAGAAGCGGCGGGTCACATTCGGGTATTTCGAGGCGATTGTCTTGACGCCGTAGCCGCTGTAGAAATCCGTACCCTTCTTGACTGCGAGCGCAAATTTGCAGCGTCCGAAGCCAAGATCCAGCAGCTCATAGAATTTGCCCTGCATTTCCAGGATGGTATCTTTGCCCACGACGCCGAGGTCGCAGACGCCGTGTTCGACGTAAGTAATGACGTCATTTGCCTTTGCCAGCACGACTTCAATGCTGCCGTCACCGATCGGGAGGATGAGCTTTCTGCCTTTTTCCCGTACAGCGGTGCAGTCCATGCCGAGCTGCTCAAACATTCCGATGGTATCTTTTTCCAGTCTGCCCTTTGTGAGGGCAATGCGAATGGGTCTCTGCATCGTTTACACTCCCTTCCCGCTGTCCGTGCCGCTGATTTCGATTGGCAGAACAGAGCCGATGCCGTGGGCAGCAGCATATTTCTTTGCATCTTCGAGCGTTTCGGAGAGCGAATGCTCTACGACCATGCCCTTTGCGCGCAGATCCTGCGCGGTCTTGACTGCCTCAGCCTCACAGCCGGATGCTGCCCAGATCAGTACATTTGTGGTTGTCGGGACGGTTGCCGGTGTCTCCTGCTTGCTCAGCACCTTGACTACTGCGTCGATATTGACCGCAAAGCCGGTTGCGGGAACATCATAGCCGAATTCCGCGAGCAGATTGTCGTATCTGCCGCCGGAGAGGATTTCCTCGCCGTAGCCGGAGAGATAGCCGCGCAGGATCATGCCGGTGTAATAATCCGTGCGGTGCATCATGCCGAGATCGACCGTAACGCGGTCTTTGCCGGCAAACTGTGTAACAGTCTCCCAGAGTGCGCGGAGATCTGCCAGAATAGCGGTAAAAGCATCGCCGGTGACGAGCTTTGCCGCTTTCTCGAAGACTTCCTCGCCGCCGAACAGCCGCGGAAGCATCCGCAGAGCTTTGGTCGTGCCGGATTCGGGAAGCGTATCGAGCAGATCGCTCAGTGCGGGATAATTCTTCGCCTCGATGCAGTCGCGGATGGTCTCCTTGACCTCCTCAGAGGCGGGAAGCTGCTGCATCAGTGTGCGGAAGAACGCCGCATTGCCCAGTTCCAGACGGTATTCATCACCGCAGACCTGAAGTGCATCGACTGCTGCTGCAATGACCTCGATGTCAGCCATGCGGGAATCCGAACCGATCAGCTCAATGCCTGCCTGTGTGATTTCGTCGTCTCTGCCCTTGAGCGAGGGGGAGATGACATGGATGCTCTGATTGTAGCAGAGACGCAGCGGCAATGCGGCATCGCGGAGACGGGTCGCGCAGACGCGGGCAATCGGGACGGTATTATCGGGACGCAGCACCATGAGTCTGCCCTTTGCGTCAGTGAGCTTATACATGGTCTCCTGCGGGAAGGGCTGCGCATCGCGGTTGAAGACATCGTAGAATTCGAGGGTCGGGGTGATCAGCTCGCTGTATCCGCGTGCTGCAAAGAGGGTTTGCAGACGGCTTTCGAGCTGCCGGCGAAGGGTGCATTCCGCGAACAGTGCGTCGCGTGTACCCTCCGGTGTGATTCTGTCATATTTGTTCATGGAAAACTCCTTTTCATGCTATTACACGCAGATGCGTAGTTTTTCGGTATTTGTACCGGCGGGAAGGTGCTGTCGTAGTCCCGCAGGATTCTGTTTACGCGGTTTTATGATTCCGCAGCACCGCGACTGCACACGGTACTCTGCCGGAAATCAGCGTGATTTCTGCATCCGGAAAGCCCGCATCGCGGAAGAACTGCCGGTAGCGTTCCAGCGTGAACTGCTGTTTGAAATCCGCGCCGGATTTGCCGATGACCCGTAAAAGGAAACCGGTTTTGCCGCTGCCGCTGTCGTTGATATAGGTCGGGATGATCAGTTTTCCATCCGGTTTGCAGACGCGGGAAAGCTCACGCAGGGCTGCCTGCGGATCATCCAGCAGGTGAATCACATTGCCGGCGACGACCTTATCAAATCGGTTTTTGCGGCATTGCAGGCGCATGATGTTTGCACGGATCAGCTTCACATTTCCGCATCTGCTGACACGGCGTTCCGTCTGCCGCAGCATCCCGACGGAAAAATCCGTGGCGATGAGAGACTTGCAGCACGGTGCAATTGCCGTTGTCAGCAATCCCGTACCGCAGGCGCATTCCAGCACGTCATCCGTGCTGCAAATTTCCGCCGCGACAGCCTTTCCGACGGCGCGGTTGACTTTGCCGTTGTAGACTTTTTCAAAGAGGGAATAGATCCCTGAGACAGCATCCCAAAACATCTTCTACCTCCGTTCACAATTCACTTTAGCTTGCTAACATAGTAACATGATAACATATTATCAAAGAAAAGTCAAGTCAGAAGAGCGAAAGCTGATTCGATTTTGGAAGATCTCCCAAAGCGCCGAGGGCATCGAGCGCATCAATTGTGGCTTTTGATGCGCCGGAAAGCTGCTGGAATTCGTCCACAGAGATGAAATCACCGTTCTGCGCGGTTTCATAGAGCTTTTCGGCAGCCTTTGTGCCGATGCCGTCAATCGCGCCGAAGGGGATGCGCAGTTTGCCGTCCTCAATGAGGTAATCGACAGCGTGCGATTTCCGCAGGTCAACCGGCAGGAAGAAGTATCCGCGCGCCATCATCTCATTCACGATTTTGAGAATATCGAGGAGATCATTTTCCTTCTTGGAGCGCTCTTTTCCCTTTGCATTCAGCTCCCGGATTTTGCCGCGCACCGCATCAATGCCCTGTGAGGCGAGTGCGGCATCAAAGTCGCCGCCGCGCACAGAGAAGTAGGTTGCGTAGTATTCGAGCGGTTTGTAGAGCTTGAACCATCCGAGTTTGATTGCCGCGGTAACGTAAGCAGCGGCGTGTGCCTTCGGGAACATATACTTGATTTTGAGACAGGATTCGATGTACCAGTCCGGCACATTGTGGTCACGCAGCATCTGCACACGTTCAGGCGTGAAGGTCTTGGGCGCTTTGCCCTTACGGGTATCCTCCATAATCTGGAACGCCTGCTTCGGTTCAACATCGTGATACAGCAGATAGGTCATGATGGAATCTCGCGTACCGATCACGTCGGAAATGGTGCAGGTTCCGTTCGCGATGAGTTCCTGCGCGTTGCCCAGCCACACATCCGTGCCGTGCGACAGACCCGAAATCTGCAAAAAGTCAGAAAACAGTTTGGGTTTTGCATCCAGCAGCATTCCGATGGTGAAGTTCGTACCCATTTCCGGAATGCCCAGAGAACCGGTTTTGCAGAAGATGTCCTCCTCTGTGACGCCCAGCACAGAACAGTCGGTACACATCTGGAAGACCTTCGGGTCGGTTGTCGGGACATCGGCAATCTTCATGCCGGTGAGGTCTTCGAGGTGCTTGTAAAGTGTCGGGACAACGTGTCCGAGTTCATCGAGCTTCAGGATGGTATCGTGCAGCTTATGGAAGTCGAAGTGCGTGGTGATGATCATATCGGAATCGTCCGTTTCATCGGGGTCACCGGGCTGCTGCACGGGGGTGAAGTCAAAGATGTCGAAATCTTCCGGAATAACGACCATGCCGCCCGGATGCTGACCGGTTGTCTTCTTGACGCCGACACAGCCCGCAACCAGACGGTCAATCTCTGCATTGTTGACGGTCAGACCGCAGTCATCGAGCCAGTGCTTGACATAGCCGTATGCGATTTTGTCCTGCACACCGGAGATTGTACCAGCCTTGAAGACGTTTGCTCTGCCGAACAGTTCTTCTGTATAGCGGTGTGATTCTGACTGATATTCACTGGAGAAATTCTGGTCAATATCCGGTGCTTTGTCGCCGTCGAAGCCGAGGAATGTCTCGAACGGAATGTCGTGGCCGTCGCGCTTCATGGGGATGTGACAGTCGGGGCAGTCTTTTTCGGGCAGGTCAAATCCCGAACCGACAGAACCGTCTGTGATGAATTCCGTATGCTTGCACTGGGGGCAGACATAATGCGGCACAAGCGGATTGACCTCGGAGATACCCGCCATAGAGGCGACAAACGATGAACCGACCGATCCTCTTGAACCGACCAGATAGCCGTGCTTTTCCGAGTTTGCAACCAGCTTCTGCGCGATCATATAAAGCACCGAGAAGCCGTGCTTGCAGATCGAACCGAGTTCACGGTCGAGCCGCTTCTGCACGAGTTCGGGGAGCGGATCGCCGTAAATGCTCTTTGCCTTGTCCGTCGTGATGCGGATGAGGTCTTCTTCTGCACCCGGAATCGAAGGCGTGAACGTGCCTTTCGGAATGGCATGGCAGCGGTCGATCTTATCGGCGATTTTGTTCGTATTTGTGACGACGACCTCATAGGCGCGGTCTGCGCCGAGATAATCGAATTCTTCCAGCATTTCATCGGTTGTGCGCAGGAACAGCGGTGTCTGTTCGCCGGCATCGTCGAAGCCGTTTCCGGATTGCAGAATCTGCCGGTAGATGGCATCTTTCTCATCCATAAAATGGACATCGCAGGTCGCACAGACCGGTATGCCGCATCGGTCACCGATCTCCAGCACCTTGCGGTTGTAATTGCGGAGATCTTCTTCATTCTGCGCGGGGAAACGGTCACTGCGTACCATGAACATATTGTTCGCGATGGGCTGGATTTCGAGGTAATCGTAGAATTTTGCGAGGTGATCGAGTTCCTCATCCGATTTGCCCTCCACGATTGCGGAGAACAGTTCGCCCGCTTCACAGGCAGAACCGTAGAGGAGTCCCTCGCGGTGCTTGACCAGCAGCGATTTCGGGATGAGCGGTTTTTTGTAGAAATAATCGAGCTGACTGTATGAGACCAGCCGGTAGAGATTCTTGATGCCGGTCTGGTTTTTCGCGAGGATGATCTGGTGATAGGATTTCAGCTTGCGCGGGTCGATTGCGGGGAGAACAGTGTTGAGGTCGCCCAGCGTTTGCAGATTCTTCTCCTTGATGATGCGCTCCATGAGGGTCTGATAGATCCTGCCGAGCATATAGGCATCGTCTTTTGCACGGTGATGCTCGAATTTTCCGAGTTTCAGGTGCTTTGCGACGGTATCCAGCTTATGCCGTCCGAGTTCCGGCAGAACGGCGCGGCACAGCAGCACGGTATCCATTGTCACAAAGGGGTGATTGATATTGTGACGCTGGTAGACTTCGCGCAGGAAGGAGGTATCAAATCCCGCATTGTGCGCAATCAGCACCGGATTCTCACCGCAGAATTCCAGAAACATCTCCACGGCTTCCTTTTCTTTCGGCGCGCCGGTCACCATGTCCTGCGTGATGTGCGTAAGTTCCGTGATTTTCGGCGGAATCGGGCGCTCCGGATCGACAAAGGTATCAAAGCTGTCAATGATGCGCATTCCGCGGATTTTCACCGCACCGATCTCCGTGAGACGGTCGTGCTTGCAGGAAAGACCTGTCGTCTCCACGTCGAAGACGATGACTTCATCCTGCGGGCTGCGCGGGTCGGGCTGGTCAATGATGCGCACGGATTCGAGGTCGTTGACCACATAGGCTTCGCAGCCGTAGATCACGCGGAAATCATCCCATTTGGCGGTGGCGTTCATGGCTTCCGGGAACGCCTGCACCACGCCGTGATCGGTGATCGCAATGGCGCGGTGTCCCCACTGGTGGGCGCGTTCGCAGAGCTGTTCCGCGGAATTGACCGCATCCATTGCCGACATATTCGTATGCAGATGCAGCTCCACGCGCTTGACCGGTGCATCATCGGTGCGGCGGTCAGGGGTGTAGCTGTTGATTGCCGTCGGCTTCATCACGATGTCGCGGTCGTAATCATCGTAGGCAAGCGAGCCGAAAATCAACAGATTTGCACCCTTTTTGAAGCTGCCCATCGGGAAATCCGCGAGCTTCTGCTCATCGAGAAAGAGCTTGACCAGCACACTGCCGGTGTAGTCCGTGACGGGGAAGGTCATGAGCGTCTTGCCGTTTTTGAGGACGCGCGTTTCGGGTTTATTGAAGACTTCGCACGTAAATGCGAACTTTTTCGCGCCGCCGCCCATACCGGCATTGATGCCGGAAACAGCGCTGCCGATTGTGACGGGCTTCTCCTTCACGACGCGGCCGTAGAGAACATTCAGCGAATCCTTGTCGGGGCGCTCCGGCTGGATCGGTTCGGCGCTGGTCTCCACCGCCGAGAAAACCGGAATATCAGACGGTGCAGGCGGCACATCCTTCGGGATCCAGCGGTCTTCCGGAAGCGAAGCGATGACCTCCGCCTGCTTCTGCGCGTGTTCCTCCTCCGTGACATGGAGGTGATCGCCGGTGAATTCGACATTCAGCGAGACTGAAAAGATCGACCGCACCGCGCGCGAAAGTTCCTCGCGAAAGTGCGTTCTTTCAAGAATATCCGCGCCGCCGTGCTGCAATTCGAGGGATAGGGTACGGTCTTGCAGCGTCAGCCCAGCGCCTTCTAGAAATCCGTTGATCATCGGGATGTCGCGCTTCAGCGACTGAAACAGATCGGGCAGCACCGCTTCCGAGAAGGTCTCTGCGGGGTAGCGACAGAGGATGCGGACGCTCTCGAGCTGAAGCCGTTCCGTGAGCGCGGATTCGGTCTCCGCAAGCACCGCAAAGGGCAGCGGCGCATCGTATTCGGTTTCAAAAAACAGGCGGTTTCTGCCGCGGTAGGTGAGTACGCGCCGCAGTCGTCCGTTCATGACGTCAGCGGGGAGCTTTGCACCGTATTCACGCAGAAATTCGCGTAGGGTCTGCATCATGGATGATCTTGTCCTTTCGGTGTGGTCTCGGGGATTCCGGTCTGGGCATTGGGGTAAAAGTTCTGTCTGTTCATCGCTTCCCGCAGCCTTTTTTCATCGTCGGGGGCGAGCGGGAGATATTCTATCCTGATTGAAAAGCGGCGGATTGTCTCCGCAAGATGGGATTTGCCCCTGAGCTGTTCCTCCGCTTTGCTGCTGCAAATCACGATGTATTTCTTCATGGAGATGCCGGCTGCCTTTTCATAGAGCAGCATTTTGAGGATGTCCGCGGCGATCTTGTGCGACTGCGCCGGTTTCAGGCTACCGAGATGCGCATAGATCTCCCCGATGATCCCCGCTGATTCCGAATAGAGATCCGGTTTCATCACACAGTCTGCGGAATCCGGCAAAGGAAGAACAGGATTGTTTTTCAGATCGGAAACGGTGTATTTGCGCTGGAATTGGCTGAACAATATCTGTTCGGTCTCTCGCTGAACATCTGCATCATGCTGATTGACTGCCATTTCCGGCATCCTCCTTTCGGGATAGTCTCTGATGTGCTGCGGGTCAATTCGTAATCTGAAAATCTCCCGCTTTACAGCTTTTCGATCTCCGCAAGCAGTGCGGGGACGATCTCCGATTCCGGCACTTTGCGCAGGATCTGTTCGCCCTTGAACAGCACGGCACAGCCGTCGCCGCCCGCAATGCCGATGTCAGCTTCTCTTGCTTCGCCGGGGCCGTTCACGATGCAGCCCATGACCGCGACCTTGATATTCTTCTCGCAGCCGCGAAGCGCATCTTCGACGGCTTTTGCAGCGCTGATGAGGTCGATGCGTGTTCTGCCGCAGGTCGGGCAGGAGACAAGCTGTACGCCGCCGCGCTTGCCGATTGCCTTGAGGATGTCCTGTGCGGCAGCAATTTCCTCGATCGGATCGGCGGTCAGCGAAACGCGGATTGTTTCACCGATTCCGTCGCAGAGCAGCGAACCGATGCCCGCCGCCGATTTGATGAGTCCCATGCGGGCAGTACCCGCCTCCGTCACGCCGAGGTGCAGCGGATACGGACAGCGTTCCGCTGCAAGGCGGTAGCAGGCGATCATATTCTGCACATCCGAGGATTTGATCGAGATGACAATATCGTTGAAGTCGAACTGTTCAAGGAGCTGCGCATGATGCAGCGCACTTTCGACCATTGCTTCGGGGGTCGGTGCGCCGTATTTTGCGAGCAATTCTTTCTCCAGCGAGCCGGAGTTCACGCCGATGCGGATCGGGATGCCCTTCTCGCGGCACTTGTCCGCGACTGCTTTCACGCGGTCCATCGAGCCGATGTTGCCGGGGTTGATGCGGATTTTGTCGATGCCGGCATCTGCGGCTTCGAGGGCGAGGCGGTAATCAAAGTGAATATCCGCAACCAGCGGAATGCTGACCGCCTCCTTGATCGCGGGGATCAGTGCAACGGCTGCCTTGTTCGGGATTGCCGCACGGACGATTTCGCAGCCGGCAGCTTCGAGCGCCTTAGCCTGTGCAACCGAACCCTCAATGTCATCCGAACGGGTATTGAGCATCGACTGAATGTAGATGTGCTTGCCGTCGAGCGTACACTGCCCGACCTTCACAGGATGCAGATTTCTCATGATAATACGTCCTTTCTGCGGGCAACTGTCCGCCCTAGCCGTTTGTGCAATCTGTCAGTGGAGATTGCTCAGATTCATCGAATAATCGTATGCGGGAAGCCAGATGACCATGCCGCGGTATTTCAGAATATAGATGCTTTTGACATCGCCCATGCCTTTTGGGGCGTGCAGCACATATCTGCCGTCAGGCTGATAAAACACCAGATAGCTCTCCATCCAGCTATTGCTTTTGTTGTGATGTTCCACGTCATACATATGGTGAATGTCCACTTTTGTATAGACGGTAGAGCTGTCGGCGTGCTGCCACTCTCCGCGCAGATACCAGTCCAGCAGACACAGCCCGGCGAACAGCAGCAGAATGAAGCCTGCAAGTGTGGGATTGGAGTCGCCGCGTTCGGGCAAGAGGCATCCGAGTTCCAAGCCGATCAGCGGTACAATCGCAGCGAAAATAAAGGCGCTGGGCTTGCTTTTGTAATTGCGGGCAGCTTCCAGCAGTTCAAACGGCGCGGGCATCCAGAGCGGATACGCGGTTTCCTCAACAATGGCACGTTCAGCGACTGTGAGGTGCTGCTCGATGAAATAGCAGACAATCAGCGTAATCACCGGCATGATGAACATGACAACCAGTGCTGCGGCAAAGGACTGCATGGCAGGGCCGACCATCAGCGGGGCAACGAAGAATGACGCCATCGCAGCGTAGAGCGGGTACATTTTGCCCCCGTACAGACATTGAAATTTCAGTCTTTTCATTGTGAATTCCTTTTGGTTAGTATGGATAATAGATGCAGTGTCTCCGGTATCGCATGAAGCGAACCGTGTGCGGCTGTTTGCATTCGTCGCTGCACTGCAGGACATATTTTCCACTCGGCAGATAGCAAACCAGAAAATAGCGCGTGTGTTTCATTGTGATGTTATGCTGCTCGCGTGTAAAGGTCGCAGATACGGGAATATCGCAGATTTCAGCGTCAGCATCGGCAGATCGCCAGAGCTGCATCAGAAACAGATCGCGCAGAAGCAGCAGCACGGGAATGCCGCAGAAACAGGGCAGCAGGATGCGGAACAGCGCCCAGTTCATGGAATCGAAGATCATGCAGGTGAACAGCACGATGAGTGCCAGCAGCGCGGCTTCTATGCCCATTTTGTGTGCATGATGCCGCAGCTGCTGCAAATGCGGCTGAAGAATCAGTCTGCGGTCCGATTCGGAAGGCTTCCGCCATTCCGGCTGCGCCGCACGTTCGATCAGCCGGCAGTCTTTGTCACTCAGGGTGCGTATGTGCATCGCACAGAAAAGCAGCGTGCCGAGTGCCGCAGCGGGTGCGCAGCAGATCCAGACACGCAGATCAAAAAGGTCACACCCGATTGCCCATGCACAAAGCGGGGGGACGGTCAGGGCAAGCAGCCATGCCAGATAGACCGGCATCTCCTTGCCGTAGAATAAATGTCTGTATTTCAGAAGTCTCATATTACCATATTTCATAGATAATCCGGTATTTTCCGCGGAAGCGGACGATGAGAAAGCGGTCAGGCGGATCGCCCTTGCCCTCATACCGCACAACATATTTTCCGTCGGGCTGATAGAACACCAGATAGTGAACGGTGTGCGTGCCGGCGTTTGTCAGAAAGACACGCCGGAAGCTGTGGTGGACTTTGACCGCTGTGTATTCCGCGCTGTAATCGGTCTGATGCCAGAAAAGCCAGTACAGCCAGTTTTTGAGGGACAGCAGCAGCGTACCGCCAAGCAGGACAATCGCCGCAATCAGAACAGCAGTTGTCGGTCCTTCGGAGAGAAACAGCATGATGACCGTGAACGCGGACATTGCCAGCAGAAGAATCGCCATACTGGCTGTGTTGTTTTCCTCAGAACGGAGTCTGCTGCACAGCGATGTGCTGATGCTTTTCCATTCCAGCGGGACGGCGCGTTCGGTTTCCGCGCGGTCTTCTGCACCGGGCAGGCGGAGAATCACGGCGAATGCGGTCAGCAGCACCGGATAGGCAATCGCAGATGCGATAACCGCTGCATGGACAAAATCATGCGGAAATAGCGCATCAGCGATGCAAAAACCGATCAGGACCGCGGGGATCAGCAGGAAAACGACCGCAAACAGGTGCCCGTAAAACAGGCAGCTGTACTTCAGTTTTTTCATAGTGTTCCTTTATGTTGCCGGCGGAGGATGTCAGGTTATTTGTGGACGAGCTTGGTGATATCCTGGAATGTGATTGCGATCATCAGCAGCATCAGCACGGCAAGACCGACGAAATGCACCATGCCCTCAATCTGTGCCGGAACAGGCTTTCTGCGGATTGCCTCCACGAGGAGGAAGACCAGTCTGCCGCCGTCGAGTGCGGGGAGGGGGATGAGGTTGAAGATGCCGACATTGATTGTGATGAACGACATGAGATCAAAGAGGATCATTGCCTTGTCGTGCAGCGATACTTCCGCAGCGACATAGTCGGTGGTAGTGCTGATGATGCCGACCACGCCGGAGAGATCGTGGAAGCCGTATTTGCCGCGGATCAGATCGAAGAAGGAGATCCAGATCAGGCGGGCGACCGTGACGAAATTCTTGCAGGTGTATGCGGCGACATTGCCAAAGGATTTGTGCAGACCGTAGACATAGAAATCGAGCATTGAACCGGTCTCGGTGTTGCGGAATTCGACATCATTCAGCGTAACCAGTTCGCCGTTCCGTTCCACGACGACGGTATAGGTATCGCAGTCGTCATTTTTGAGCGCATAGGTGATGTCGTTTGCGGTGTAGATGTGCAGACCGTTGATCGAGACGAAGCGGTCATCCTTTTCGAGCTTCTGTCCGGAGGAGGAGAGGGAGACGCCGTTTTCATTGGTGGGGAAATCCGCGATGATGGTGGATGTGATTGCGGAGTCCATGCAGGTGACAATCACGATCAGCACGAAGCCGAGGATCAGATTCATAGTTGCGCCCGCGACGGTCACAAGAATCCGCTTCCAGACAGCCTGTTTGCGAAAAGCGCGGGGGTCGGAGCTTTCTTCATCCTCGCCGTCCATTGCGCAGTAGCCGCCGATTGGCAGCAGGCGCAGGGAATACTTGGTTTCGCCGCGCTGCTTCGAGATAATTGCCGGCCCCATGCCGATTGAAAACTCCAGCACGCGGATGCCGCATTTTTTTGCGACGAAGAAATGTCCTGCTTCATGGATCATGATGATGATGCCGAAGCAGAGAATGGCAACGAGAACGGTGATAAAATTCATAAAATAGCAGTCCTTTCGCATCAATTGCAAAGTGTGGTAAGGATAGGATAACCGAAAAACATGGAGATTTTTGATGCAGCAGGTGAAAATCTCAGTAAATTTACGGTTCACAGAAAAAGATCAGCAGAATGCCGACCGCATTGATTGCGAGATTTGCGCAGGCATGGACAAGCCAGCTTGCTTGCAGGCTCGCAAAGCGGACGCAGATCCATTGCAGGAAAGCGCCTGCGCCCCAGAGCAGCAGAATGCACAGCAGGAGCATCGGGAGGCTGAGCCAGCTATCCACGATGCCGATGTGGTAGACCGCAAATGCGAGCGGCGCAAAAATCCAGCCGGAGCGTTGTTTGCCGCTGTCTGCGAATGCCTGAAAGAGCATCCCGCGGAACAGCGCCTCCTCCAGCAGGGAATTGACCGCCGCGATGTACGCGAAAACGAACAGGCAGTTAGCCTTCGTGAGTTGTTCTTTCTGCATGAGGTTCTGCCGGATAGCAGGCAGATCGAGCTGACCCCGCAGCAGCCAGAAACCCAGCAGCACGGCAGGGATCACGCAGAGTGCCGGAATGATGAGCCGTTTCTCCGGATACAGCGGTGCGAAACCGGTCAGTTCCCGCAGATTTTTGCCGGAGACAGCGCATCCGCCGCCGAGAATCAGCAGGATCATTGCCGCCTTGATGAGACTTTTCAGCCAGTAAGGCGGCGCAAGCATCTGTTCGGTGAAGGTCATCCCGATGATAAAGATGCAGACCGCAGCAGAAGCATACAGGAGCGTCCGCCGCGTTTTCATGCAATGGAATCCCGGACGAACGCACGGGCTGCGCTGTCCGCCGCGACGACATCCTTGTAGCAATTGAGCGGCGAGACCGGAATGGCAGCCATTGCCTGATGAACCAGCTCTCCGATGCGCAGGAAGGAAATTTTCCGTGCGAGGAAGGCGGCGACGGCAGCTTCGTTTGCGCCGTTCGCGATGACCGGTGCTGTGCCGCCGGTCTTGCTTGCTTCGATGCAGGCAGTGAGGCAGTCAAAGGTGTCGTAATCGGGCTTTGCGAAGGTCAGTGTACCGTAATCGGTGAGCGAAAGCGGTTTGGTCGGGCAGGGGAGACGCTCCGGATAGAGCAGCGCATACTGAATCGGGATTTTCATATCCGGCACGCCCATCTGTCCGATGACAGACTCATCCTGATAGACAACAGCGGAATGCAGCACACTCTGTCTGTGAACGACAATCTCAATCTGATCGGGGGCAAGGTCAAAGAGCCATCGCGCCTCAATGAATTCGAGGCCCTTGTTCATGAGTGTGGCGGAATCGACCGTGATTTTTGCACCCATCGACCAGTTCGGATGATTGAGCGCCTGTTCCACGGTGATGTCGCGGAGATCGTCTTTCGTTTTGCCGAAGAACGGGCCGCCGGAAGCTGTGAGGATGATCTTCTTGAGCTGCTTGCGGTTATTGCCCTGCAAGCACTGGAAAATTGCGGAATGCTCACTGTCAATGGGATAAATCGGCAGACCTTTCTCTGCGGCTTTGGACATGACCAGTTCACCGCCGGCAACGAGGGTTTCCTTGTTTGCGAGTGCAATCGGCTTGCCGGCATCAAGGGCAGTCAGCGTGGGGAGCAGACCGACCATGCCGACCACGGAATTGAGCAGAGTATCGGTGCTGCTGTGCTGTGCGATTTCGCAAAGCCCGTCCATGCCTGCCAAAAGACGGCAGCCCAGACCGGCTGCCGCATCTTTGAGTTCTGCGTAGCGGGATTCATCCGCGATGCAGAGCAGCTCCGGATGCAGCTCACGCGCCTGCTGCACCAGTTTGCTGACGCTGGTATTGGCGGCGAGGGCAGTTACGCGTATGCCGTGCTTCTGCGCGACCTCGATGGCCTGTGTACCGATACTGCCGGTTGAGCCGAGAATCGCGGTACTGTTTGTCATGATAGCATTCTCCCTTTCCTATTAGGAAAGCGGGAGACTTTGCCTCTCCCGCTTTCCGGCAATATGTAGCTTACAGCTCAAAGAAATTGGTTGCCTGCACAAATGCTGCGAAGAAGGGCAGCACGAGCAGAACGCTGTCAAAGCGATCCATGACGCCGCCGTGACCGGGCATAATTTTGCCGTAATCCTTGATGCCGAGCTGACGCTTCAGCACCGAAGCGGCGAGGTCACCGAGCGTGCCAAGCACAGCGCAGACCATTGCGATAATGACGACAGCAAACCAATTCAGCTCCACAGCAACGTCCTTTGCCGTCATAACCGAGCGGTAGATGCCGCAGAAGACGCAGAAGAACGCCACATCCGCAGCGATGCCGCCGATGAAGCCGATCACTGTTTTTTTCGGGCTGATTTTCGGACACAGCTTTGCGCGGCCGAAGATCGAGCCGACGAAATACGCACCGCTGTCAGCGATCCATGCGCCGCCGAGTGCGAGAACCAGGTATGCCAGACCATGCTGTTCATGCGAATGATTCAGCACCACAGCAGAAGCCATTGCACCGGAAATGAGGAACATACCTGTGCAGAGGGCAAAGATGTCCTTTTCGGGCATTTTTTTCTGGTGCAGCACATAATCTGCGAGCAGACAGATCAGAACGATGACAGTGAGCATCGGGCGGTATCTCGCGATGATGCCGACCTGTAAAAACGGGATGGTCAGGGCATAGACCAGCGATGCACCGGATGCAAATTTATAGCGGAGCAGATGATTGCAGCGGAGAAACTCAAAGAGTGCCAGCGCGCCGATGATGCCGGCAGCAAGCGGCAGCACAAAGGTATTGTGCAGGAACAGGACAATCAGCGCGATGACGACGCCGATTGCAGCGGTAATCAATCTTACGATCATATTGTTATCGCGGCGGAGAATTGCCGCAGCCTCCAATCCAATTCTGATGCGCAATCTGCAATGCGCAGCGCAGTAGCATAACAAAGAAGCACATTGCGCCTGCGAACAGAATTGCAGTATTGATGCGCCGTTTTCGGTGCGGGATGCTCTGTATCAGAGACCGCCGAAGCGGCGGGTGCGTCTGGCAAATTCGACGATCGCCTTATCCAGTTCTTTGGAATCGAAATCCGGGAAGAGGGTATCGCAGAAATAGAATTCTGCATAGGCGCATTGCCAGAGCAGGAAATTGGAGAGCCGCTGTTCTCCGCCCGGACGGATCATCAGATCGACATCGGGCATATCTTTGGTATAAAGATTCTGAGAAATCAGCTCCTCAGTGATGTCCTCCGGCTGGAGTTTGCCTTCTTTGACAAGTGCTGCGAGTTTTTTGCACGCACTGGTGATTTCATTGCGCGAGCCGTAGTTTGCGGCGATACCGGCGGTCATGCGCTCAAAGTCATCGGTATCCTTCTGGATGTCAATGAACTGCTGGCGCAGGTCAGATTCAAAGCCGTCCTCATCGCCCAGCAGCACGAAGCGCGTGCGCAGATCGAAATGATCGTATGCTTCCTTGAGGTATTTGCGCATGAGATCCATGAGGGCATGGACTTCATCGTCAGGGCGTTTCCAGTTTTCGGTAGAGAAGGCGTAGAAGGACATATACTCCACGCCGATCTCATTGGCATAGCGGAGAAGCTTGCGGAATGTGAGCGCACCCTGCACATGGCCGTAAGTGCGGGGCATACCGCGCTTTTTCGCCCATCTGCCGTTTCCGTCCATGATGATCGCGATATGGCGCGGCATCATATCCTTCGGAACAGGTGCTTCATGTTTTTTTGCCATTTGATACTCCCTTTATATAGTGTGAGCGAAGAAACGGATCAGAAATCCGCTCAGATGCTCATAATCTCTTTTTCCTTGGAAGCAAGGATCTTGTCGATTTCCTCGATACAGTTATCGGTAAGGGTCTGCGCTTTCTTTTCGGCAGATTTCTGATCATCTTCGGTGATCTCGCCGTTCTTCTTCATTGCCTTGATCTTATCCATGAGATCGCGGCGCTCATTGCGGACAGCGACCTTTGCTTCTTCGCCGTACTTCTTCACGGTTTTGACGAGTTCCTTACGGCGGTCCTCCGTCGGCTGCGGGAACACGAGACGGATGGTCTTGCCGTCGTCGGTCGGGGTGATGCCGAGGTCGGATGCAAGGATTGCCTTGGTAATTGCGCGGATTGTGGTGGGATCAAACGGTGTGATGAGCAGATTTCTGCCCTCAGAGACCATCACGTTTGCAAGCTGATTGATTGGCGTCGGGCAGCCGTAGTAATCAACCGGAATCTTATCGAGGACAGAGGGATTTGCTCTGCCTGCGCGGATAGAGGAGAACTCACTCTGAAGGTGGTCAATCTTTTTCTTCATGCCTTTTTCGGCAGCGTCCATTTTTTCCTTGATCAGTTCATTCATGGGTATTCACTCCTTAATATTATAATGTATGCGTCCGCGATGCGGGTTATGCGGCAGGAAACTTATTCCGGAACGACCAGCGTACCGACATTCTCGCCCATGCAGGCATCATAGATGTTGTCGGGGTTAGAGAGGTCGAAGACAAGCATTGTCGTGCCGTTATCGCGGCAGAGGGCAGCGGCGGTGGCATCCATGACACCAAGCTGGCTGCTGACGACTTCCGTAAAGGTGAGCTTGTCATACTTGACAGCGTCGTCGTACTTGTTGGGGTCTTTGTCGTAAACGCCGTCAACCATAGTTGCCTTCATCAGAATATCCGCCTCAATCTCGCAGGCACGGAGGGCTGCGGCGGTATCGGTGGAGAAGAAGGGATTGCCCGTGCCGCATCCGAAGATGACGATTCTGCCCTTTTCAAAGTGGCGGATGGCACGGCTGCGGATATACGGCTCTGCAACCTTGGTCATGGTGATTGCGGTCTGCACACGGACCTCACAGCCCAGATGCTCCAGCGCATCCGCGAGTGCGAGTGCATTCATCGCGGTTGCGAGCATACCGATGTGATCCGCTCTGGTGCGGTCCATCGCACCGGAGGAACGGCCACGCCAGAAATTGCCGCCGCCGACCACGATGCCGATTTCCACGCCTGCGTCGGTGCAGCGTTTGACCGCACGGCAGATCGGTGTGATGACGTCGTAGTCCAGACCGGTTTTCTTCGAGCCGGCGAGCGCCTCGCCGCTGAGCTTCAGTAAGACACGCTTGTATTTAGGTTCCATAAGGTAATACCTCCGAAGTCATGATATACAACATCATTATACACGATTTTTGCGAATCTGTAAAGGGGCAAAGGGAAATTTGCAGAATTTTTTTACAGGAACGCTGTCCGGAATGTGCGGGAAACGGGAGCAGATGCCCATGAATGCGTATTTGCCACAGGATTTTAGGCGGGGATGCCTTTTCAGGCTGTGCGGCGGGCATGGAATGGTATTCTATGGGCTGGAATGCCCATAGCGGGAAAGAAAAGGCACAGCAGGGGATTTGCGGGCATGGGCAGCAATGCCCGTCACTTCATATATGGGCAGAAATGCCCGCCGCTGCCATGCTGCGGACTTGTATGGGTATGCGGATGCGGCATCCGCGGGTACGGAATGGTATTCTATGGGCTGGGATGCCCATAGCGGGAAAGAAAAGGCACGGCAGGGGATTTGCAGGCATGGGCAGCGATGCCCACGGCATTCCGGGTGTGCGGGCATGGGTATTCATGCCCGGCATGGGTATTCATGCCCGCATGACGCAAAAAAGCCCTGTCCGTCTGGATGGGCAGGGCTTCCCAAAAGGGGCAGGATATAGTTTCAGAGGCGGCGCTGTCTGCATGAAAACACAATATCTAGTGGTCAACCGGCTGAAACTGTACTGGATGTTGGTTTTTCGGCGGATTTACCTGATTTTTGATCTGGTCAAATTTGTTACAAAAATTGAAAGATGGCTGAGACAGCTCAAAAACGTATGAATTTTTGTTTAGATGCACAAATATATATCTGAAATCGCTGTTGAAAGTCGTGCTGAATGCTCAAAAATTACAAAGGGCGAAAAATGGCAAAAACGCCCGAATGCCTGAAAATACGCCAATTTCGGCTGACCTGCGGACAACTCGCGGACAGTTCACCGTACAAGGCGGAAAAATTTGCGGAGGAATTCGCAAAAATCATGTAAATGCGAAAAAAACATTGTTTTCGGATTTTTTTGCGGCGGCACGATCCGGCGAAAAACAAGGCTTTGCTGCATAAAAAATCGCTTGACAAAGTCGGCGGGGTGAGCTATAATAAGATTGCGGCATAAAAGGGCATGGCTCGCCCAAGTCTGGGCAGGCTTTCCCATGACGGGGCTTGCGGGAGCGCCGGCATCGGGAACCCATTCCCTTGGAAGCCAGAAGATCTGTAAAAAAATATAGATACAGAGAACGATCATGTAGAATCAAAAGAAAAACGCGGCAGGAAAACGAAATTATGGCGGCATGGCGCAGCAGCAGCGGTCTGCGGCGCTTGCCGTACCCTTTTCGGAGAGCTGATTGCAGCTCATGCTCTGCGGCGCCGGAGAGGGGGCATCAGGAATGCGGACACGCGGCATGACAGGCGAACATCTCGTACTCATGGATTCCCGCGGACGTATCAGCTTTCCTGCTGCCTTCCGTTCGGCAATCGGTGAGACCCTCTATATCAGCCCGGACCTCGACCGTCTCGGCTGTCTGGTCGTCCGTTCGGAGGACGGCTTCTATGAGGAGTACGATGAGCTGGAGGCGGAATCCAAAAAGGAAGGCGCGGATAAGAAAAAGGCTCACTGGGCTTTGCGTCAGTATACCGGCAGAACCGAAACCGTATCCCCCGACAAGAACGGCAGAATCACGATCCCCGCAAAATTGATCGAGTATGCCCACATGGAGGAGGATAAGGACAGCAAGGACCGCAAGGTTCTTGTCATCGGTGTCGGCCCTTACGCAGAAATCTGGGATGAGGAAACCTACCGCGCAGCCGAAGCGGCGTATAACGCAGGCTTCGATGACGAGGAGTGATGCGCATGAGTGTGATTTATCATGTGCCTGTTATGCTGCATGAGGTGCTTGCTGATCTGGATGTCAAGCCGGACGGCGTGTATCTGGACGGCACGGCAGGCGGCGGCGGTCATTCCTTTGAGATCGCAAGCAGGCTAACCGCAGGCGGGATACTCTTTGCGCTTGATCAGGATCCGGATGCCATAGCTGAGGCGGGAAAACGTCTCGCTGGTCTGCCGGCAGAGGTTATCCGCAGAAACTTTACCGGTCTGGATGAGGTACTCGCGTCGCACGGCACAAAGGCGGACGGCATTTTGCTCGACCTCGGCGTTTCCAGCCATGAGCTGGATGAAGGTTCGCGCGGTTTTTCCTATCATCAGGATGCACCGCTCGATATGCGGATGTCGCAGGAAGGACGCACCGCCGCAGATCTGGTCAACTCGCTCTCACAGGACGAGCTGAGCAGCATTCTCTTTCGCTATGGCGAGGAGAAGTACGCCAGACAGATTGCTCAGCAGATTGTCGCAGCACGGCAGATCAAGCCGATTGAGACGACACTGGAGCTTGCTGAACTGGTGAAAAAAGGTGTACCTGCAAAGGTGCGCAGGGAAAAGAATCCCTGCAAGAAGACCTTTCAGGCGCTCCGCATCGCAACGAATGACGAACTCAACTGCCTGACGATTGCACTGGAGAAGGCATTTGCCTCACTGAAAACCGGCGGGAGACTTGTCATTCTCACGTTTCACAGTCTGGAAGACCGTATTGTGAAGCAGGCGTTCGCGGAGTATTGCAAGGGCTGTATCTGCCCGCCGGAATTTCCGGTCTGCGTCTGCGGGCGCAAACCCAGAGGCGAACTGGTTCACAGGAAACCCCTGACGGCATCGCCGGAGGAGCTGAAAGCAAATCCGCGCAGCCACAGTGCCAAGCTCCGGAGCATCATCAAGCTTGCGGACTGACACTTCAAACAGAAATACATACAAAAAGAAACAACAAACGAGAGAAAACAAAACCATATATACCTGCTTCCGGGGCATCCGGAGGCCGGCACAGAAAGTTGGCAGCAACAGAACGGGTGCGGCAGCAGTGACCGGCTGATACGACGCAGAAAAGAGAGGTCGGCAGCCGGTTGCTGCAAAGCCCCGCAAAGACACAGAGCATGATCCATCGCGAAAGGGGGCGGCAGCCGTGGAAAGGAACATCAGCGCAGAGGCATCGGCACTGCCGCAGGAAGGCTGGCTGGCCGGTGCGCTCACACCGCAGGAACGCAGTGAACGTTCGCAGGAGAACCGCGAATCCGGAGAGGCAGCAAGAGCCGCGCAGGAGAACGGACGTCCCAGAGAACTGAGCGCCGCAGAACTGCGAATGCTTGCACTGGAACGCATCGCTGCGGAACGTGAGGAACGCAGAGCGCAGAGCGAGCGCAACCGCCTTGCCGCACAGGGCGCAATGCCCGATCTTTATGACGATGCGGCGGCAGAGCAAAGCAGAGCCGTGATGGATATGGATACCGGCGAGATCGACATTGATGTGCCGACCGATGAGCCGGAAACCGAATCTGCACAGAAGCAGCCTGATGATGAAAAGCCGGAGAAAAAGCAGTCCAAAAAGCAGAAATCCGCGAAGAAGCACACGAAAGTGCGCATGAAACGGAAGACTGCTGCGGCATCTGCCGAGACGGTTACGGTGCAGCAGAGCGGCCGCTACCGTGAAGAACCCCGTCAGAACAGTCAGTATCAGGGGCGGATCACGGTCAGCAGCGCCATCTCAATCGGTCTGATGGCGGGCGCACTGATCGGCGTTGTCATCTACGGCAGAGTGCAGACCAATGAGATCTACTCTGAGATCGCGGAAAAGCAGGCTGTCTATGATGATCTGGTTGCCAAGAATGTCAGTATGCGCTCCGAGATGGAGGGCAAAATGACGGTCAAGAACATTCAGGAGTATGCGGAAAATGTCCTCGGACTCCGGCAGCTCCACCAGTCCCAGATCGAATATATCCAGCTTCAGACGGAGGATGAGGTCGTGATCTCCGAACCGGAAGAAAACTTCTTTGTGACGATCAACGACTATATCAAATCTTTCTGGGAATTATTGCGCGGGAAGTGACATAAAATAGAAACACCGCCCGCCGGAAGCTGCGCGCTTACAGATATTATACGAGCGCAGTACCGAAAAGTCAATCGGCAAAACAGACAAAGTGTGTAGAATAAAGGGACAGAGCCAGCAGGCGACCTGTAAATCAGCATTCGCTGACAGGATACCGCACTGCATCATCCAAAACAGAAACGAAGCGGCGGACACGCAGAATCGGCGTATCCGGCGCTTTGCATCCAGAACAGGCGGCAGTGCGGTGTCATGCCAGACATTGTTTTATGACACGCACAGAACAGAAAGCGAAAAGACAGTCAACCGGATGCTCAATCCTGTCCGGTGCTGTATCCGGCGGAACTCAGAGCGTTTCACCGGAGAAGACAGAAGCTGCTGCGCGCCTGCGAGATCCTGACGGGAGGGCGGAAGCAGGCAGCTTTCGTCCTCTCTTTCGTTTTGGTGCATCATGCAGAAAGGAGGCAGTCTCATGCCGGAACAGACCGGCCAGAACAGCAAACGGCAGATCAAGGTTGCGAAGGTTACGAAGAATCAGCACTGGAAGCGCGGCAAAAAGTCCGCTGGTCCTTCCAGAAGCATGAAGCTGCGTGCAAATGCAGTGATTCTTTCTGTGATTCTGACGGCGGCAACTGCACTGACCGTGAATCTTGCACATATCATGCTTTTTCAGCATGACGAATATACCGCAATGGCAAACTCCAGACAGTTCGGTTCGGTGATTCTGCCTGCTGCACGCGGTTCGATCTACGATACAAACGGTACGATCCTTGCGCAGAGTGCGACTGTCTATAAGATTTTTGTAGATCCGGGTCTGCTTGCCAAGGAACTCAAAATGGTCGAAACGCGCAATCAGGAACTGATTGAATCTGCGGCAAAAAAACGTGCGGCAGGTGAGGTCACGGCACAGGCAGATGTCATTGACACGAATGAACTCAAAGCACAGCTTGCCGCCTATCTCGCGGAGACGCTTGAAATTGCACAGGAGGATGTGCTGGAGGCGTTTGCGAAAGACAGCCATTATGTCATCCTGAAGAAGCAGGTTGAAAAAAGCAAGGCGGACCGCATCATTGAATATATCAACGATATTCAGATGCCTGGCAGCAGCAGACATATCGCGCTTTCTGCAATCAGCCGTGAATCAGATACCAAGCGGTATTATCCGCAGAATGAACTCGCCGCAGCCGTCATCGGATTCAACTATGCCGACGGCCACGGCTTCTATGGCGTCGAGAAATATTACGACAGCTATCTCTCCGGTCTGGACGGCAGAACGATCACCGCGCGCGATGCGAACGGCAACGAGATGCCCTACCGGTATTCCAAGACTTATCCCGCGCAGGACGGCGACGATGTGTACATCACGATTGACATGGCGCTGCAAACCTATCTCGAAAATGAGATTACCAAACTGGTGGAGGAATTCACGCCCGCCAAGCGTGCCTGCGGTCTCATGCTGAATGCCAAGACCGGCGCGGTGCTGGCAATGGCATCCGTCAGGGGATTCGATCCCAATTCGCCGTATGAGATTTACGATCCCGTGCGGGCGGCAGAAGTCGATCTCATCACGGATCAGGAGGCACACGATAAGGCAAAGGCTGAGGCGTGGGAGGATCAGTGGCGCAACAAATGCGTCACCGAGACCTACATTCCCGGTTCGGTTTTCAAGGTGTATACGGCATCTGCCGGACTGGAGGAGAATAAGGTCGATTACAATAACGACCACTTCTACTGCAACGGCGTCATTACCGTTGCCGGCAAGCCGATTCACTGTGCGATGCGTTCCGGTCATAAGGATCAGACTTTTGAGCAGATCCTCAAGAACTCCTGTAACCCTGCCTTCATCGAGATCGGACAGCGGCTTGGCAAGGAGACCTTCTTTGAGTATTTCGCGTCGTTTGGTCTGACCGAAAAGACCGGCATCGACCTGCCCGGCGAAACCAGCTCCTATTATATGCCGCTGGAAAAGATGGGTCCGGTTGAGCTGGCGGCGTGTTCCTACGGTCAGACGAATTCTCTTTCCCCGATTGAAATGGTTACCGGTTACGCGGCAGTCGTGAACGGGGGATACCTGCTGAAGCCGTATGTCGTAAGCAAGATTGTCGATAAAGCCGGCAATATTGTCCTCTCGAATGAGAAAACAGTCCGCCGGCAGGTCATCTCGGAGGAAACTTCTGCCGAGATGCGCAAGGCGCTGCAATATGTCGTTGATCACAACGGCGGCTCGAATGCCTACATCAAGGGCTACAAAATCGGCGGCAAGTCCGGTACATCCCAGAAAATCATGGGCGATCTGCTTGCAGAGGATCAGCAGTATGTGGCATCCTACTGCTGTTTCGCCCCCGCAGATGATCCGGAAATCGTGCTGCTCATCATGGCAGATGAACCCGACAATACCAAGCCGTATTACGGCTCGACTGTCGCTGCGCCTTTCTGCCGCAATGTGCTGGAGAAGGCTTTGCCGTATCTGGGATACTATCCTGAATACACCGACGCCGATCAGGAAAAACGCGATGTCACCATCCCGATGCTGATTGACAAGGATCTCGCCGCAGCACAGAAAACACTCGATGAACTGGAACTGAAATCCGAAATCATTGGTGACGGCACAATCATCAATATGCAGACCCCGATTACCGGTTCGACGGTTTCCAAGGGCGGTACGGTGCTGCTTTATACCGGTACTGCCAACGCAGAACCGGATCCCGTGACCGTTCCGCTTGTGAAGGGCATGACCATTGAAGAAGCAAATGAAGCCCTCACGGAAGCAGGTCTCAATTACGTTGCGAAGGGTTCGGGCGCACAGAACGTCACGGTTCTGATGCAGAGCCCCGCAGCCGGAACAGTCGTTGACCGCTGGACGGTCATCAGCATCGACGTCGGATCTTCGGAGGACGACGGCTGATGCTGCAAAATGCTGGCATACTCAATCCTTTCTGTCCTGCCGGACGGAGATTGCTGTACCGCTTCTGCGGTACACCGTCCGGCAGACAGCTTTTCGGGCATTGAGTCAGATACAAAACAGGCAGCTTCCAGATGCTGCCGCGACCACGGAGAACATCAAATGAAACTCTACAATCTGCTGGAAACGCTCCAGACAAACCTGCCGGACTGCGAGATCGCCGGCGTGACCGACAATACCAGAGAGGTCAAAGCGGGCATGGTCTTTACCTGCATTACGGGTGCGAATTTTGACGGCCACAGCGCCGCCTCGGAAATGCTGGAAAAAGGCGCGGTTACGGTCATTGCGGATCATGATCTCGGTCTCGGAGACCGGCAGATCATCGTGCCGAATACGCGCGCTGCATACGGCGATCTCTGTGCTGCATGGTACGGGCATCCCGAACGCAGAATGAAGTTTGTCGGCGTGACCGGTACGAACGGCAAGACCACGACTGCCACCCTCATCAAGGAGATGCTGCGGCGCGCCGGCCATAAGGTCGGCTTGATCGGTACGGTGCAGTATGAAATCGGAGATGAAATCCTGCCTTCGCCCAATACCACCCCGCTGACCAAATCCTACTTTGAACTGCTTGCAAAAATGGCAGATGCCGGTGTCGATACCGTCGTCATGGAGGTGTCGTCGTTCGGACTCGAACAGCACCGAATCGGACCGACGCATTTTGATATTGCAGTCTTCACGAATCTGACGCAGGATCACCTCGACATCCACGGCACGATGGAGAATTACTATCAGGCAAAGCGGATGCTGTTTGATGTCTGTGATTATGCGATTGTCTGCGGCAACGATACCGAATACGGCACACGCCTTTTCCGCGAGATCACCTGCGAAAAATGCACCTACGGCGTTTTCCGTCCGGAGACCGGCAGGCTGGATGTCATGGCGGATGCGGTTGAACTCAGCACGGAAGGCACGAAGTTCACGCTGCATCTGCACGGTGAAACCATGCCGATGTCGATGCGCATGACGGGTCTGTTCAATGTCAGCAATGCGGTTGCGGCGATTGCCGTCGGCACGCGGCTGGGCGTACCCATGAGTGTGATGACCGATCTGCTGCTGGATTATCCCGGTGTGCGCGGCAGATGCGAGATCATCCCCACGGCACTCGATTTTACTGTGATCTGCGACTATGCGCATACCCCCGATGCACTCGAAAAGACCCTTTCCAGTCTGCGGGAATGCACAGTCGGCAGACTGATTGCGGTATTTGGCTGCGGCGGCAACCGCGATGCGGCAAAGCGTCCGAAAATGGCGCGTGCAGCAGCAAATATCGCGGATCTCCTTGTCATTACCTCGGATAATCCCCGCGACGAAGATCCGCTGGCAATTATTCAGGATATTCTCGCCGGCCTCAAGGGTTCGGATGTACCCTATCAGACCGAACCTGACCGTGCAGAGGCAATCTATCTTGCCATGAAGCAGGCAAAGACCGGTGATGTGGTCGTGCTGGCGGGCAAGGGACACGAAGACTATCAGATCATTGCGGGCGGCGTGCATCTGCACATGGATGAACGCGAACTGGTCGCGGATGCCGCAAAGCGCATTTTTGCGGAGAAGCTGTAATCGCACAGCCCCCGCATATCCATAAGCAAAAGAACTCAGCATTCTCAGGAGGAATCACAATGCCAATCTGGTTGACACTCGGCGCAGCGATCCTTGCAGCAGGGATCGCGGGATGCGGCGGCCTGCTGCTGATCCCGTTTCTGCGGAAGATTCATTTCGGACAGACCATTCTGGAAGAAGGCCCTGCATGGCACAAATCCAAGCAGGGTACGCCGATTATGGGCGGCTTCCTGTTCATTGCCGGATCGCTTGCCGCAACGGCACTCGGCTACGGTGTATGGCGGCTTTTCGGCGGCGCAGATCCCACTGCACCGGAAACATCCGTCAGTGCGCTTCGTCTGCTGACCGTGATGCTTTTTTCCCTGTTTTATTCGCTTGCCGTCGGTTTTACCGATGACTACATCAAAGCGGTCAAGAAGCAGAATCTCGGTCTGAATCCGAAGCAGAAAATCGTTTTTCAGCTTGTATTGAGCGTTGCGTTTCTGGTCATACTGTATGCGCTGGGTGACCGCGAAACAACCATTGATCTGATATTTGTGAAGCTCAATTTCGGCATCTTCTATTACCCGATCATGATTCTGTTTCTGCTTTACATGATCAATGCGGTCAACCTCACAGACGGCATTGACGGTCTCTGCGGATCGGTCACGGTGATCTCCATGCTGATCCTGACCGTCATCTGTGCCATCCTCGGACAGCTTGAGCTTTCGCTGTATGCCATTACGGTTGCAGGCGGCTGCATCGGCTTCCTCATCTGGAATCTGCACCCTGCCAAGTGCTTCATGGGCGACACCGGCTCGATGTATCTGGGCGGTGCATTTGCCGCAATCGGCGTTGCGTGCAGAATGCATCTGCTGCTTGCGATTGTCGGGATTGTTTATGTGCTGGATGCACTCAGCGTTGTGATTCAGACACTGTATTTCAAGTACACCAGAAAAAAATACGGAGAGGGCAGACGCATTTTCAAGATGTCCCCGATCCACCACCACTTTGAGCTGTGCAACTGGGGCGAATACAAGATCGTGATGGTCTTCTCGCTTGTCGGGATGCTGGCTGGCATTTTCGCCGTCTGCACACAGCTCTGAACCTGATCTCACAGAAACGGAGCGATTACGATTATGGCATCCAGAAGCGCAGGGAACACGCAGTCCCGCAGAAAACCGAAACTCCGGTCTGCCGGCAGAGGCTGGCGGCTCATAGACAGTGAACTTGACGGCGTTCTGCTCGGTACGGTCATTGCGCTGCTTGTCATCGGGCTGCTGATGATGTTCTCCGCGTCCTACCCTGCGGCGATCGAGGACGGGCAGAAGGGTACGTTCTATGCTTCCCGTCAGATGGTGTTTGCTGCGGCGGGTCTGGTCGGCATGGGCATTCTCAGTGTTGTGAATTATCATATTTTCGAGAAGCTCTGGGTTTCCGGTACGGGCTTTGCGGTGTCGCTGCTTCTGCTGATTGCGGTGCTGATACCGGGCGTCGGCAAGACCGTCAACGGTGCTACGCGATGGATCGGTGTCGGTACTGATGCAAACGGCAACGGCGGTATTACATTTCAGCCTTCGGAGCTGACAAAAATCACAATCGTCCTCTTTTTTGCAATGCTGATTGTCCGGAACGGACACCGCATGAACAGTTTTCTTTACGGCGTTGTGCCGTATCTGGCAATGCTTGCCGTTGTGGCAGGGCTGATGATGGCAGAACCGCATCTTTCCGGTACGCTCATCATCGGCGTGCTTGCTATTACGCTGATTTTCGTCGGCGGCGCAAAGCCCTCGCATCTGGGTATCCTCATTCTGATCGGCGCAGTCGGTCTGGGACTGATCGTTCTCTATCTGATGCACAGCAAGGGTATCGGATATTTCGAGACGCGCTTCAAATCGTGGCTCGATCCGTTTAATGAGGAACTGATGCAGGATGAAACATGGCAGACCTGTCAGTCGCTCATTGCAATCGGTTCGGGCGGAATGTTCGGTCTGGGACTGGGTGCATCGCGGCAGAAGTATCAGTATCTTCCGGAAGCGCAGAATGACTTTGTGTTTGCTGTTCTCTGCGAGGAATTCGGCTTTGTCGGCGCGGTGACGGTCATTCTGCTGTTCTGCCTGCTGATTTTCCGCGGCTTTTATATTGCGGCAAAGGCAAAAGACAAGTTCGGAATGCTGGTAGCAGTCGGCTTTACCATGCATATCGGTTTGCAGGCATTGCTGAATATCGCCGTTGTCAGCAATGCGATTCCGAATACAGGTATTTCGCTGCCGTTCTTCTCATACGGCGGCACAGCACTCATGATGCAGCTCTGCGAAATGGGCGTGCTGCTCAATATCTCACGTTCTGCGAAGCTGGAGTGAGCATCGGAGGGATTATGGCAGAGTATCTGGATCTTTATGATGACTGGGGCAGACCGACCGGCAGACGCATTCAGCGCGGAGAACCGCTCCCCGCAGGCTGCCGGATGCTGCTTGTCAGCGTGATGACGGTGAATGCTGCCGGAGAAATCCTGCTGACGCGCCGTGCGCCGGAAAAGCGCTACGCGGGAAAGTGGGAAATCACGGCGGGATGCGTACAGGCAGGCGAATCTGCGGCGGAGGGTGCTGTACGGGAGCTGCGGGAGGAGACCGGCATTCTGGTTTCGGAAGCAGAACTGACCGACTGCGGCTGTACCATTCACGCAGATTTTGTACACGCATTTTTTCTGGTACATCACGACATCCCGCAGGAGCAGGTGCAGCTTCAGGCAGGGGAAACGGACGGCGCACAGTGGGTCACCCCGCAGATGCTGCTTGTCATGTCCGAAGAAGGCAAAACAGTCTGGAAACACAATACACTGATCATGCGGCATTTTGCGGATGTGTTCCGCGGCTGCGGGATCTGAGGAGAGACATATATGTTGAAGGTTTTGATTGCTTGCGGCGGCACGGGCGGACATATCAATCCCGGTCTTGCCATCGCGGGCATTATTGCAGCACATGAGCCGGATGCGGAGTTTTTGTTTGCCGGCACACCGCACGGTATGGAGGCACAGCTTGTTCCTGCGGCGGGTTATCCGATTGAGTTCGTGCAGGTTGCCGGATTTCAGCGCAGTTTCAGTCCGGAGAATATCGTCCGGAATCTGAAGGCAGTCGGCTATCTGATGACGGCAGGCAGCCGTGCAAAGGAGATCGTGAAGAAATTTCAGCCGGATCTCGCAATCGGTACGGGCGGCTATGCTGCCGGACCGGTCATCCGGGCGGCGCAGCAGCTTGGCATCCCCACACTGGTGCATGAGCAGAATGCCTATCCCGGCGTGACGAACAAGCTGCTGGCAAAAAAGGCAAAAGCTGTCATGATGACCTTTGAAGCGGCAAAAGAGCATTTTCCTGAAGGTACAAAAACCGTTATGACCGGACTGCCTGTGCGCGGCAGTTTAACGAAGCGCAGCCGCGAGGAGGCACGCCGGATGCTCGGTTTTTCGCAGGGTATGACAATCCTCAGCTTCGGCGGAAGCCAGGGCGCAAAATGTCTCAACGATCTGATGCCGGATCTCATGGAGTGGCATCTGAAATCCGATATGGAAATCAACCACATTCATGCCTACGGCAAATTCGGCAGGGAGACTGTCCCGCAGGCACTGGAGGCAAAGGGCATCGCACAGGACAAGCGGATGCGTGTGACGGAGTATATCCATGATATGGATGTCTGTCTGGCGGCGGCAGATCTGGTCATCAGCCGTGCCGGTGCATCGACGCTCAGTGAGCTGGAAGCAGTCGGACGGGCTTCCGTGCTGATTCCCTACCCGGCAGCGGCGGAGAATCATCAGTATCACAACGCAATGGTGCTTGGCAAGGCCGGCGCGGCCATTGTGATTGAGCAGAAGAATCTGACACTTGAAAAGCTCAAGGATGCTGTCCGCGAGCTGTATGAGAATCCGAATAAGCGCGAGACAATGGGGCAACGGGCAGGCGCGCTGTTCCCGCAGGATACCGACGAGCGTATCTGGAAAGTGATTGCAGGCGTTCTGAAGTGAACGGTGCAGTCGCGAAACACAGAAGGAAGTCCGATGCAGCAGATATACTCTGCCGGATGTGTACATCGCGCGGGTTCGCCCGCATTCGACGTGCAATTTCACGAAAAAGAGTGTATTTGCATACGCTAAAGGCATAACGGCAGATGCCGGATTTGCGAGGAGTGATGCAAATGGCGGATGAAATCATGCGGATTACCGGCGGAACACCTGTCCGCGGGGAGACGACCGTTCAGGGCGCGAAAAACAGTGTGCTGCCAATCATGGCGGCTGCGATGCTCTGTCAGGGCGAAACGGTACTGACGAATGTGCCGCAGCTCTCGGATGTGTATGCGGCAAGCAGAATCCTGAACAGGCTGGGGGCGCACTGTACGCCGGACGGCCATACTGTAACCATCAATGCGGCAGACATCTGCCGTGCGGAGATTCCGGATGCAGATATGCGTGCGATGCGTTCGACGATCATGTTTATGGGGCCGCTGCTGGGCAGAATGCGGCAGTGTACCCTGACAAGACCCGGCGGCTGCGCACTTGGTGCAAGACCCATTAACCTGCATCTGGATGCAATGGAGAAAATGGGCGTCATCATCCGATGTACCGGCGAACAGATTGTGTGTACGGCGGATAAGCTGCACGGCGCAAGGATTCCGCTGGCTTTTCCGTCCGTCGGCGTGACGGAAAATGTGATTATGGCAGCGGTGCTGGCAGAGGGTGAAACGGTTCTCACGAATGCAGCCCGCGAGCCGGAGATTGCAGATCTGGCGGGCTATCTCAACCGCTGCGGCGCAAAGATCCGCGGGGCAGGTGAGGGGACAATCGTGATTGAAGGCGTGCCGCAGCTTCATGCAGCGGAATACCGCATCATGCCGGACCGCATTGCTGCCATGACATGGCTGTGTGCGGCAGCGGCAAGCCGCGGTTCGATCACCCTCCGCGATGTGCGCACGGGTGATCTGGAAAACTGTCTGGATCTGCTGCGCAGGGCGGGCTGTAAGCTTGGCGAATGCGACGGCACGCTCTTTCTGGATGCGGGCGGTGTGCTGCGGAGTATCCGCGAAATCGTGACGATGCCGTATCCGGGTTTTCCGACAGACGCACAGGCATTGCTGATGGCAGTGCTGGCGACGGCACACGGAACAAGTGTATTCGATGAGACAATCTTCGAGGACCGCTATAAGCACGCAGGAGAGCTTGTCCGCATGGGTGCAGATATTCGCATCAAGGGGACTGCGGCGGTTGTGGAAGGCGTGCATTGTCTGCACGGAGCATACGTTGAGGCGATGGATCTGCGCGGCGGTGCTGCGCTTGCCGTTGCGGCTGCCGGTGCAGAGGGGCAGACCGTCCTGCACGGACTGCACCATATTGACCGCGGCTATGATCACTTTGCGGAGGTTTTCAACAGTCTTGGCATCCGCACGGAGCGTATGGTGATTTCTACGTCCTCACGCGGAAAAACCAGTGCATAAGTGCAAAAATGTTGAAAACAGTGTGGAAACCGTGCAAAACAGTTGAAAGTGAGCGCGGAAACAGGCGATTTTTGGCTTGACAGCGTGATATAGCTGTTGAAAACTATGTGGAATTTGTGGGAAAACGCAGCCGGTTCGCGGACTGCGTTTTCCACAGCCCGCTGCGAAATACGGGCTTGACGCAAGGGAGGGATGCACGATGCGTGACGTCATTAAACAAAATGTGGTTCGCAGCCGCAACACGAAGCGGCAGCACCGCCGTACAAGGCGGCATACAGCGTACATTTTTCTCGTGATTCTGCTGGTGCTGGGAATCGGTGCGGCACTATCCGTTACGCTGTTTTTCAATGTGACGGACATCATTGTTCAGAACGAAACCGATACACCCGATGAACGGGTTGTGGAACTCAGCGGCATCAAGGCACATGATAATCTCATCCGGCTGGAAACCGTCATCGCGGAACAGCGCATCACTGCCGGCATCGCCTATGCGGAGAACGTCAAAGTGACGCGCAAATTTCCCTCGACTGTCGTGATTTCGGTTGAGAAGGCGAAACCGGTTGCTAACATCTCACAAAGCTACGGCTATCTGCTGGTCAGTGCCTCCAACCGTGTACTGGAGGAACTCAGGGACGGGCCGCGTGCGGGGCTGCTGATTGTCACAGGCTACAATCCCGCGCAGGGTACAGTCGGCATGATGCTGCAATCGGAGGACGAAAAACGTGACAATGTTCTGAAGACGATGACCGCTGCGGTTTCTGCCGTCAATAACAGCAACATAATCTCGATTGACATGAAGGATCAGAGTGATATTCTGGTACACTTCGGTGAGGACATTGAATTTCACATGGGCAGCAGTTCGGATGCCGTCTACAAGCTGCGGCTTGCTGCGAAAGCAATCGAGAGACTCAAGCAGAATAAGAAATACCGCCTGACGATGGTTGGCAACAATCAGATTTCGGTACAGCCGGCAAATGCGGAACGGTTCTTTGCACAGACAACCGTGCGGCCTGCCGAAACAACGACGTCTGCCGCGGCGACAACAACAACTTCCGCGACATCAACAACCACGACAACAACGACCAGCTTTACGACGGTCACAACGCGCTATCCCGCAAGCACCACTCTGACAACGGTTACATCAACAACGACATAATTTCTATTTTCAAAATCAAAAAAACTGGCGCATTGAACAAAAAGCAGAAATTTGCTTGAAATCAATTCGATTCTGTGTTACAATATAGCTATATGTTTTTCGGGCGGTCTCAGTATACGGATAAGCCGGACTGCCTTATCGCGAATGGGAGGCACAAAATGACTGATTTTGTCTATGAAGATTCCTTTGATCCGCAGGTAAATATCAAGGTCGTCGGCGTTGGCGGCGGCGGCGGCAATGCGCTGGACTGCATGGTTCAGGCAGATGTGAAAAATATTGAATATATCGCAGTGAATACCGATGCGAAGGCGCTTCTCAATTCCAAAGCACCGACCCGCATCCAGATCGGCACGAAGCTCACAAAGGGCAGAGGCGCGGGTAACCGTCCGGAAGTCGGCAGACAGTCCGCTGAGGAAAACCGCGATGAGATCAGCAATGCACTCAAGGGTGCAGACATGATCTTCATTACTGCCGGTATGGGCGGCGGCACAGGTACAGGTGCGGCTCCGGTCGTTGCACAGATTGCACAGGAGCTTGGCATTCTGACGGTTGCAGTTGTGACAAAGCCGTTTGCATTTGAGCGTGAACAGAAAATGGCACAGGCTGAGCGCGGCATCGAAACGCTGAAACAGTATGTCGATTCGCTGGTCATCATCCCGAATGAGCGCCTGCTTGTCGGTGTGGACAAGCCCCTGACCATGCGCCAGAGTTTCGCACTCGCGGATGACATCCTCAAAACCGGTGTGCAGTCCATTTCCGATCTGATCGTCGAGGACGGCTATATTAACCTCGACTTCGCTGATGTTTCCACCATCATGAAGGGCGCAGGCTATGCACACATGGCAATCGGCCACGGCTCCGGCAAGAACAAGGCGGATGAGGCAGCTTCTGCTGTGATTTCCAGCCCGCTGCTTGAGACTTCCATCGCCGGTGCAAAGCGCCTGCTGATCAATATTGCAATGAGTGAAGACGTGCTTTCCTCTGAGGTCGATTCTGCAACGCAGAAGATCACCGAGACCGCAGCGCCCGGCGTTGAGGTCATCCTCGGTACGGCATTCAAGGAGGATATGAGCGACGAGATGGTCATTACCGTGATCGCTGCCGGCTACGATGAGCCGAACGCGGATGCGGAAGATGAAATCGAGCCGGAACCCGCTCCTGCAAGACGCGGCACACAGCCGATTCCTGTCAAGAATCCGAATGTTGACGGCTTCGTTCCGGTTGAACCCCGCAAGCCGAAGGCACAGCGTCCCTCCGGTGCAATTCCGCGTCTGGACGATGACGACGATCTCTCTGAGATCTTCAAAATCCTCGATAAGAAATAATCGAATTAACCGCAAGCAGGCTGTCATTTTGTGACAGCCTGCTGTTTTTTTGTCTATAGTATTGGAAAAATCGCAAAGGATATGGTGAATTTGCACGAAAATCAACCTGATAATTCTACATCTCATGCCTTGAAAAAAGCCTGAAAATATGTTATCATAATATATGGTAATTGTGGAGCATACTCTTTGCGCTGCAAATATTACGTTTTGCCGGTATCCGCGAACGGCAGCGAAATATGCGCAAAGGAGTCCCGATGTGTCTGCTTTTTATGCAGATTTACCGCGCAAAATTGCACAATATCATTTTTTTGCGGAGGATTGGAGCGTTACTATGGATCAGCCAAATGTTTTGAGAACCACTAAAATCGGTGGCGGTTTCGTCAAAGAAGATGTCTTAGCTTATGTCGATGAACTGAACTCGCAGATCTATGCACTTCAGGAAGAACGCGACGAGCTGAAGAAGCGCAATGCTTCCGGCGGCGGACTGGACGAATCGGCACAGGCACAGTATGAGGCTGAACTGACCCGTCTCCGCGGCGAACTCGGAACGACGAAAAATCAGCTTCGCGCAGCACAGGATGAACTGAAAAACCGTCCTGTGATCGACGGCGGCGAGGGCGGCATCTCCCCGGCAGAACTGGAAGCAGCCCGGCAGGAGGCAACCGATGCAAAGGCTGATCTCGCTGCTGTGCAGGCAGAGCTTCAGGTTACACAGGAGGAGGCTGCTGAAACCAGTGCCAAAATTACGGAGCTGGAAGCCAGAATTGAATCCCTGAATGAGGATAATCTTGCACTTCGCAGTGATCTTGCTGAGGCTGCGGCACAGGCATTGACCGCCGGCGGCAATGAGGAGGCTGCTGCTAAGGTTGCAGCTCTTCAGTCTCAGGTGACAGATGCAGAGGCAAAGGCTTCCGCTTTGCAGGAGCAGTTGAACGTTTCTGAGGCGGAACTTGCATCGCTGCGCTCGGAGCTGGATGCGAAAAATGCTATGATCGAGGAGCAGGCTGGTCTCTCCAATGAGCAGGATCTGCAAAAGCTTGCTGTTTATGAGGCGCAGATCGCAGAGCAGAACAGCACACTCGCTGACAAAGAGCGTGAGATTGAGTCGCTTCAGCAGCAGGTCGCTGATCTGAAGGAGAACAGCGCGGATTCTTCCTTCGATATGGGCTCGCTGTTTGCAGAAGCTCAGAAGACTGCAAATAAGGTTGTCAATGAGGCGCGCCAGAAGGCTGAGCAGCGTGTTAAGGATGCTACGACGCAGGCTGAGACCATCCTCAGTGAAGCAACTGCAAAGGCGGAGGAAGCAGTTCAGTCTGCTAATAAGCAGGCAGAACAGACCATCGCGGATGCAAATAAGCAGGCGGATGAGACCATCAGCAATGCAAATGCTGAGGCTGAGAAGAAGATCAATGATGCAGATGCACAGGCAGTCAAAACTGTTGCAGATGCTGAAGAAACTGCACGCGCTTCTCTTGTGGAAGCCGAAAAGAGAAACAAGACCACCAGCGAAACTGCCCGCACAGTCCGTGCGCTGCTTCGCAGTGAGATTGACTCTGTTTCCAAAAAGTTCAATGAGATTTCGCTCGTCCTTGAGAACCTGACCGGTCAGGCGAGCAGCCGTCTCAATGAGGCGAAAAATGTGATTACTGAAGCGCGCGGCACGGTCAATGATGATGACGAACTGCCGAATTTCGACAGCTTCGATGAGGTCGCAAATAAGGCATTCGGCGGCAAGGAAAAGGGCGAGTTCAGCTTCGATGACCTCGCTGAGAGCGCCGGCGAAAACAGCGGAAGCTGGAGCTGATTGCGCATGAATTATTTTTGCAATGTATCCGAACTGCCGGAACTTGTGCGGGAGCGTCAGCTCCTGCACGCCGGCGATCGGGTGATCCTTTCCGGAACGGTCTATACTTCCCGTGATGCTGCCCATAAGCGCCTGACTGCGCTTCTGCGGGAGCAGGGTGCGGATGCTCTGCCGTTTCCGCTCAAAGATGCTGTGATCTACTATGCCGGTCCGACTGCTGCGCCGCCCGGTCACCCGATTGGTGCGTGCGGTCCGACGACTTCCGGCAGAATGGATCCCTATGCCCCGATGCTGCTGGACGCTGGCCTCCTTGCAATGATCGGCAAGGGTGAGCGTTCACAGGCTGTGTGCGATGCGATTATCCGCAACAATGGCGTGTATTTTTGCGCGGTCGGCGGTGCGGGTGCGCTTGCTGCTGCCCATATTACCGCGTGTGAAGTGATTGCATATCCGGACCTCGGATGTGAGTCTGTCAAGAAGCTGACTCTGCACGAATTTCCTGTGCTGACAGCGATTGATTCACACGGCGGAAACCTGTTCCGTGACGGTCGGTCTGCATTTGCAGAAGTTGGCTGATTGTGCGGAATGACGAAAATCACTGTTGACAGTTGTTAAATGTGCCGTATTTCGGATTGCGCCGAAAAAACACTTGACAAATGGCTGATTTTCGTATATGATTATTCTAGGTCAATATTTGCCGCAGACGGTTCTGTGTTTGCCGGCAAATGTGACAGTGCGGATTGACCGCGGGATTGTTCATTCGTCCGAAGGAGGAAGCTGCGTGACGCATGAAACTGTCGATGCAATGCTGAATCTGCCGGATGAGGTGCTTGTCCTGAGACGTGATGAGCCGCAAGCCGTCCGGATCCTGCTTGACCGCTATCGCAAAATGGTAGCTGGTATGGCGAATTCGTATGCGCAGAATTATGCGGATGCGGAGGACTATGCCCAGGAGGGTCTGCTTGGTCTGCTTGCAGCGGTCTCAACTTACTCCGAGACCCGTGCCGCCGGTTTCCGTACTTATGCTGCGGTTTGTATCCGTAACCGCATCCGGTCCGCTGCCAAACGGCAGTTCCGCTCGCTTGGCGGCAGAATTCCAGAAGCACTTTCGCTCGATGATCCGGGCAATGATCTGCTGGAAACGCTCGCTGATCAGGCGGAAACACCGGAACAGGTTTTTCTCGAAAAGGAACGTGTTTCTGAGCTTTTTGCACAACTCAGTTCTGTGCTGACAACGCAGGAAGCTTCCGTGCTGACACTCTCTGCCAGCGGCTTTTCTTATCGGGAAATCGCGGAGAAACTGCACATCTCCACGAAAAGCGTTGATAACGCTGTTCAGCGTGCAAGACGCAAGCTCCGCGCCGTCTGGAGCTGACAAGACGGCAGCAGTTTATGCGCAGAACCGCATCCGCTGCAAAATCCATTCATGACCCGGCAGCATTTCCCCAACGTGTGCGTACGATTTCACCTGCAATCCCGCTTCGCTTCAGGGCAACGCCCGCAGGCGATCCATCTGCATCTGTGATGGCGATGATCCGACCGAGGTCCAATTTCTAAGAATCGAGGAAAATTCACATGTACGAAGACAGAACCTTAGTATGCAACGAGTGCGGACAGGAGTTCGTGTTCACCGCCGGCGAGCAGGAGTTCTACGCTGAGAAGGGCTTCACGAACGATCCGAAGAAGTGCAAGGCTTGCCGCGATGCCAGAAAGAACGCTGGTAAGACCGAGCGCGAGTTCTTCACCGCAACCTGCGCTATGTGCGGTAAGGAGGCTTCCGTGCCGTTCCGTCCGCGCGAGGATCGTCCGGTCTACTGCAGCGAGTGCTATGCATCCATCAAGGGTCAGCAGTAATTTCTGATTGACACCGACAGCGGGCGCGGTCAATGACTGCGCCCTGCTTTCGTGCTTCTGAATGCAGCCGTCGGGTTGACCGGCGGCTGTTTGCTTGAAAGGGGACTTATGAACAGAAAAGAACTCGCGGAGATCCGGAATCATTTTGATCCGGAGGCGAAATATTTTACTATGGAGCGTGTGCTGACTGCCTTCGTCGATACGAATCGCAATGTGCGCGGCATGACGCTGCGTTATGCAACCAGTGTGCCGGGCGTTGAGACGCGCATTCTCTATGAAACCATGAAAAAGGTGATGAATCTCAATCTCGGAAAACAAAGCAGCGAACTTCCGTTTCGTGAACACGCTTACGGCGATGACGGCATCCAGACTGCGCTGACCGCGCTGCTTGCTTCTGAGCTGAAGGATGAGGAACTGATGCAGCAGTTCCTCACGAAGCTGGCGGAGACGGTCGATTCGGATGCACCCTATGCGGTGCTGGCGGCTTACTGCAAATACGATACGCCCAAGAAAAATAAAATGGGCGATCTGGATGCGGAATTCTCCGATCAGGTGTTCAAGTATCTGGTGTTCGCATTGTGTCCGGTCAAGAAAAAGGAAAGTATGCTGATTTACAATCAGTTCGATGACGAGATTTTGCAGTTTGAGGATCAGAATGCGGTCCTCAGCAAAGCGCCTTCGGATGGCTTCCTGTTTCCTGTTTTCTCTGATCGTGCGACGGACGTGCATCATGTGATGTACTATACCAAAACGCCCAATGAGCCGAACGAAAACCTCGTATCTTCGTTCCTTGAGTGCGATGCTGAACCGCCGGTCGAGGCAGATCAGCAGGGGATGAAAGAGATTCTCGGTACGCTGCTGGGCGATACGCTGACCTATGAAACGGTCACGAAGGTCAATGAAAAACTCGGCGAGATTGTCGCGAAAAATAAAACCGATGATGCGCCGACGGAAGTTACCGGTCGCATTCTGCACCGGATGCTCTCGGAGGCTGGTGTCTCGGAGGATAAACTTGTTGATACCGAAAAGGTCTTCTCGGAACACGTTGAATCGACTTTGAAACCGGAGCGCCTTGTTGCACCGAAAACTGTAATCAAGACACCGGAAATCGTCGTAAATGTGAAGAATTCCGCGAAGGATAAGGTGCGCCTCGAAACCGTCGGGGGACGCCGCTGCATGATCATTGAGCTGGATGAAGCTGTTATTGAGGTCAATGGTTATGACCTCAAAGTTCCGGATGGTACGGCGCAGCAGGATGTGCCGTGGGATGAATGACGAAAGGAGATTTCGTATGAAGCTGGCAACTGCCCTCATGAACCGCGCTGATCTGCAAAAAAAGCTCGATGAGCTGCAGCTTCGCCTCAATAACAACGCCCGCGTGCAGGAGGGTGAGCAGCCTGCGGAATCGCCGGCGGAGCTGCTTGCTGAGCTTGACAGCGTTTCCGGCGAGCTGGAGACGCTGATTGCGCGCATCAACCTCACAAATGCGCAGACCATTGTGGACGGCTTGACCGTGACAGAACGCATTGCGCATCGGGATATTCTGCTGCAAAAACAGCGTATTTACCGCAATTTTCTCGATGAGGCGAGCAACCTTGCGCAGCGGTATTCGCGCACGGAGATTCGGCAGGAAAGCACGGTCAGTGTGCGGGAACTGCAAAAGCAGCTCGATGCCATCAGCAAGGAACTGCGCCTGACGGAAGAAGCCTTGCAGGAGCTGAACTGGACGGTTGAGCTGCTATGATCTGATTGGTAGTCCGGTCAGGTGGACGCATCTCTGCGGCTGAGAATGAGTCCGCACATTCCGAAAGGAATATCAGTTTCGTGACGATGCAATGCGCAAAATGCACATTGGAACACGGCATTTTTACACTGCACTACCGCGCTGTCAATGACCGGACGAGGGCGGGCTTGGGGAAATGAAAACGGGATCTGCTTTTGCGGCAGATCCCGTTTCAGCTTGTCGATAAAGGTA